>NZ_JCACKR010000118.1:0-37687 GCF_059505485.1 Stenomitos rutilans
AGAACGTCAAACGCTCCCCGACTCGCTGGCGCACGCCCGACAGCTATGGTCATAGCGCAGAGCTCCAATTAAAGAATGAGGACTAAATGGCTTAAATCTTTGTTCATGCTACAGACCCTTTCAACAAAAAATGAGAACAGTCCTCTGTATTATGAACAAAGATTTACGTTTCTTTACCATCCTTCGATTATACGGATAACCTCATCAATTTGCCAGACAAATTGTTACACAACTTAAAGTTATGGAGGCTGTACGGGTGAAGACGCTTCTGAAGGAAATCAGTATAATCTTACTATCTTTGACGATAAGTCCTGGAATAGCGAGATGTAGCATCACTGAAAATAGCGATGCACAAATTCACTCAATTTAGTTTTGCTTTCATTGGTAGCTGAAGGCGAGGTCTGTAGGCTGCATCATGGCGTCTGAGCGAACGGTTTTCACTGAAGTGATGATGAAACTAAAGCAGGATGCAGGCTGGTGAAAGAAGAGGCATGTTGAAGCGGTAGCCCTTAGCGCAACAAACCTCTCGATCGATGCCGATGAAAAGCAGCTACAAACGATCAACCTTTCTCATAGGCAACGAATTTGGTGAAATTCAACCCGTTTTATGAAACAGACTAAGAAGCGGACAGCCCCCTCCTCCCAACTGCCTTCTTCCTTAACGCTAAGTGAGTTTGCTCATATGGTCATTGGTGAGCAGTATCACGCGATGGTAGAGCAAGAAAAAAAGGTCATTGCAGATAAACACCCCAAGCACCTCCACAATATGCGGGTCGCCACTCGTCGATTAAGGACGGCGCTGCATGTGTTTGATCTGGCGATCGTCATTCCAAAAGCTACTACTGCCAAACGGATTGGCTCCCTTGCCAGAGTGTTGGGCAGATTGCGCGATTTGGATGTGCAGATAGCAGAGTTGCAACAACGCTGCCGCCCAGAGATGCCGTCAACCGAGCAGCGATCGCTGGATGACGTCATTGATCAGCTTCAAAAAGAGCGTCGGGTTGCCTTCACGGATGTGAAGGATGCTTTGATGCGATCGCGCTATCAGCACCTCAAGGCTGACTACGAAGCCTGGATTGACGAGCCTCGCTACACTCCCCTAGCAACGCAAACTTTGCAGCCGCTCATTCCAGATTTATTGAGTCCATTACTGTCAACTCTACTCTTGCATTCTGGCTGGTTAGTGCAAACGGATGAATCGGATGTAGAGAGCGATCGACTGCATGATCTTCGTAAAGCCTGCAAGCACGTGCGCTATCAGGCAGAGTTCTTTGTACCGTTTTATGGCGGAGCCTTTCAGGACTGGATTGGAGACATCCAGGCGATTCAGGCTAAATTGGGGACCATGCACGACAGCCAGGTTTTGCAGGAGCTACTAGCGAAGCATCTGCCTAGACATATGACACTACCAACGCTGCAAGCAACGGTACAGCAAACACAGGCTGAGGCAATGTCTGATTGGGAAACGGTACGACAGCGCTACCTGGAACCCGCCTTTCGCCAGCATTTGCATCACATGTTGCTAGAACCTTTAACAAACAGTGTTCCTAGCGGCACGAAACACTCAGCGTAAGGAGAGGTCTCTAATAAAACTAGCAAGTTCTTAGAGCTATCAGCAGTCAGCTATCAGCGGTCAGAAGGCTTGATTAGTTTCTGTCTTCTACCTTCTAACTCCTGCCCTCTGACTCCTGCCTTCTTCTGCCCATTTGCCCTACATCAATCCCGCAGACTCATACAAGCGTTTCAGGATGGCAAGAATCTTGTCTCCATATTGAGGATCAGCCGCCCAACGTCCATTGAGTTGTCCTACGAGTGGAGCCACGCCACGAGCAACAAAGTTAAATCGTGGATCGACGACTGCCTGTGCCAATGGTTCTGTATTAGCGTAGGCTTTTAGGTGCTGAATTTGCGCTCGCACGCCAATGCGCGCACTGGGGAACGATGCACCTTGAGAGTCGCCACCTGCGGAACCGAGTCCGCCAAAGTTATTCTGTTCTGGTCGAACGGAGCCACTAAAGCGCAGAAAGTCGGTTTCCAGGCACATTTGTGAGAAGGCGATATCGTAGTCAATGCCTTCGATGCTGCCCTCTTCGCGGTAGAGTTTGGCAATGTCAGGATAGCGGGTGAGGGCCGCTTCATTATTTGCTTTGAGAAACATCAGCAGTTGTACTTCGGAGGTGTGTCCCTGTCCAGCAATTCTGTCAAACTGACCAGGGCAAATTTGCGAATTTGACTTAAGGGAGAGGGTGCGGGTGGTGTTGTTCCAATCAACTGAGATATGTCGATCGCGCAAATCAACCGCTCTGACATACACAATATTGCGATAGGTAAGACGACGTACATTTGGGTCAGTGGAGACATCCACACCCAGGCGATCGACGAGATCAATGGGCACATAGGCATTGCCGCTAACCACAATGCCCTGCTCAGCATAGGTCTGTCCGTTGATATTAATGTTGCAGGAGGGATAGCTGCCGGGTGGTGGTGTAGGGGTTGGCGTAGGGGTTGGTGTAGGAGTGGGCGGCGAGACCCCCTGACTCCAAGAAGCTAGCCCATCGGCAATGCCCAAGGCTACATTCCGGCGCTGATTCTGGATGATGAAGCGATCGTCCGGGTTAGAAAGAACCGCAACCTCCATTAATAGAGCAGGAGCAACTAACTGTCGGCAAAAGGCGAGGCTGCCCAACCCCGTTGCCGTATCCGGTCGAGTGCCACGATTGGGTAGCTGAGGGACACGGCGCAGTAACGCCAGCAAAAGGGTTTGGGCCTGTGCCTGACGCTGGGCATTATTGGCGATGTAAAACACTGCCGTACCGCGCACCGATGGGTTGGAAAAGGCATCGGTATGAATTTCAAGAGCAACATCACCGCTACGGGTGCGAGCATTGATCCAATCGAGGGTTTGAATGGCGCTGAGGTCATCGGGCACAGACAGCACCTCAAAACTCCGCGATCGCAACTCTGTGACCACCAGATCGCGTGTCAAGATCATCTCACGCGCTTCGGTGGTGCCGCCGATCACTGCGCCTGGATCGGTCACGCCATTTTCTTGACCACCATGCGCTGCTGAAATAAAGATTCGTCCCATTTGAACCCGTGTCCCCTCACTCGAACTGTGGCGATGGTAACTCGCTTGAGCATGCACTGCCCATGTTGTATACCAAGAAACGGGGTTGGGTGAAAAAATTATGGGTGTGTGGAGTCGGTAAAAGACACGCGTGCTCTTGTGGTCGCTGGTAAGAGTTTTTTCTTGGTAGATTAGAGACGCATAGCAAGGAATGGGCGATCGATGAACACCTCTATTCCTTTTCATGAATTGGTTGAATGTGGTGACGCGCTGCCTACCGATGACCAAGCGTTGCTGTTTGAACTGATCCAAAAACGCCGGATTGAAAAGCGACGACTAGAAATTGCTCAAAACGCAGCAGAGACACTGAAGGCTGTGCGGGCAGGAACTGCTAAACGGGGTTCTGTCGCTGTGTTAGCTGATGTACTCAATGATGTACTTAATAGTGGCGAGTGAACCGATGAAAGCAATTAAGGTGATGGCAACCGTTGATCAGCAAGGACAGTTGGCTTTAGATACGCCGTTAGTCATGAATCAAAATAGCCGAGTTGAGGTCATTGTACTGATCCCAGAGGCTACCGAACGTGATGAAGATGATGAACCAAACGAGAAAATATTAGAGAGCTTACGTCAGTCTTTGCAGGATGCCAAAGTGGGTAAAACTCGTCCTGTTTCGGAGTTATGGGACAGTCTTGACGTCGAGTGAACCACCAGTTATACAAGTTCGCTTTACTGATGACTTTCTGCGACAGGTTCGTGCTTTGGCTAAACGCTACCGTCAGGTTCAAGCCGATATCCAACCTGTGATTCAACAACTTGAAGCTGGTAACGTTCCGGGCGATCGCATTTCAGGAACTGGGTAAACCGTATTCAAAGTGCGGATCAAAAACAGCGATATTCAGAAAGGCAAAAGCGCAGGCTATCGATTGCTTTATCAGGTTGAATCACCATCCAATGTCCTACTCCTGCTGATTTATTCAAAGTCTGACCAAACGGATGTTGAAGCAGCAGAAATCAGAACCGTCATTGCAGAATTCTATGATGAAGACGACTTCCGCTCGTGACAACCGCCATAAGTTAGTTTCGAGTTCTTCCCGCTCCCTCCGCTCCCCCTGCCTTCTGCCCTCTGCCTCCTGCCCTCTGCCTTCCCCTCACTCCAACCCCAACTGCCGCTTCAGTGCCTCTGGCACATTCACCGCTGTCTCTAACCCTTGCACACCCTCCCAGTTTATCTGATCATTCCAGGAAATATCTTCAAGATTAGCCCTACTAAGATCAGCTTCTATAAGAGTGGTATGGAGCAGATGAGCAATAGAGAGGTCAGCACCGGACAAGTCAGCATCAAAGAGATTGGCACCGGACAAGTTAGCACTAAGGAGATAGGCACCAGAAAGGCTAGCACTAGAGAGATCGGCACCGGATAGGTCAGCATCAAAGAGATTGGCACCAGACAGGTTAGCGCCGGATAGGTCAGCATTAGAGAGATCAGCACAAAAGAGGTCGGCACCAGACAGGTTAGCGCCGGATAGGTTGGTACTAAATAAGAAGACACGGACAAGGTTCGCAAGGGAGAAAAAAGGACCAGCAAGATCAGTGAAGGTTTCAAAATCAAGGCATTCGCTGTAATGGATGACTTTAAGTAATCGCCCTGGATGGTTCTTTCCTGAGATTTGTCTGCTGAGGTAAAAGATAATTTGCTTCTTCAACTCATCTCGATCGTCGGCATAGCGGTGCAGTTCCAGCAGCAGAATCATCACGTTGAGTCCGGTATAGACATCTACCTGGCGTTGTCCTAGGGGCTTTTCGCGATCGCTCAATTGCTCCTTCAACAGCCGCATCTTCTTCTGCGGCAGGTTCTCCGGTGGTGCATCGATAAATTCGCCGTCGCACCAGCGCACATAGAAATGCTCCAGGCGTTTGAACAGGCGCACGATTTTCTCAGCGTCAAACAGGTCTGAGCAGAGATCGAAATAGGCGGTGATGTATTCCACGATTTCGGGCGTTAACCCACCAAAGCCCAGCAGGTCGTAAATCTCCCAGTCCATTTGTTCCGTCGGGATGTAAAACTCCTGCCGTCGGATGCCGGGTTGTGCCCAGTCTGCTAAGCTCTCTTTAATTCGTCCGGCGCACAAATACTCACCAAAGCTCTTGTGGGCAAACTCAACCGAGCCACTGCCTATCCGTCCGGGCTGTAGGTAGAAAGCAGCCAGGGCGTTTCTCAGTGGATCACCCTGGAGGCGTGCCCGTGCTTCCTCTAACAGTCTTTTTGCTTCGTCATCTCCCTTTAAACGGTCTTCGATCATTTTGACGGGGGCACACTCACCACCGGACTGCACCACACACAATCCGGCTTCTTCCAGGATGCGGCGGAGACTTTCCGTTTGCAGTGCGGTGATATCCTGGTTGAGCCACTCTGGACGCTGTTTGGTCAGCACCCAATCGATCGTGCGGCTGTAAATCAAATCTCTGGCTTTGGCTCCTGCCGCACCTTCAAACATCTCCAGCTTAAATTCCCCATCCCGGTGCATGGCGGCAAGCAGATAGAGCAACAACGGTTCCCGCGCCAGTTCTCGCACCCGATCGGGTAAGCGTTCGTCCTGCAACAGTGTCTTGAGATGAACCGGATCGGCGGCAATCAGTTTGCCCCATTGGGTAAACCACCGTTCCTGAAGCGCGTCATCCATCGGCAGCAGTTCGACCCGTTCCAGGTTGGCAGGCATCAGGCGTTCGATGCTCTGGAGGGAGAGCGATCGCCCCGTAATCATTACCCGATGGACCTTCTCCCCATTGTCTTTGCAGCTCTCCTGGAACCTGCCCACCTGCTTCAGAAATTCTTCCAACCCACCGCTGGTTCTGCCTTCCATCAGCAGTTCATCGAAGCCATCGAGCAGAAACAGAAAACGGATATTGCGATCGGTCAGCCAGCCCGGATCGTTGCGGGCAAAGTCGCGATCGACGGCTTTACGGAGAGTTTCTTCAAAGTCTTTCTCTAGCGTGCGGATGTCGCGCAGGCGAATGAGAATCGGTGTCCAGCGGGGATGCTCGTACTGCCGCACCCAATCCGCAAACATCCGGCAAAACACACTCTTCCCCCGTCCAGGGCCGCCCTGAATGAACATGACGCGATCGCGCTTCTGGTCATCATTGAGCAATGCCTTCGCCCACTGCTCTAGCGCAACAGGTTCTTTGTCCTCATCCACCTCGCCATTTTGCTGAATGAACTGCGCGTTCAACGGCACGTAGATATCCCGAAACGTGAAGTTCTCCGCAAAGACCTTTTCCAGCGGACGAGTTTGAATTTGCTGCGCCAGATAATCATCAATGCTGAGGTATTTCTCCAGCACCTCGCGCCCACCGACGCGATACCACTCCACCAGACGTTTGACCCCATCACCGACTTGAGCCAAGGCAGGTTGCATGTATTCGTCGGTCTTCCGAGCCACGCGATCGGTGAGCGTTTGAGCCTCCGTTGCCTCCAATCCCGCTTGCTGCAACCGCACCTGTAGAACGGTGTTAAATGCAGCCGCTAGCTTCGACTCGTGAAAGGAAAGGATGGCTTTGTGAGCCTCCCGATCGTCAATGTTCAGATCGCCCAGGGTTTTAATTTGCTGAGCGATCGTGTCTGAAACTGGAGCGTCCCCCAATCGATCCAGTAAGTCGGGCGTTTCTTTCAGAACAGTCTGCAAACTTTCCAGGTAGGCAATCTGACTGACCAGAGCCACGCATTGCTCCAGGCTCGGCTCTTTGTGGGTGTAGTCACACACCAGCTTCAAAATCGTGATGGCAAGGGGCGCGAAGGGAACTGCGTCTTTCACAATCTGAGCAAAGGGCGCATTCAGCACATCCAGCAAGGAGGAAATCTGCTCGATATAGGGCTTCAGCGTTTCCACCTTAGGCTGTTGCTCTTTGACCGTTTTTGCCAGATCAAACACCGCTTTCGCAGCATCGGTGCCAGTTTTTGTCACCTCTGCCGTTTGTTTCCAATTCAAATCCTGGATGTCGGTGTTGAGAAACGCCCAAAGCTTGGTCAGCATTGCCTGTCTTCCTGCGATCGCTGCCTCGAAACTAGCTCAGAAATGCGTTCGTGTACAGATATAGTGGAAGTCAGAAACCAGGAGCCAGAAGTGGAAAATAGCTACAAGTCAGGTTCTTACACCAATTTCCGCTGACGTAGGAAACTGGTATAAGTAAGTCATTAAGTGTAATTAAATTAAAAATGATTTAAGGAGTGAGCGATCGAAAGCTTACCTAAAAGCTTTTCCCTGCAAATTTAACTGATCAATTGCTGGCACGAGTTAGCCCATTTCTACCTCTGCTTCCAAAGCGGCCTCAGCACGCAGATTATCTTCAACTGCCTGAATTGCCATCAGTAACTCTTCCTCCTGTGCCTCGAACTCATCTTCGGGAATATCGCCCATATCAAAAGCGAGTTGAAGTGCCAAAAGTCGTTTGCTGAGATTTTCGGTGTCGTCAAGTTCAGCATCGGCACGCTGTTGAATTTGTTCAGCAATCCAGCCGATGCCTGTAACGGGAGCAAAGAGGAGTTTGAAGAGCATAGGAAGGGGAAGTTTTGAGTCTGAGTTTTGAGTTAGAAGAGTTTTAGTTGTAAAGACCGTTGAGTTATCAAAAGAGTTGTTAGTCATTTAGATTGATCTTCGTTGCTGATCATCAACTTCTGACTCCTGGATCCTGACTTCCCTTTCTCTAACAACCAACAATTAAAAACTAACAACTACTCCAACCGATCGAGTTGGGCAAAGTTAAATGGTGCAGTGAAGTTGTTGTAGCGAATTTTGAGGCGGCTATCAAATTGATGGTCGAGGGCTTCTACTTGTTGGCTAAAGTCTGATTCTGTTTCCCACGGAATGAGATAGGCGGCGTTGAAAATCATCGACTCGGTGAGGGTATCGTTCTCAACCCGATCGTTCGCCAGTGGGTTCAGGGTTTCACGAAAGGTTTGGATGATCGCTTGTTTACGGGCTTCCATCGCACGTTCGATCGCCTGACCGATGGAAACCACTTCATCCATGCCCAGCGTTCGCCCTTCCAGATTGTCTCGCTTTTCTCTCAAGGTCTCGTTCTCTTCTAGGAGTAGTTGCAGTTCACGATCGGCTTCCCAAAACACCTTTACTCCAACCTCACGCTGCCCATTCAATTTTGTGAACAGCTTCTCTAAGCCCTGACCATAGGGTGCAGTCAACTGTTTCGTCACCGTGTTCCAATCTTCAATGACGAGACCAAACTGAAGCGGCAACAGCGTCCGATAGCCCACTTCCATCACCTGTTCCAACACTTTTTCGTGCCCCAGCAAGTTGCGCCGACTTGCCAGGTAACGCTCTTGCTGCGCTTCTGAGTACAGAAAAGTGAAGTTATCGACGACTTCTGTATGTACAGGCTGCTTGTCCAAGCCTTCGAGATGGAGATTTTGTGGGCCAGGAGCAGGAAAAATACCGTAAAGATAGAGTCTATTTGTCATGGGGCAAGGTCTAGGAAAGGGGGCAAAAGGAATTCGTTAGCGCGATCGCGTTGCATTCGATCGACATCTAGCTTTAGAGTTCCCTTCTCAATTACTCTCTAACGCTCAACTTCTTAAAGAGTGTAGATTTCATCACTCTGCACACTGGCGCAGTTACATTGCATAACGTCCTAAATTCTTAACAGTGCCACATTGTGATTATTGTCTAAAAGTGGCTACCGCCGAATAAATCTTCTTTTCAATACTAATTATGGTTAAGATTCAGTAGACCGTACAAATCGAAAATTGCGTGTACAACCACTAACGACCACAACCGATTGGTTTTAGCATAAAACAATCCAAAAACAAGACCCAGAGAAAAAATAGCTACAATACCGTGAATAGGTTGATATAGATGATACAGCGTTCTAATTAAGGTACTACTCATTACAGCGATCCAGAGATTCTTTGATTTCTTCAAGAAATGAATGATGTAACCACAAACAAAAATCTCCTCAAACACTGGATTAATGACAGAGGCACAAACTATTGTCCATAGACTAATGCCTGCTGTGGAAAGAGCTTTATTCTGATTAATTGCTTGAATTTCAGGAAATAGTACTGCTAAAGCAATCCAAATCAGAACATATGTGACATAAACTGCTGGAATAAGTCCAGCCACCACCACTGTTGACTTCCAGCTTGGTATAACTCCAAGCTGTGCCAAGATCCAGCCACGTTTCTTCAAAAACCAACCAAGGATAAGAAGCACAGCGATCTCATAGAGCAGTAGAGATATTAAGCTTCTTTCCGTAATAAAAACTTTGTGAGGTTCGGAGAAGAGAGAGAACAAAGAGCTAATCGAAAGATAACCAAACGCAACAATAACTATTACAAGAAATTCAAATCTTGGGGAGGCTCTCTCTACCCATCTCTCAAGCTTTTTCAATGCTTACTGCCTCCCTATAGTATTTAAAGGATGGTCTTGAAATGCTTTCCCTGCAACCGCTTGAGCGACTTAACACATCTTAATAAAATTTTCTTATGTCCTGTCCCCTAAAGCGGCTTCGCGGTGAGCACTAGCTGAAGTTTGGCGTGAATCAGGTCTATGTCTGCTAGTCCCAAATCAACATTTCCTTGCAGTACGACACCTGTATTTAAGAGGCGATCGAGGAGTTCCAAAATCGTTGGGTTGGCAGTATTCTCACCGGGATAGTAGCCGCCCGTCTTAGGTAGAAGGGTGCCAATTTCACCGAGGTCAATGTTGAGATCTGCCGGATCAATGTCAAAAATGTGGCAAATTTCAACAACTTGTTCTTCTAGCTTGCGGAGGCTTTCGGCAGCACGATCGAGGTCTTCATCATTTAGCTCGCCCACTTCCATCCGACGGATCACTTGTGCCTCCATTAGTTGGCGCACAAGCTCTACGACGGTTAGCAAGAGGGGAGCCAAGCCAGCATCTTTACTGGCTTTGGGTGTGGTTGAGAGGGCTTGAAGCGGGAGATCAGAAGCGGTCACTCGGTTTGCCAGGTATAGTTGCCTGCCTCTATCTTCGTCGATTTTTCGATCAACGGTTCTTGCTAATTAGTTTGAATTTTGAGCCTTAAGTTCAGCCTCCAGCCTTTTCGCTGACTGCTGACTGCTGACCGCTTCCTAGCTGGCGGGACGGAGCGATCGCAACTCTGACTCCAGGCTCTCCACTCGCTGCATCAACTGCTGGTTCGCTTCGATTAAATTTTGAGATTGGGCGCTGAAATGAGGATTATTCTCCCACCAGTTAATACCCATCTCCTTCGCTTTATCCACAGAGGCAATGAGTAGGCGGATGCGGATGTTGAGTAGTTCAGTGGTGGCAACCGAGACGGAAATATCGCCTGCAATGACGATGCCTTTATCGAGCACGCGTTCGAGTACGTCTGCCAGTGTGGAACCTGCGGTGGCAGTAGCGATCGATCGTGCAGAGTCTTTAGTGGACACAGTTGCTGTGGGGTAGGCTTTGGTTGGAATAACGGCAGTCATGATTTAACCTTTTGTAGGGAGATAAAGCCGATCGCGCAGCATCACGCTACCTTTTTCTGCCAGCAGGCGAAGGACATCAACCGTGCGGAAGCGATCGAGTTCCAGCGCCCGCTCAATTTGTGAAAGTCTTGCCCCGTTGACCTGCTTAAGGTAAGCAAGGATTTCTTGCTCATAGGGAATTTCTGTCTCTGCACTTTTGACGGCTTCTGCGCTTTCTACAGATTCAGACGATGCTACAGATTCAGAACCATTTACAGCCTCAGAAGGTGCAGAGATGTCAGGTGTTTCAGGCACTTCAACTTCTAGCGCGCTTGCATCTTCTGCGATCGAGTCAAGGGCTGACTCAGACATGACCGCTTCTAACGCCAGTGCAGCCAGTGCTTCAGTCATGGCTTCGGTTTGGGCTGCTACAGTGTCGGTTTGAGCGATCGCCACATCGTAGAGCGAATGGTTGAGTTCACACGCCTCTGGTTCTGCTTCGACCAGGCCAATGCCGATCGCATCGTTGAGCAGTTCCCACAAAATCTTGGTTGTTTCCGCTAGCGGCAAACTGGAGCGCGACAGCAGCACATCAAAGCAGAGGTCACGGAAGTCAGCGTTTCCAGGCGATGCCAAAATCTCGTGATCATGGCAGACCTTACCTAACATCAAGCAGGAACGTAAACCAGACGATTTTTCGTTGTGGGTGCGAATGCGGAACTCTTTGACTAACCGCACAATGAGTAAGGCACTGGCGCGATCGACCTCCGTTTTTTGCACCAGAATTTCTTGCTGGGTCAGTTCATCTGGTTCAGGCATGTTAATCGTCACCAGACGATCCATCAACGCATCCTGAGTGGCATGAACACCGCAGTATTCTTCTGGATTTGAGGTGAAAATCGCGCGAAAATTGGGACTGACTCGGATGTACTCGCTGCGATTATTGCTAGGTGGCAGCACAAGCAACTTCTCTTCGAGTGCTGACAGCAGCACGTTGTTGACCTCTGGGCGCGATCGGTTGAACTCATCGTAAACCAGGGTAAACCCTTCCCGGCAAGCCAACGTGAGGCGTGAATCAACCCAGTTTTGCCGCAGTTCATCCTCGACCTTGACCACGCTGTGGATGTAGTTATCCACCACTTTTTTGCGGGTATAGCCCGACTGATTGCCGATCAAGTCAGATGTTTTAAACTCATCGTCACCAAAGATGAGCATCAATGGGCGGGCCAGCAAATCGGCTAAATGTAGCGCTAGCGTCGTTTTACCTGTTCCAGCCGGACCGCGTAGATGAACCGAATAACCGGATTGCAGATAGCGTAGAGCACGATTTGCTACTCGTTCAACAGAGGGAGTGCTGACGAAGCGTCGGGGGCTGGCGCGGAGTACTGTTGTCACAGGTTAGACCTCTTGAAGGGATGAGGGATGAGAGATGAGGGATGAAGGGAAAGAGAGTTTTGAGTTGATTGAGCAATCAGCTTTGGCCCTTAGCCTTTAGCCTTCTACCCTACTCCCTACTCCCCACTCCCTTTTTACGTATGGGCAAGTTGCGTTTGAGCGAGATAGATACGATCGCGCTGAGTAATTAAGCCTTTTTTGATCAGCGATCGCAGCGCATCAACAGCCTGAAAGCGATTAATGCCAAGCGCGGCTTCAATCTCAGTTAAGCGTGCGCCTTGAACGGTGTGAATATGGGCGTAAACCTCTTTTTCATGAGCGATGACCTCTGGCTGTAGTGCCTTCGCTGCTTTTGCAGGCGGCGCAACTGCAACCGTATTCCCGTTTTGAAACGCTCCTACAGTTGTTGTGGCTGCTACTGAGCCATTTGGCTGCACCGACACGCGACCAACGGGTTTGGTAGTATGTTTATATGGCTGTGGTCTCACGACGGGTGCTTCGGCACTCACAGCCTCTCTACCCCAAACCGTGTGACGAAGATCTTGAGAGAACCGTTGTAGCTCGGCGCGAAAGACGGCAAGGCGTTGGAAGAGTGCTTGTGTCTCCGCTTCACGTTTGGCTCGACTATGCCTCAGCGCTTGATCCAACTGCACAGCACGCTGATGGCGCACGGCTTCGAGTTCAATGAGGTAGCTTTGCACATCGGAACGCAGGGCATCGACAAAAGCAACTAATTCTTGTTCCAAGCGATCAGCGGCTTCGGTACGTTCTGCCTGCGCTGTGGCTAGAAAGGTGGTGGTTTGCTGCCTCAGCATCTGTACAAATGTATCGAGCGTCTGATTGAGTTGAGCCGCTTGTTGATGGCGACGATCGCCCGCCGCTATCAGAAACGCTTGGGTTTCTAAGTGCAGTCTTTGGCAAAACTGCTGTAGCTCGGTGCGGTAGGTGATACTTTCGTTAGCAAGCGTTGTGCGAAAAAGGCTAAGTTCATCACGCAGTTGGGCTGCTTTGAGGTACCGTTCTTGCCTAGTTGCGGTTAATACATCGGCAACCGTTTGTTGACGCTGGGCTACTTCTTGCTGGCGTTGCTGTCGCTGCTGCTGCCAGGAATCCTTTAAAGACATTGTTAAAACTCCTTCCCATCGTGTCAGGGAATGATCAACCAACCATTAAGCTGGGAAACCAAAGGGTCTCCCAGCATTCAACAAACCTTTTGCAACATGCTGGGATCGAGCTTGAACGTTGATCCACTGCGATGCGGCGATCAACGTTAACAAAAGGTTGCGTTTACTAAGACGCGGGAACAGCCGCTTGAGCGGTCAGGCCCACAGCTTCGGCATACTTCAAGTAGGTTTCAACCGATGCAATCACGACACGAGCTTCGATCGATAGCAGTTCAATGCCAACCAACGACACACGAACCCAAGCATCAATCACGATGCCTTTGTCCAAGATGCGATCGACCACTTCAGCCAAGCTAGAGGAGGAGTTTACTTTTTCAACAGCCATTGTTTTTTACCTTTAACGGATAGATGGAACTTGGTACGCCTCACCTCTCCCCGTAGAGGGTTTGACATGGGTTTTGGCTTCCGATCCAACAATAGGCACTGGCTTGGTAGAAACAACCGTCGCAATCACTGAATCTCAGACCTAAAAGCTTTTGCTTCACTCGCAAAATTACTGAGTGATTACCCCTGCTTTATGGGAATAGATGAAGCGTTAATAAGTATTGCGAACAATTAAGTAAAGCAATGTAATGAGACGCATAGCCTAGACGCGGGGCAAAACTTTTAGCGCCCGCTTCTTGGTGAGAAAATTCGGCTTGTTTGCAGAGTTTAGGGGGCTATCACTGGCAGGCCACTCATAGAAAGTTCTAATTAAACCGTTAAGAATCTGTTGTGGCTGTGGGTATTATGGCTAAAATTTGGGTGTGTCAGTAGTGCTAATGAAAAGCACGGCTTGACGCGACTGCTATCGTTCTGTCTTGCTTCTGCTTTAGTACTGAGATCACAGAAGGAGTACGCCTATGTCAGATTTGAATCGCGGCATCATGAAGTTTGACGGCGCAGATAATCCAAAATCGATCGCCATTTCGGCTGTTATCGTTTTAGGAAGCATTGCAGCCCTAGTGTTCTGGGCATTGCAATCGGCCTACGCATTGGGCTAGCTTCAGGCCGGTCATCAGTAGAACCGAGACATTATAAAGAAGACTAGATGCATGAAACGTTGTTTAATGCATCTTTTTTTCAGCAGAGGGTGCTTTTGGCTTGTACTTCAACCGAGTCTTTGAGTGATTAGAGCGCGATCGTCACAAAGGCGAACTCGCTCTAGTGCTCGTTACTAGACACTGCTAATCTGTGTTAGGACTCATGATGATGATCACGCAGTCGCCATCAGCACCAACCACGATTGAGCGAAACAGCAGACAAAGCCATGCAGCTTGAATTTGTTCCCGTAGAAGAGTTCTACTTTGCCTTGACGCTAGCAGTAAGAACTCTGGATGACTTAACTGAAGCAGGTTTGGCAGAGCAAGTAGAAAATCGGCTGAAGCAGGAATTTGGTCAGCCCTCTACTGTGGCAGCGGCTAGCCAAAATACTTACAACTACGTGTTTCGAGTGCGCGATGTAGATAATAGTCCTGCTAATCAATTGATTTTATCGATCGCAGATTGGCAGGGCAACCTTCGTTTGAGTAGTGACTATGGTTGGACGCTTGATGCTGAACGCAAACCCATACGCACCGATAAGTTTAGCCAGCGGACAGTGTTCTCTGAGCAAGTGCGCTCACACTTACAGCACTGGCTTCAGCTCGCTTTTGCTAGTTAACATTCTTTAGTTGGTTAAGCGTGAGTTCCTTGAAACAACCATTACAACCGTCAGCATGATTCAGCTAAGGCCGTAGTAACTCACTACGCTGATGCAGAAAGTAGTCTAAAAACTACTTGTGAACGAAGGAAAGTGTCATCTGCTTTTACATTCTTTTATCAACGGTCTCGTATCCTTTGCAACTAAAAAGACGAAACTTTCAAGTGGTACAGGTTAGCCATCAAAGAGAACCTTGCCACCTAAAAATTTCGCCTCAAAGCCGTAGCCTTTGCAGAAGAAATATAGCGTTCTACGTATTCGTTGTTTGGGCGGCTAGCAACTGCTTCAGCTTTTCTAGCTCTTGTGCCCAACGTGGATCGGGTTGCACACTATCAGACTCCGTTTGAGTACCACCCGCACGGCGTGACTTGTTATTCCCGTTATTGCCATTGCCCTTACGCCGTGCCCCACCAGTTGCACTTCCAGTGGAAACAGGTGCGGCGGTAGTAGGCGCATCCTCGTCTGCTTTATCCTTCGCTCTAGGTTGCGCTCGCTCGACTTTCAGCGTGTTATCTTTCAACGGATGGCCGTTGAACTTTTCAATGATTTCATCCGCTTGCTCTTCACTTTTGACTGTGACAAAACCAAACCCGCGACATTTGTTTGTTTTGCGATCGGTGATGATTTTAATCGAGATTGAATCGCCTACTTCAGCGAAAACCGCCTCTAGTTCTTGACGATTCAAATCTTCGGGTAAATTGCCGACATAGAGACGAATAGACATGGGAACGATACCTCTAAACTGTGATTCAGATAGACATGCTTGAGCGCACCAACTAAACGCTGCATTCAATCAGAGCTGTCACGCTCGACTTGGAAACAGCCAACCCTTTTTGAAAAACATACTGGACGATACTGCACACGGATTGAATCGCCTCCGTTCACCGTCCCACGTCTGATGGCGCTTACACCGGACGGCGAGGAGTGTGGATTGAAATGATGATTATACAAATTCTTGGTCATCACCGGAGAGTCAAGGATGAGCAACTTGTTTCGATGTCAGTACGCGAGACACTTATGCCATCCATAAAGGTATCACGGTGGGAAAGACGCAGGTAGAGATATTGAAGATTTCTGACCTCAGCAGTACTTCTTAGGGCACCTACTTTACAGTTCTACCCCATGAGCGAGCAATAAACCCGAACAAGCAGCCTGATAGCTACGCATGGTGTGAATAGACCTTTGCACTCAGAACTGCTATCCAACAAGCGCTAATAGTGTACCGGGCAGCTAGCAGTGAGGGCTAAACCAGCTTGCCACGAAGCCTGCCACCGTTAACGCCATGTAAAGTAATGTAACATTTATGAAGCAGCGGTGCAAGCTCAAAGAGCAGCAGACGCTAAAAGATTGCTCTAGCTTAGGCATCGAATGGCTTCCAGCATCCCTTTCGCTTTGTTAAGGGTCTCTTCATATTCAGTTTCAGGTTGGGAATCTGCAACGAGTCCTGCACCTGCTTGTACACTGACGGTATGTTGTCCTCCTCCTTGTGAACGGACAACCATTGTACGGATGGCGATCGCGGTATTCAGCTGCCCTTCAAAGTCGTAGTAGCCATAAGCACCCGAATAAGGGCCACGACGACAGGGCTCGAGAGCGTGAATGATTTCCATCGCTCGAATTTTGGGTGCCCCACTCACCGTCCCAGCGGGAAAACAAGCCTTTAGCAGATCCCAGGCGGTTTTGCTGGGTGCGAGTTTACCAACAACGTTGCTCACGATGTGCATGACATGCGAGTAGCGCTCAATCATCATCAGTTCATCCACGCTAACGGTGCCATTGATACAAACCCGCCCTAAATCGTTCCGTCCCAAATCCACCAGCATGACGTGTTCGGCCACTTCTTTGGGATCTTGGAGCAAATCGGCGGCTAGAGCCGCATCTTCTTGAAAGGTTTTACCCCGCTTGCGTGTACCCGCGATCGGTCGTACCGTTGCCACCAACGGATCAGTCGGGTTGGACGCTAGCTCTGCTTTGACCATTACTTCAGGGCTAGACCCAATAATCTGCCAGTCTCCAAAATGGAAATACGCCATGTAAGGCGATGGGTTGATTAACCGCAGCGATCGATAGAGGGCAAACGGATCGCCACTGTACTCTGCTGATAACCGTTGCGAAACGACGACTTGAAAGATGTCGCCCGCTTGAATGTGCGCTTTTGCCGTTTCAACGTTGGCGCAAAACTGCTCCTTTGTGGTGTTGCTGGTGTAGAAGGGTAGGGTGTGGGGTGTGGGGTGTGGGGTGTGGGGTAACGGAGGATGCTCTTGTGGCTTGTGGCTTGTGGCTCCTGGGGGTGTCCATGCCAGCAGCACGGCCTGTTCGGACAAAGGGGATTGGAGTTTGTTCACCAGTTGGGCCACCCGATCGCAGGCTTGCTGATAGGCCAGGGCATGGTCAGTCGCAGGGTCGCGAAGATCGGCATAGGCGATCGCCCACACCTTCCGCTTGACCTGATCAAAAATCAGTAAATGATCGACCTGCATCCACAGGCCATCTGGTAAATCGGCTTCAACTGCTGGATAAACGGGCACACGCGGTTCAATCCAGTGAATCAACTCATAGCCCCAAAAGCCAAAGAGTCCTCCAATGCCGGGTGGCAACTCTGGCAGTTTAACCGGGTGATACGGTTGCAAACAGTCGGCAAGTGCTGTGAACGGATCACCCTCAAAAACCTGCGTTGAACCGTCGCGGTGGGTTTGAGTCGTTTGGCTCCCCTTTGCTTCTAATGTCCAGAGCGGATCGCACCCTAAAAGACTGTAGCGACCCAGTTGTTCACCACCTTCGATCGACTCTAACAAGAAGCTGTAAGGCTGCCCTGCACACACCCGATACCAGGCAGATACAGGGGTATCCAGATCGGCAACCCATTCTTGATAGACAGGGATAAAGTTACCTTGACTGGTGAGGCGAGAGAATTCAGCGAAGGTTGGAAAAATCATGGGCAAAGAGGGGACATTTTAGAACTGAGTTGAATTCAATGTAGCCTTCAGTGCTTTGCCACTGCCAGTTTAATCAATTAGCCTCATCAAAGTCGATCGACTTATATTGCGGACATTGCTGGCAGGGCCCAGATGGATTGACAGCACAGCGGAGATGGGCAGAGCGAGCGTTGAACCGACAAGTCAAATCGCCAATCAGATATCCCACACCTTCAACATAGTGATGATCGGCAGAGAACGAAGACCCATAAAAACGGGTCAACCGATGTGACGCAGACGCGTTCATGGCTGCCCGCAAACGGGTTCTCAAGTGTGCCTCTGCTTTACGCATCAATAACCACGAGAGGATGGCTGGAATCAGCCCGATCGCGATGATAAAGAGCGCCTCTAACATAGCTTATCCGTTGATAGTTAACCGCAATTTGTCTGCGCAACTCATCTGCCCTGACTCGCCTACCTTGGTAGACTGTTTGTCTGTAGACCTAATCACTCAACTTTAGATAGTGCTTTCAGCAAACCTGCCAACAATCAAGTTTCTACAACAACCAACGACTCAACAATGGCTTGAGCAGGCGCTTATCCATCTCGACATCGTTTTGCTGGATCACTCTCATTGTGAACGCAAAGCCGCGGGTGTAGCACTCAATTTGATGTTTCGCTATCCATCAAATGTAAAGCTTGTGCGATCGCTGACAGCCATTGCCAAAGAAGAGTTAGAGCACTTTGAACAGGTTAACCAAATTTTAGAGAGTCGTGGTATTCCATTACGTCCTCTTGCCGCGCCGCCTTACGGTGCTGGATTGAATCAACAAATTCGCGCTAAAGAGCCTGATCGCCTGTTAGATTCACTGCTTGTTTGCAGCCTCATTGAAGCGCGTAGTCACGAACGGCTTGGCCTTTTAGGTGCGCACTGTCCAGACCCTGCCCTAGCGAAGTTTTACCGAGGGTTGATGGCATCAGAAGCACGGCACTGTGGTGTTTACTGGTTACTAGCAACCGCTGAATTTGAGCGATCGGTAGTCGATCGTCGCTTGGAAGCATTAGCCGCTGTTGAAAGCCAACTGTTGTCTACCCTTCATCCTGAACCAAGAATTCATAGTTAGTGGTCAGCGGCCAGTATCAGTTATTTGTAGAGCAGGAGCAAGTATGGTTATTGATGACGAGTGGCTATGACCAGGTAGGCTAACCGCTAACCGCTAAAAGACAACAACGAGGAGTTACGCACATGGAACCGGACAGCGCGATCGAGCATCAAAACATTCCTCAAGAACACCAGGGACTACACAGCTTTCTCTATAGTTCTGAAGATGAACATACCGCTGCAGCAACCGATAGCCTCAGTTTGGACGCAGCGGCTCAGGTGATGCCCTGGGAAGACTGGTGCAAGCGAGTTGGTAATGCCAAGGTTGCGGGCGTGTATGCTGTTCTGGGGCACGATCGCCACATTCACTACATCGGTTACTCTCGCAATGTGGCGCTTTCGCTGAAGGGGCACGTCGCTCAGCTTGGCAGCGATCTTTGTGCATTGGTGCAAGTAGAACCCTCCAAGGTCTCTAGGCGGGAAGCAATGGAAGCACAGCGACAGACCTGGTTGGCTCAATTAGACTACGTGCCATCGGGTAACGCAGAGGCCAGTGAACTGTGGGCAAGTACAGTCGGTGAAGCCGCGATCGCCGTCATGTCTGCCGCTGAACGACAGGTATATGAAGCGAAAAAGCTCAAGTTGCGTAAAGCGATGGCAGATGCAGCTCTCAGCCGCGAAAGCGAGGCTCAGAACCCCGCTGGCTCATCCTCAACGCTGCAAGCAGCCGTCGAAAATGACGATTGGAGTGCAGTGATTCGAGAGCAAACCCAGCAAGCCTGATCCAAGCAAGCCTGATTCAGATTCAACCAAACGTCTCATCCGCACTGACCTCTCATCCATGCAAGCTTCGTACAGGGACTTTTTGCTACGTGACTGGCAACCGAGCGATCGCACTGCTGCTGCCGCCATCATTCGCGCTGTGCTGGCAGAATACGGGCTGGGCTGGGAGCCAGAAGGAGCCGATCGAGATGTCTTAGAGGTTGAAACATCCTATCAAGCGGTTGGCGGCGAATTTTGGGTCATTGAGCGTCAGGGGAACCTGGTCGGGACAGGCGCTTACTACCCCATTCAGCGCGGACAGAGGGCAGTCGAGATTCGCAAGATGTACCTGTTGCCAGATGCCAGAGGTCAAGGGGTCGGACGCTTTTTACTTCAGGCATTAGAAGCCGCAATCGCTGCTCGGCACTTTGAGCAAATCTGGATTGAAACTGCTAGCGTGTTAGCTGAAGCCGTCAAGCTCTACGAAAGCAGTGGCTATCAGCCTGCTACGGGTATAGAAACAGCACGGTGCGATCGGGTCTATCTAAAGCTGTTGAAGCGCTCTGCCGATTCGTTCGTCTGAGGCTTGTCACATTTTGCCTAACCCTGACTATGACTTTAGGATGGCTATCGTTTACAGAGCAGCTTCGTCTGTCGTGGCTTGGGGTTGAGTGGCTGAGTGACCCTGTGCGAGTCGTATTGACATTGGTAGGCTTCATTGGGCTGCTCTGGCTTTTTCGGGCTAGGCGCTGGCTGCGTCGAGTGCAAAGGGTTGTGATCGTCTTGCTCATCATCTATCTGGTGCTCATCTCACCGCCAGTAGTGGCGTTAGCAATGGCGGGAATCGTGAATCCATTACCACCAGATTCGGGTTCGCGGGTCGATGCGATCGTCATTTTAGGTCGTGGTCGTGAACAGAGCCTGGAACGGGTAGAGGCAGCAGCCCAGCTTTGGCAAAACCAGCGTGCGCCCCTCATTTTTGCTAGCGGCATTGTTGATGCACCTGAATTGGTGGCGATGCTGCATAACAAGCACATTCCGGCACAAGCAATCAGCGGCGAAAGCTGTTCTCGAACAACCTGGGAGAACGCAGTGTTTACAAAAGCCGTATTGCAACCCCAAGGAGTGCAACGCATTCTTTTAGTCACGGATGCACCACACCTGTGGCGATCGCTCCTTATCTTTGAGCAAGTTGGCTTTCAGGTGATTCCGTCTGTCAGTCCACTTGCCACCCAGATGACTTACCCTCAACGGGCGATGCTGCTGCTCCGCGAATATTTTTTTCTGGGTACTTACCCCATCACACTTGAGCAAGAGCGTCAAACTCTAAAGCAGCCTTTGGCAGGGGTTAGAAGTCAAATCGTTAACCAGCACTGCCGTCTTTAGTATTCGACTTAAACAAGCAATATTTTTCAGCCATTTTGCGCTGCCATTTTAGTGTATTTAAGCACACAATCGAGTTAATTGACATGGTTAAAAATGATACGCGGAACGACAGTTTATTTCGCTGTACAAATTCAGTTTAAGCATTGCAAAGCCTGCTGCAAGAGAAGACCTCATCAAGCTCTTACTCTGCCTATGTCAATCTAGAGGCGTTCATTATTTGTAAAAGTCAGTATAAATATTTACTTAAAACATTGGATAAAACCGTAGAGACACTGAATAGTACTTTTGAAGGAACCTCTATGGTTAGAACATAAATCTACCTGAGATAGCGAGCATTTTGGTTTGTATCGTTTTGTCGCGTGATTCTCCCTTTTTAACTGAAGGAGTGGCTTCCTCATGAACTTTCCCCTACCAATATCTATTCCTTTAGCTTCTGATAGCGCTTCTTCATCGACGCTTCATGGCTTAAAGCGTTTGGTAGTGGCTGTACAAGAGCTTTCCCCCGCACGTGACCTGCAAACCATCATGACCATTGTCAAGTCTGTGGCACGCGAACTCACACACGCAGACGGCGCAAGCTTTGTATTACGTGACCAGAATCAATGTTTTTATGCCGATGAAGATGCGATCGCTCCACTCTGGAAAGGGCGGCGCTTTCCCATGCACGTGTGTATTAGTGGATGGACGATGAATCATCGCCAACCCTGCGTGATTGCTGATGTCTATGGTGATGAGCGCATTCCGTTTACCGCGTACCAACCCACTTTTGTTAAAAGTCTTGCAATGGTGCCTATTCGGACGTTAGATCCGATCGGCGCGATCGGCGTCTATTGGGCAGAACGGCGTCAACCCATCCCTGAAGAAGTCGAGCTATTGCAAGCGCTGGCAGATGCAACAGCACTGGCGCTAGAAAATGTGCAGGTTTATGCCGAATTAGAGCAACGAGTGCTAGACCGCACAGCCGCTTTGGAATTCGCGACTGTTCGCTTACAGGTTGAGATACTAGAGCGTCGATCAGCAGAAGCCGTCGTGCAGAAACTCTCAATTACTGATGAATTAACAGGTTTACACAATCGTCGCGGCTTTTTGCTGATGGCAGAACAGCAACTCAAATTAGCTCATCGTATGAACACGTCTGTTTGCCTGCTGTTTATTGACCTCGATGGACTAAAGCTGGTGAATGATCAGTATGGACATGAGAGTGGCGATCGGTTACTCACAGCAGCAGGGCAAGTGTTACAGCAAACCTTTCGGGAGTCAGATATCGTAGCACGACTAGGAGGCGATGAGTTTGCTGTTTTTGTTCCAGGCTGCACTAAGACCAATCAAGGATTGGAGCGTCTGCAAGCAAAGATAGAACAATTTAACCAGGGGTGTGAAGGCTCTTATCAATTATCGATGAGTATCGGAGTCGCCATGTGTCAGGTAGACAAGGAGACAACACTTGAGCAGATGATGTCTCAAGCTGACACCTTGATGTACACCCACAAGCGAAGTAAACGGATAACATAAGTCAGTGTTCATAGGCTACGGCGTGCCCGTAACGGTTGCCCAGAAGTACTTCTTAAACGATCCGGCATCCATTGTCAGACGGAGTTGCTGTGACCAGGTGTAGATGTCAAACGTCACCGGATCACCTTGTACTGAAAGATTACCTAACAGCGCAATCCAGTGGCTCGGAAACGCGACTAAGGGAGGATTATTGCCCAGCATACCCTCAGCCGTAATCAGGGCAAACGCAACACCACCTGCTTGCAGTGCAGCGGCAGCATCTTGCATAGCGGTCACATCGTTCATTAGATAAGCGTGGTCATAGTCCACATGGGTATAGCCAAGAATTTCTCTGACCCAACCTTTCATCTCCCACGATTTTGTCATCCCAGCCAAATTGCGAATGATGTCGGGTGCGTTAGGCTCTACTGGGAAAATGACATCTTCTGCATCGCGCAGGGTTGCCAGTACCATCCAATCTGCCTGCCCCATTTTTAGATCGCCACGGCTGGCATGTCGAAGTTGATCAGATGATGCGATGTATTGGCTGCTGCCTTGAAACCCACCCACCAGAAACAGGCTGCGACAGATCTCAACATAGCGAAGCGGCTGTTTTTGTAGCAGCGTGACGAGCACTGCCGCTGGGCCACAAAACGGCTGACCACCCTGGTTGACCTGAAACGGGTTCTGCACACGTGCCCGCATATCAGCAATGACGGTCGCTTTGTCGAGAAAAGCCCATGCACTGGGTGCGTTGGATTCTTCAAACGCTGCGATCGCCGTCATCGCCACTTCAACCTGTGCTGGATCAGGAGCATACGTACCCGTTAAGACTTCCCTAGTAATCATGATCTGCTCTCAATGCTTGTAACTACTGGCTGTCGTTGTTTCTAACAACTTTTACTAACAACACTGTCCCTGCTCCCGATTCCCCATTTTCTACTCCCATTAAATCGCTTGAGCAAAGCCGTAAACGATAGTAAAGGTTCAAGGTTATTCAACCACCGCGATCGTGCTCTAAATCAGGCGTAGATAATTTTTCCAGGAATTATATCAGTCTGGTAGAATAGTGTGGTTTGTGGCTTAGAGACAAAGCCTTTGATTGTTCATCCCTGCTGAGCTTGTTTGATTTTCAATGTCAGAGTGTATTTAACTGAACGTACACAGCAGTTCCGCGTTTAGTCGGTGGCATTTGCTTTTATAATCGCCTCAGTAGCGTTGGTCACGTCCGTGCTTGCGATTTACCCTGGCAGCTTTGATCCCATTACTCTGGGGCACCTCGACATTATTGAGCGAGGCTGTAAACTCTTTGACCAGGTCATCGTTGCGGTGTTGCGCAATCCTAACAAAACGCCCTTGTTTACGGTGCCAGAACGCATTGAGCAAATCCGTCGCTCGACTCCTCACCTGTCTAATCTTGAAGTGGATAGCTTTGATGGCTTAACAATCAATTATGCCAAGATGCGACATGCAAGCGCGCTGCTTCGCGGTTTACGAGTCCTCTCTGATTTTGAGATGGAGCTGCAAATGGCTCATACTAATAAAACCCTTTCCGCTCAGATTGAAACCGTCTTTTTAGCCACGTCGAATGAGTATAGTTTTTTGAGCAGCAGTCTCGTTAAGGAAATCGCCAGGTTTGGCGGTGCGATCGATCATCTTGTTCCAAAACATGTCGCCGTAGATATTTACCAATGCTTCGCCAAGATTCCTCCAGTATCAGCCCAGACCACGAATTTAGTGCCAACGCCGGACCATCCCAAAACGGAATTGCTCATAGAGAGTCTGCCCGATCGGGAAACGTAGACATTCAGCGAGAATTAAATCGGCTAGAGGAAATCATTCTTGACAGCCCGCGAGTGCCTATGACGCGCTGGACGTGGGTTGATGAGGAGCAGTTGCTAGAGCAGCTTGATTTGGTGCGGCTGAGTTTGCCCGAAGCGTTTCACGAGGCAGATGCGATCGTGCGCCAAAAAGAGGAGTTGTTTCTACAAGCGGAGCAGTACGCTCAAGAAGTAGTAGAAAATGCCGAACGGCGTGCAGCTCAGATTCTTAATGAGATGGGAATCTTGCGACAGGCCGAAATTGAAGCGCAGCAAATGCGGCAGCAGGCACAACAGGAGTGCGAAGCAGCAGAAGCTCAGACTATTGCTGAAATTGAGCGGATGCGTCGCCAAGCGCAGCAAGAACTAGAAGAAATGCAGCGGTTAGCGATCGCAGAATGTGAAGAGATTCAGGCAGGCGCGGATGAATATGCCGATCGGGTACTACAAGAAATGGAACGGCAGCTGAACGAAATGATGCGAGTCGTTCGCAATGGACGGCAGCAACTCCAGCCAGAGGCACCTCCTCGCGCTAGAGAAACAACTTCTGGCAATCAGTCGGCACGACCGTCTAGCACAAAAAGCGATCGTACAAAGAGCTAGAGCGCTGAGTAGATCAGCAACAGCCAACATTGCCTCAAGCTATCCACTTAGTTTTCACTTAATGAATTGCTTAAGCGCGGCAGTTCAACGTCCTTTCCAGCTACCAGAACGCGCCCTTATGTTTGAGTGCCCTGCTATTTAGCTTGCTCGCTTTGCTTGCCAGACAGCACCCATAGCAGCACCCATTCCTGCAACTAGGCCGACACTCATCCCTTCGATCGTTCTTGTGATGGGGCTTTTCTTAAGGCACTGAGCCGATGGGGCGGCTTCTTGCAGACAGCTATTGCTCTCTGCCCAGCTTGCTGTCCCACCCAAAATGACCCCAGCTGCACCGCAAACTAGAATCAACGTCAAAACAGAGCGGTTCTTTTTTCTACCCATAGATGGATGCCAAACGCGACGTAAAGGACGGGATAATCTCCACTTAATTTACCCATTCAGACTGGAAAGTCAACAGGTTTTGCAGAATCTTGACCTGAGCGAAAAGACTATGTTGAAGCAGATGGAATCGTCCTGGTTTGCAGGTATAGCGGTTATTACAGGCGGAGGGCAGGTGACAGAGAACAAACGGTAAAGGGGAGAAAGGGGTAGAAAATGCTCTGTATAGTTGACTCTCGGACGTTTTGTGAGCAGGTTTAACTTTTAGACCTGAGCATCCTAATATGCAGCCTATACGTCGCAAGAGGAAGATTGTGCTGTACTAGAAAGATTATCGCTATGGCTCACGCTTAAACATGACCGAACCCGCGATCGCGGCTATCCCTAACTTCCTCCAAATCTCAGAGACGGTTGCAACGGCAGGGCAACCGACGGAGGCCCAGATTGCCGCTATTCAAGCCGCAGGCTATCGTGTTGTGATTAATCTCGCGCTGCCCAGTTCGACCAATGCGCTACCCCATGAGCAGGCGTTGGTCGAAGCGCAAGGAATGATCTACGTTCACATTCCCGTCCTGTGGGAAGCGCCAGCGCTTGCGGATGTGGAACAGTTCTTTAGCACCATGCAAGCCCATGCAGAGCAGCCACGGTTTGTTCATTGCGCGAAAAATATGCGCGTTTCGGCGTTCATGTATCTCTATCGTCGCCTGTATGAAGGCGTTGATGAGATGATCGCCCGACGGGATTTGCAGTCGATCTGGATACCTAACGATCGCTGGCAGGCATTCATCGCACAAGTCGTGCAGTACTATCAACAGCACTAGGCTATGTTTTAAAGCTGTCGCCTTTGGTTAGGCAAGTGCTGAGTGCTAAGGACTGAGTATGCGCCTTTTCTCAGCACTCAGTCCTCAGTTCTCAGCACTCTTAAAGCACGCTCTAGCGTTTACCATCACCGTCTTTCCCTCACAGCACAAACTTATGGATAATTTTTTACCGATCGCCTACCTTCAAGACCAATTTCTGCCGTTCACGGATGCCAAGCTTTCGATCGCGACCCATGCGCTGCACTATGGCACAGGTGCGATCGGTGGTCTGCGGGGCATTCCCGATCCACAAAATCCCGATCAGGTGCTGTTATTTCGGCTAGAGCGCCATTGCCAGCGCTTGAGCCAAAGCGCTCGGTTTCTCCATTACGACTTACCCAGCACGACAATCAAGCAAGTCATTGTCAAATTTATCCAAAAAAATCGCCCGACAGTGCCGTTCTACATTCGTCCACTGGTTTACACCTCTGGGCTTGGCATTGCACCCAGGCTCCATCAGGTCGAAAAGAGCCTTCTGGTCTACGGGTTGGCGATGGATGATTATTTGTCGCCAGCAGGGGTCAGTTGTCGTATTAGTTCATGGCAGCGTCAGACAGACAATAGCATGCCATTGCGCGGTAAGATTACCGCTGCGTATATTGCCTCTGCCCTTGCTAAAACAGAAGCGGTTGAGTCAGGGTTCGACGAGGCCATTATGCTGAATGCGCAGGGCAAGGTCAGTGAAGCATCTGGGATGAATCTCTTTATCATGCGCAATGGGCAACTGATTACGCCGGGGTTTGATCAAGACATTTTGGAGGGCATTACGCGTGATAGCGTACTCACTATTGCCAGAGACATGGGCATTCCTACAATCGAACGCCCTGTCGATAAATCAGAACTCTACATTGCTGATGAAGCATTTTTAACGGGTACGGCGGCTAAAGTAGCACCCATTAAGCGTGTTGAAAATTACACACTGCCTGTCGATCGACCCATTACCGAACAACTGCGCACGAAGCTGATTGCTATCACCGAAAAGTGCGACCCTCAGTATCAGGACTGGGTGGATACGATCCCCTTTACCTAGCGGCACCACAGCCCGCTTTAAGGTGATACAGTGCTCTGGAGTAGCGTCTTGCTGCGGTATGTAGCGGCAAGGCTGAAGCTGCGATCGCTGGACACAAAGGACATCACGTATGAAGGTATGGCACTGGGTGCAGCAACAGGCACCGAAGCTGGTTATGGCGCTGGTAACGCTCATTCTGACTATTGGGCTAGTAGGATGGCAGGGCGCTAGTAGCAATGCCCAGTCAGGCAACACACAACTCCTGTGGTATGGACAGTCTGCCTTTAAGCTCACAACCCCATCTGGCAAAGTGCTGTTGATTGACCCCTGGCTGGAGAACCCTGCTAACCCCAACGGTAAAACCGATGTGGCGAATCTGAAGCAGGTCGATCTGATTCTGGTGACTCACGGTCATTTTGACCATCTCGGCAATGCGGTGGAAATTGCTAAGACAACGAAGGCAAAGCTTGTCAGTACTTTCGATTTGGGACAGGCGATCGCTACTTTCGCTGGGTATCCCAAAGACCTCGTCACATTTGAGACGCAAGGCAATTTTGGGGGTGAACTCAACCTGCTTAATGGCGAGGTCAAGGTGGCGTTTATTCCCGCTGTTCACAGTTCTTCGGTTGCTTCTGACAGTAGCCCTTCTACCTTTGCAGGCAATCCGGGCGGATTTCTCATCAGCGTCAAAAATGGTCCTGTGATTTACCACACAGGTGATACCGATCTGTTTTCAGATATGGCACTTATCCCTCGTTTTAGAAAGGTGAGCTTGATGCTGGCCTGCATTGGCGATCAGTTTACAATGGGGCCTCAACGAGCTGCTGAAGCGGTGAAGCTCGTGAATCCAGCAACGGTTGTGCCGATGCATTATGGCCTTTTTAACTTACCAGGAACCCCCCAAGCCTTTTCGCAAGCCTTACAGCAGCAAGGGGTGAAAAGTCAGCTCAAACTCATGAAAGTCGGCGAAGTCATGAAGCTTTAAGCCGCACTGGCTAGTGCAGTAAGGCAGAAGTAGGGGAGTAGAGGGCAGAAGGCAAAACGTGTTCTCACCGCCTCTGAGCTTTTGTGCAGTAATAGGTTATTTCCGACAAGATGTATTGGGGGTTGCAGTCTCAACCCCTCTCGCTATTGAACAACATAAAAAAGTAGAGGATTGATCGTAATCAATCCTCTACTTTCTGCTGCCACACCTTACAGAGGCAGCGCTAAATCACTCGTTAAAACGACAAGCGGCTGTGCGTTCTGTGTGAAACGCACCCACATTCACCACTGCTTTTGCGATCGCAACGTTAGCCAATATAGTTTGCTTCTGCTTCTAAAAGACGAATGAGTGTCTCATCCCCTTTGGCTCGTGCAGCTTCTAGCCGCCGCTGCAAGTTTTTCTGCATGTTGGCGCGGTGAGTTTGGGAAGCTTGTGCTTGAGTCAAAGTTCCCTGACGGTTTTTGTTCATAATAGACATTTGTTCTAATTCAGATGTGATAGTCGTCCTAAGCCTATGCTAGCACTTTCGGCATTAAACGGTAGTTTATGATACGGAATTTAACGGTCGGCACTTGATGGCGCTTCGTATGCCCGCTTGCGGTTCTTTATGATGGTTTCGTTACATTTGACCAAAACTTCAGAGGTTTAAGCGACGGCATTTAGCTCGATGTCTAATGACGGGTTAACCCTTTCGAGGCTTGCATACACCCTAACTAGAAACACGCTGCATGAAAGACGCTAAACGCGTAAAAAAGACTCGCGGTTCATCCGGAAAAGACTTTCAGTGGTGTGAAATCGAACTACTGATAGAGGTAAAACGGCGCTGATGGTTGCATCCTAAAGATAAGCTTGCGTCAGTCACGCTTCAGCAGGTGCATCAATCGATACCCGTAGGATTAGATCGCAACGTATTGACATGCAATGACGGTAATCGAGCATGATACAAACTTCCCCTTTAGCTGTTCAAGCTGATCGCCCGCCTGCCGCGAATGGTTCTGAGCCATTTCATGTTTATATGGGCTGGCAGATTTTTTTGAGCCGTGTCTTTAGAGAGCGGACGGATAAGGGTATGTGGCTGCATTGGTATCATCCAGCCGATCACGATCGCAGCCGTGCTGTACGCTATGGTTACTTTATAGCGCCTGACCAAACCTTAGAAGAGGCGCTGTACGCCGTTTATCAATCGATTGAAGCAAGCATTGAATTAGAATCTATGGAGCAACACTGGTCTGCTATGCCTGTTGATTGCTACTCCATGTAAGGTACTCAATGTAAGAACGCTCAATGTAGAAACGGGTGTAGGGTCGCGAGTGTAGTGAATGCAAATGACGGCACAGCCTCGTATCCTGACGCTTTTAAGTGATTTTGGGTTAAGCGATTGTTACGTTGGCGTGATGAAAGGCGCGATCGCGCAGGTCAATCCAGCGTTGACCGTGATTGATTTAACCCACCAAATTCCTCCGCAAAATATTGCTCTAGCGCGCTTTGCTTTGATGACGGCCTACCCTTACTTTTCAGCAGGCACGGTTCATGTGGCTGTGGTCGATCCAGGGGTAGGAGGCACTCGCCGAGCGATCGCCCTGTCGGTGGGCGAAGATCCGACCCGGCCCAACGGCTTTTTAGTTGGCCCAGATAATGGACTCTTGAGCGGGATTTTTACGACTCATCCTGTGATCGCTGCCGTGGCATTGACAAAGCCTCAGTATTGGCGATCAGCTACACCCAGCGCCACCTTTCATGGGCGCGATCTTTTTGCCCCGGTTGGCGCTCATTTGGCTAGCGGAGTGCCACTTACCGAGGTAGGTGAAAGCATTGCGCCAGAAACCCTCGTCCGTCTCAATGTGCCTCAGTGCTTGCTAGAAGAAACGAGTACAACAGTTTATCAAGGTTACAGAATAAGCGGCTGTGTTCAAGCGATCGATCACTTCGGCAACATCATCACCAACATTCCCGGAGCGTATGTTGTGGGAACAGATTGGTCGTTATCGGTTAATGGAGAAACCATTCCGGGCAGAACAATTTATGGCGATCGTCAGCCTAGAGAGTTACTCGCCCTAGTGGGTAGTCATAGTTGGGTTGAGATCGCCGTCAGCGGGGGCAATGCTCAAGACCGCCTTTGCACTGATCGCGACGACCTTCGTATTGTGGTCGAAACGGTTTCTAGACGTGAGCAGCTAGACTGACAATGATTTGTTGTGCTACTTAAGCTGCCTGTGAGGGTAGCGATTCCAGCTTGATCTGTTCAAATTTAGTACCCAGTCCAATACTAATCCGTGACGATTTACTGGGTTAGGATCTAAACGTCCTTATGCTGAAGAATCAAGCGAAAGCGATCGAAAATGATGCAACCTGTAACCACCACAGATCATGTCTCTGCAAATTATCGTTATATTGCTGCATACAATGAGGTCAACGCACGGATCGGTCAAAGGCAGCACGCTCTATCTCTTTACATTACGCTTGTTGTAGGTTTAATTGCTGCACTTGTCGCATCGAAACGAGTTGAAGAGCCAAATACACTATTCATTGGATGGCTCGTTTATGGTTTCTCAATTGCTTCGGTATGATTAGTGCTTCTGAATTGCAAATACGAACAAGCGCTCACAAATCTTCGGCAATATTTAGCAGAGCTAGAGCGGCTCAACAACATGAGCTTAGAGTTGCCGAGCTATAACACTGAAACTCGATGGACAGTAAGCGCAAATAAAGCACGTCGTTTTCATGACTTTGCCTGTGCCGTTTTGGTTGGTGCCTGTAATGTGATTGCACTGGGCGTATTCTACAAAGTTTATCCAGAACACTTCAAGCCAAGTTCATGTGTGATTTGGGTTACGAGTATAGTCGCTATAGGTTCTGTTGCTGCTCTTCTATCAATGACACGGTTCAGCCATAAACCGAAATGGAAGAAAATTTAGCAACTGCGATCGACGCAGTACAACAACGCTTTTGCGGCGGACGGTAAAGTTAGTTGATATTGTTCCAAGATTTTTGTTGTTTCAAAATTTTTGGCGACTGCTGAACAGCCACGTTAGCGCGTTCCGGCGAAAGCTTTTTCTGCGGGGCCTGTCATATATAGTCGGTTGTCAGCTTCAGACCATTCGATTTGCAGCAGGCCACCGGGGAGTTCAACAGTCGCTCGACGATTCACCTGGGGTGAGGCTTCGCCAACGCACTTCCCATTCAGCACGCCTGCGACTAACGAAGCACAGGCACCTGTTCCACAGGCCAGCGTGATACCAGCCCCTCGTTCCCAAACGCGCATCTTGAGATAGTCCGATCGCACCACTTGAATAAATTCAGTGTTGATCTTTTTGGGGAACACAGGATGGCATTCAAACTGCGGCCCGATCGCCTCCAGCGGAATCGCAGCTACGTCATCGACAAACGTGACGCAGTGGGGGTTACCCATATTAACGCAGCTAACCTGCCAAGTCGTTCCAGCCACCTCCAGCGGTTGGTTCACTACTTTTTCGGTTGGGGCTGTGAGCGTTGTGGGAATTTCGGCTGCCAGCAAGCGAGGTTCGCCCATATCAACGGTAATCAGTCCATCAGCCTCTAGTTTGGGTGTGATCAGTCCGCCCAGCGTGTGGATTTTGTAAGAGCGGGGTTCTGTAATGCCTTCCAGATCAGCAATAAACTTAGCCAGACAGCGAATACCGTTACCACACATTTCGGGTTCTGACCCGTCATTGTTGAAAATACGCATGGTGTAGTCGGTGCCGTTCTGTCCGGGTAGGGCAAAGATTACGCCATCAGCACCAATACCGAAGTGGCGATCGCACCACTGAATCGCGTCTTCTGGGGTCAGGTGTGGCTCTGTAGCCGCACGATTGTCAATCAGAATGAAATCGTTGCCTAGACCGTGATACTTCGTGAATGCGAGTGTCATAGATTCTCTTGATGAGTGGTGTGAAAGGGGCGCTGGTGAGGAATGATAGAGGGGAAAGAAAATGATAAAGGATGAAGGCTAAAGGATAAAACTGTTTTAGCTTTCAGCTTTTAACCTGTAGGGAGCAATAAACGTCATGGCAACAGAACTTGAAACTGGCTCACCGAGCGTGCGTCAAATCCAAAATCTGATTCGGGAAACGACGGAAGTCGAGCTTAAGTTGGTGACAGGGGATCTTTTAGCTGGCAAAATTCGCTGGCAGGATAGTGATTGTCTGGCGTTGGTTGACCAATACGACCAAAATACGATCGTTTGGCGGCAGGCCATTGTCTACCTAAAGCCCAGACTGTAAGCATCATCCTAAGCCCCACTGGTCAAACAGAAACGCGTATTCAAACGCCGTTTCTTTAAGGCTGTCATAGCGTCCAGATGCGCCGCCATGTCCAGCTCCCATGTTTGTTTTGAGCAGCAAACGGTTGTCGTCAGTTTTGAGCGATCGTAGCTTTGCCGTCCATTTGGCAGGTTCCCAATAGGCCACGCGCGAATCGTTCAAGCCTGCTGTAATCAACAGATTCGGATAGGCTTTAGCTTCCACATTGTCGTAGGGCGAGTAAGACTTCATGTAATCGTAGAAAGTCTTGTCGTTTGGATCACCCCATTCTTCACGCTCCATAACGGACAAGGGAAGGTGATCATCCAGAATGGTTGTCACCACATCAACAAACGGTACGTGCGCGACGACGACTTTGCACAGATCAGGACGGGCATTCATGACAGCCCCCATGAGTAATCCACCCGCGCTACCGCCCATAATTGCCAACTGGTCTGCTGCTGTCCAGCCCTGCGCGATGAGATGCTCCCCACAGGCAATGAAGTCGATAAACGTATTTTTCTTTTTTAAAAACTTTCCGTCTTCGTACCACTGGCGACCCATTTCTGACCCACCGCGAATATGGGCGATCGCCACCACCACCCCACGCTCCAGCAACGACAGACGTGTAGACGAAAAGGTCGCGGGATAGCTGAAGCCATATGAACCGTAGCCTGTCAGCAACAGGGGATTTTTACCATCTTTTGCCAGTCCCTCTTTGTAAACGATCGAGATCGGGATTTGAGTGCCATCCGTGGCTGTCGCCATCAGGCGTTCGCTGGCATATTGGGTGCGATCGTAGCCACCAAGCACCGGGGTTTCTTTTTTCAGTTCCCGTGCTTGCGTTTCCAGGTTGTAGTCAAAGACCGATCGTGGAGTTACCAGAGAGCTGTAGTTAAAGCGCAGTGTGTCCGTATTGAACTCCGGATTGCTGCCCTCATCTACCCCATACGTTGGATCTGGAAACTGAATGTAATGTTCTTTCCCGCTCGCAAGCTGACGCACACGAACGGTCGGTAGGCCAGCCTCGCGCTCGTAAATCACCAGATGCTTGGCAAAGGCACTCACGCCCTCCAGTAAGACATCTGGACGATGGGGAATTACCAAGCGCCAATTCGTTTTGGCGGGGGCTGTCACAGGGGTTTGTATGAGCTTAAAGTTCAATGCCTCATCGTTCGTCACAATGTAGAACGAATCGCTGTGATGCTCAACCTGATACTCCACTCCGGGCGATCGCGGCTGAATCACCCGAAACGTTCCCTCTGGCTGATTAGCATCCAGATAGTGAATTTCAGAGGTGATTTTGCTCTGGAGTTCAAGCAGAATGTAGGCATCACTGCGGGTCTTGCCCACGCCTAAGTAGTAGAAATCGTCCGTTTCGTGATAGACCAACTCATCGTCGCTCACAGCGCTATCTAACCGATGCCGCAAGAGCTTAAACGGACGATTGGCCTCGTCAACCAGCGTATAAAACACGGTTTGATTATCGTTACCCCAAGCAAACCCATACCCCGTTTCAAGAATTTTTTCAGGATAGAGCTGCCCTGTCACTAGGTTCAAGAAAAGCAGGGTGTAGCGTTCGGAGCCACTGGTATCCACCGAGTACGCCAAAATTTGATGATTGGGACTTACAGACAACAGCCCCACATCGAAGAAGTCATAGCCCTCTGCCAAAGCATTCTGATCAAGTAACAACTCTTCTGGCACGTCTAAACTGCCCGCTTTACGGCAGTAGATGGGATAAGCCTTTCCAGTCTCTGTCCGTGAATAGTAATAATAATCGCCTTTGCGATACGGCACCGATAAGTCGGTTTCTTGAATGCGAGCCAGCATCTCGTCATACAGAGCAGTTTGCAGCGCCTCAGTATGCGCCATCATCGCTTCCGTATAGTCGTTCTCCGCATCCAGATAGGCGATCGTTGCAGGGTCGTCTCGGTGCCGTAGCCAAAAGTAAGGATCGACGCGATCGTCCCCATGCAGTGACAGAATATGGGGCTGGAGATCAGCGATTGGGGGTGATGCAATTAGAGGCGTAGAGCTGATTTGATCCATCGTTCCGTTGATTCAGAGCTTAGTAGCGTGATGTGTAACCGATAAAACGCAAGGTAGAGTCGACGAGAATGCCTCTCTTGCCATAGCTAAAGTCTAAAGCTATAAGTAAATTAAATAGTAATTTTTACTTATTGAGGAGGTAAACCATAAGATCTTGATCCATGTGGCTCAAAAAGTATCTTAAGATTAACGTAAGAATTAAGCTGAACTATAAAGCTAATCACCCATACCTCGGAGGACTGTCTATGGCGCTCGTACCACTGCGGCTGCTACTCGATCACGCAGCAGAGAATGGCTACGGCATCCCTGCCTATAATGTCAACAATTTGGAGCAGATTCGGGCAATCCTGCATGCTGCTGAAGAAACAGATAGCCCTGTAATTTTGCAAGCGTCCCGTGGTGCCCGCAACTACGCTGGCGAAAACTTTCTGCGTCATCTCATCCTGGCTGCGATCGAAACCTACCCCCATATTCCCATCGTGATGCACCAGGATCATGGGAACGCGCCATCGACCTGCTATTCCGCCATGAAGAACGGCTTTAGCAGCGTCATGATGGATGGCTCCCTTCAGGCTGATGCTAAAACCCCTGCCAGTTTTGAGTATAACGTCAACACCACCCGCGAAGTGGTCAAAGTGGCCCACGCGATCGGGGTCAGCGTTGAAGGTGAATTAGGTTGTTTGGGTTCTCTAGAAACTGGCAAAGGTGAAGCGGAAGATGGTCATGGCTTTGAGGGAGCACTCTCTCACGACCAACTGCTGACCGATCCCGATGAGGCGGTTGATTTCGTAGAGCAAACTCAAGTCGATGCGTTGGCAGTGGCGATCGGCACCAGCCACGGTGCTTATAAGTTCACCCGCAAGCCCACGGGCGAAATTCTAGCCATTAGCCGCATCGAAGAAATTCACCGCCGTCTGCCTAACACCCACCTGGTGATGCACGGCTCTTCTTCAGTTCCCGAAGATTTGATTGCCATCATCAACCAGTACGGTGGTGCAATCCCTGAAACCTACGGTGTACCCGTTGAAGAGATTCAAAAGGGCATTAAGAGCGGTGTGCGCAAGGTAAACATTGACACCGACAACCGTTTGGCAATTACGGCGGCTGTCCGTGAAGCACTGGCATCGAACCCCAAGGAGTTTGATCCCCGTCACTTCCTCAAGCCTTCGATCAAGTACATGCAAAAGGTCTGCGCCGATCGCTACCAGCAGTTTGGTACCGCAGGCAACGCCAGTAAGATCAAGCAAATCGGCTTAGATGAGTATGCTGCTAAGTATGCAAAAGGCGACCTTGCTGCGGTGACGAAAAAGGCAGTAGGCGTGTAATTACTTTGCCTTCACAGGTTTGTTAAAATGACCGGGTAGCTTAACCGCTATCCGGTTTTTTATTGCACAAGCTAGTTTGCTACTGCCAACTTACAAGCAACAAACGTTCTGCTCGCAAACTTTAGGAGACCGATTATGTCATTAGCTACAGATAGTAATGATCCGGATGAAAAGCAAACGGAGAATAGCCTTGAAGTAGAAGTCGCTGATGAAAAAGCTTCGCAAAAAAGCACTCCGCAATGGCAAAAATACTTTGTGTCACCCCAGAATTATCAACCAACGCTATTAGGACACGTTGTCATTTCAACAAGCTTAATTCTAGGCATTTGTTTAAGCTATGCGCTTATGTTTTGGTTCGCAGGCACAAAGCAAAATGAGTGGCTTGCGGCAACCGTTGAGCTAAAAGCAGAAGCAATCAACACGTCGATCGCCAATTTAGGCACCAACTTACCTGAAAAAGCGAGACTCATCGATCAATTTCAGCAGATTCAAGATCGAATTCAGAAACATGCTAGTGTAATGGGTTTTTTCTATAAGCAGTATTACATTTCACTTTCGATGATTTGTGGCGGTAGTGTTGTTGCTTCAATCTGCTTATTCTTCATCAGCAAAAACGGATGGGATCGAGTCAATAACGCGTTGATTAATATTTTTATTGTGTCATCCAGTACCGTCATTTTGTATGGAAATATTGCCCTTGTATTTAAACAGGAGGAAAATATCAAGGATAATCAAGCGCTTTATCTTAGCTACTTTGCCTTAAGAAATGAGATGTTGAGCTATTGGGCAACGCGACAAGATATGACAGGCCAAACAATACAACCAGCAAAATTTATTCACTATATGGATAAGCGTTTGCAAGATCTTAGTCAAATTCATCTCGGCTTTGATGCTACACGCATCACAAATTTGAGTGAACAGATGAAACAATTCAATAGCTCTAATCAAAAGCAAGCGCAACCTGAGTTACAGAAGTAAGGAGCTTGCGATTCCTCAGTGATTGACCCAACGTTCGGCGCAGTCATTGACGATTGGGTTGATTTTATCTCAAATGTTAGCGCTTAAAAACGGCAGGATTAAAGCAGCCAGTTCAGCGGCATGTTTTTGCGGCAGTGCATGATCGGCATCTGGGATGATCGCTAGTTCGGCGGTTGGAATTTCATCGGCGTAGGTTTCAGAATGCCAGAGGGGGATGGTTTCATCACGATCGCCCGTGATCACCAACGTCGGTACGTTCAGGCGATGGATGGCTTTCTCAACGGTGTCGATCGCGTCTTCGGGACGCAGGCGATCGAGCAAAAACGAGCAGGCCGCAGGCTGCGCCATCAATTCGCGTCGAAACCAGGCAATTTGATCGACGGCTGAACGTTGACCTATCAGGGACGCGATCGGTTTAGCGGCACTGAGTGCCCAATCAACCGCAGGCGTGCGCCACAACAAAGGACGCAAGTGGTCATAGCGTCCACAAAAACTATCGTCTCGAATGCCAGCCGGAGCCGCCAGCAGCAATCCTTTGACCGCTTCTGGATACGCCAATGCATAGGCTGCCCCCACCCATCCGCCAAACGAATGCCCCAAAAGATAGCAAGACTCAAGCTTGAGCGCAGCAAGTACCTGATGCACAAACGCCACTTCTTGAGCCACGTCGTAGCGAATTAGAGGTTTAGCCGAGTCCCCAAAGCCTAACAGATCTAGCCCAATGCAACGAACTTGGTCTTTTAGTTGCTGCATTAGCGGTAGCCAACACGTGGCATCGCCCAAAAAGCCGTGCAGCATGAGTAACGGCGTTCCTATTCCCTGCTCCAAATACGCAGCCGTATGAGAAGGCTGACCGGGCACCGAATCCGATCGCAGGTGAAGTACTTGCTTGACGCTCAAGGGTTTCTGCACCTCGTGTTACTGATCCATAGAACTTACGCATTGACAGAAGTGGCAATGTCTGAAGTCAGACAACAGCCGA
>NZ_JCACKR010000119.1:0-37229 GCF_059505485.1 Stenomitos rutilans
GCTTTCGCTTTATCGTCGAGGCCCTATCTGTCGCAGGCCTTGTTTAATTTGGTATTACTTTCCGCGCAATGCCATCATCTCGTTAGTTTCTACTCTAGAAGATGGCTCAACAATGGAAGCTGGTTTAGTCAGGCAGGAAGGGGTGGCGGGCATGCCAGCTCTGATCAGCGGTATGACCAAAGCCCATCGTGCTTTTGTGCAAGTTGCTGGTGAGGGATGGCGTGTGAAAGTGTCAGCCATCCAAAGCGAGCTCGATCGCGGCGGTGCCCTTCAAAAGGTGCGGCTCCGCTACTTCCAGGCACTATTGACTCAGGTGCTACAGACAAGCGTTTGCAATCGGTTTCATACAACCGAAGAGTGGCTAGCCTGCTGGCTGCTGTTAGTGTCTGATTGTATGCAGTCAGATACCTTTTCACTCACACAAGAATTGATTGGTCATCTCATCTAGTGAAGAAACCGCATCGAAAGAATAGAATCACAGGGGCCACCGTCTAAAACCGTACAGAAATCTAACTCATAAATAGTTATGTTTGTTAGCAGAAAGTCAAGTCACTGACACAAGTTGCCAATCCTGATAAGGAGTTCATCCATATCAACTGGCTTACAAATTAAATCATTCGCTCCCGCTGCTCGCGCCTGCTCGAAGTCGATCGCTCGATCAGCCGTAATTAGTACGATCGGCAGCAACGAAAAACTTTTACTGCCACGCAAGCGCTGCGTCACTTCAAGACCGCTCATGTCAGGCATCATGACATCCAACAGCACAAGATCTGGTGGCGAGGCTTCAATTTTGGAGATCGCCGTACTGCCACTACTAGCTACATCAACCTGGTAGCCTTCGATTTCTAAAAGAAGTTTCATTAAAACGAGATTGTCGGCAATGTCGTCGACAATCAAAATGTTGTAATTCTGAGTAGGATTCATTGAAGCTGGAGCTTCTATTAAAGAAGGGATTTAATCAAAGTTGCTATGTGTAGCAATGATCATGCCTTTTATCAGCAACTACATGATCCCTTAGATAGAGCAGGGTAAAGGCAGACTATGCTGCTAAGCCTACCCTTAGAAGTTACGGCTTTATTTCGTTCACAATCTTGAGCTTTCGCTGGACTTTTTCTTGTGGCTAAAGTTAATTGCTTTATTCAGTCTGGCCTCACCTCTACGCTCAGCTCATCAAATCTGACGAGACAGAAAGTTTCACAACACAAGAGGGTTGCTATCTAGAGTGAACTCAACCAATTGTGGAGAATACGGGGCACCAATTGTTTTACCGATCCTAGATGGTCTACGGGTGCTGGTTGTAGAGGATGATCCCGACACAGGAGCGCTGTTGAACTTCATCCTTACTGAAATGGGTGCAATGGTATGTGAAGTGGCTTCGGCCCAGGCAGCGTTGATAGTGATAGTAAGCGAACCGTTTGACCTGCTTATCAGTGACATTGGGCTTCCAGGTATTGATGGCTACACACTGCTTCGTCAGGTGAGGGCGTTGGCAGCAGAAGCGACTGCCCAGATCCCGGCTATAGCGATTACAGGTTTTGCCGATGAGCAGTCGCGTCTAAAAACTTTGTCAGCAGGGTTTCAGCGCACACTGATAAAACCGACAGATATTGATCAATTTATGGCGATCGTCATTGAGCTATTGGTTGGCCCAGATCAAAAGGATAGGTAGGGAGTGGCTACATGGAAGCGTCAACGAGTCGTTCATCCACTTAAGGGACTGCAAGCTGTCTTGAGTCCCTTAAGTGAACTTGGTGCGATCGCGTTGCCGTTCAGCGCGGATAAGCCACGAGCAAAGAAGCTTTAAAGCACTGCTCAGTCGCATTACAGGCCGTCGTGCTGTAATGCGACTGAGCGCTTAAACTTGTGTGTCTGATACCGATTTAAAGAATGACGGCTACAGATCAATCGGTGGGTAGGGGCAAGGCAATGCCTTGCCCCTACAGGATGTGTCGCATTTTCAATTCAAATTGGTATGAGAGGTCTTTTGTTGTCGGTTGGGTTGAACGGCATGAACCCCAACGCCAATCAAGATTGGCTGGATTAGGCTAACGCTTTTCTGGCATGTCGGAACGGCTTTGCCCAACTTACGAGATTCAAAGAGTTTCAGGCGTTTTGTTAGCCAATCAGCTTCCTTCCCCGTCTATTGCCTGCCATACGCTTTAAGCTGCTTCCCTCAAGTGAGAGAAAACGTTTGTTTGGTTCCCCGTGTCTCTACGGAAGAAAGTTCGAGGAGATGAGGGTTAGTCATCTAGTGCTGCAAGCTTGTGATTGCTATAAGTTTCCCAATCCTGCTTACTTTATGCAGTCTTTATAAGGCATTCGCACGCAAATTCAAGGCAGGGAACTAACAAGCTCTCGTAAATCCATGTCGTTCAAGCGTTTGTCAGGCAAGTGTTTGCTTTTGGCAGAGACGCGCTTAATAAAGTCTCCGTAATCGCACTAGGCAACGCGATTAAGAATTAGTTAGTTTACAAATGTGGCGTGTACTTGCTGTTGCAGTAGACCTTCAGCCAGTAATTCTACAGATTATCTTTAAATCCCTGAGCACTGTAAGTGTCTTTAAGAATGGTTCTCATTTTTCAATTTGAATGCAGTACTGATTAAGTCACCAAAAAGCAACTCTTCTTACGCGTGTAGGTGTATATCGTCGCAAGTTTTAAGAGAACAAGTACTGCTGGGTAATTGCTCTCCTTTCAACAAGCATTGTGATTGTGTCAAGCCTTTCGCATCAAAGCATCTGATTAGCCATGCCTATTCTACGAAAGCCTACACCTAACAAGACAGCCACATTACGCTGGGCAGCGATCGCAGGCCTGATCACTGTTGGACTTTTAACAGGAGACAAACCCGCTTACGCCTTTGGAGTCACTTATAACTTTACTGTTCAAATTACTAGCAATGCCTACGAAGTACAGGGTTTGCTCAGCGGTATGACTGAGCAAGGTAGTTTCACCTATGACACCGATGTCTTAACACCTTACAGCTCCATTGGAGTAATAGAAACTAGCAGCGAACAATATGCCTCTGCTTCAAGAGGAGATTTGACTCTTACATTCAACTTTCTAAACAATATCTATACCGAAAAAAACGATTTGAATTATGGTGACAAGGTATATGAGCCTGACTATCCAGCTGCTCTTTTTACAAATGGTAAATTGACTGGGCTAGATTTTCTTGTCGTACCGTCCCTATTCCAACCACCCCAAAATGCGCTCGGTTTTCGTATCTACAAAGATGCATTTTACGCTGGTGCAATCGGTAGTTCCGCTAGCGAGAATGGGTTACAAGTTGGGACTGTTTCGTACATCAACGCAGCTGATATACCTGCACCACCTCCCCCCAGTACAGGTGTCGCGGCTGTCCCTGAACCATCTGAGATCGGCGGCGCGATCGTTGCTGCAAGCGTTTTAGGCTTTTGGATCAAAAAAGCAAAAGGTAAAAGGTAGAGAGCCTGCTGGGCTGACAGATCGTTTGCGGTCGGTTTAGTCGAACGGGGTGGAAACCAACGCCGAACTTGCTTTGGTTGGGTTTCACTAACGCTGCCCTGCTTCTTCCTACGCTGGATGGAAGTAGAAAGCAGCTCCTAAAACGGCGTAGGTTGCCAGCAGCAGCACGCCCTCAAGCCAGTTGGAGCGCCCGTCGAGACTGATAAGGTTTGCCAGTGCGACTGCGATAATGATGGCAACAACTTCAAATAGGTTGAAGCTTAAATCCATTGGTTGCTCGATCGCCTGACCCACTAACACCAGAATGGGCGCAACGAGTAGTGCCACCAGCAAACTTGATCCCATTGCCACAGATACGGAGAGATCCATATTATTTTTGATCGCAACGCGCACCGCTGTAACATACTCTGCGGCTCCACCGACTAACGGCAGCAGGATCACGCCTGTGAACAGTGGTGTTAGCCCTAACCCTTTTGTCGCTTCTTCCACTGCGCCAACAAAAATCTCAGATTCAAACGCGACGGCGATCGTCGCTACCAGCAGCACTCCGATCCAAAGCGGTAAGTTGGGTTTGTGGTGATGCAAGGTTGCAGGGGCACTGGCATCATCTCCTTGTTCGGCTTCTAGCTCGACGACTCCTACATCGTAGAGATAGCTGTGAGTCTTTAAGGAAAATAACAGCGTGAGTGCATAGACCACAATCAGCACGATCGCCACTGTGATTGAAAGGCGATTCACAGTCACCTGCTCCACGACATTTGAGGTTGAAATGACCATCGCCGGGAGCACAATTGCCGTCACTGCAAGCGTCATCGTCGAACCATTCACCCGCGCCACGATCGGCTGAAATTCTTGCTCCTTATAGCGCAAACCACCCAGAAACATGGATAGCCCCATAACCAACAACAAATTGCTGATAATCGTCCCTGTAATGCTGGCTTTAACGATGTCAACCAAGCCTGCCTTTAAAGCGGATAGCGCAATAATTAACTCGGTGGCATTGCCAAAAACGGCATTCAGCAGCCCGCCAATTGATGGCCCCGTTGCTACGGCAACTTCCTCAGTTGCGGTGCTCAGCCAAATGGCTAGTGGCACAATCGCGATAGCAGACGTAATAAAAACCACTAAAGCATCCCACTCTAGAGACTCTGCCACAATGGAAATCGGCAAGAAGACTAGCAAACCGAGAGAAACAAGGTTTTTGATTGACATAGCGCTAGTGGGGAAATAAGCGGTGAATGGGTAGTAGAGAAAGCCGTATCATCAGCTACAAGCGTTGCCAGTTTAACCGAAGTTGCCAATGCTTTAACCTCAAGCTTAAACTTTAGCGACTTGCAGCAACGTAGCCGCCCTCCTAATTGGCCCTCTTGCTGTGATGCCCTTTTGCTGTGAGCGCCTTCTGTGAGTATGGGCGCAAGGTTTACACAGTCTTTCATTAGGGTTCACCCAACAGCAGGCTACTAACTGAGCACATAGGACAGTTCATGAGACAAGCAGCTTTTGGAGACTGTAGCTTTGCTTAGCCCAACTCTAACTACCAACTTCAATCCCCAACTCAACCACTGACGTCACCACTAGAAAAAGGCTTATATCGATTTAAAGAATGACGGCTACAGATCAATCGGTGGGTAGGGGCAAGGCATTGCCTTGCCCCTACAGGATGTGTCGCATTTTCAATTCAAATTGGCATTACCTGATGGGTGTAATTATCACCATGACCCTCAGCTAATCACGTCTTGAGAGCAACCTACGATGAGATAAAAAAATAAGCCCCCGGAGGTCGGTGGGAGCTTAAACCTGTAAAGGAGTAATGAGGTTATAGTTCAATTGTACTAAATCAGAACAGCTCTGTCAACCTTGGGTAAATTTTTGGGCGAATGTTGTGAATTTCTCGGCAAACCTAATATTCGTTGCGGAATTGCAGTGCGCTGGTGTGGAAAAGTAGACAAGTGTTTCATCAGCCCAGCCACACGTTGCATTGGTTGATGAATGCTGTGATGCTTGCCCCTCATCCAATGGATCTTTCATGCCAAACTCCTCTTCTTCAGCTCCAAGCGCCACATCATCTGTACCCGCCAGCTTGCCAAATCAGGCCGCCCCTTCAGCAAATAGCATCCCCAACGATGCGATGCTTGGGAGCGTGATTGTTGCTGTAGCGCTTAGTGTGTCTCTATTAGCGCTGGGCTACAAGCGGTATCGTGCGTGCCAGCGATCGCGTCTGCTGAAACGACAGATTGCCATGCTAGAAGCCATGTGGCGCATCAGTTCAAAAAAATGAAGAGCTGCGGCTCCAACCTGTTTAGCACGACAGAAGGGGTGAAAGCCCCCTTAACCACAACGCTTTTGGGTTCTGAAGAGGTTATCCCACTGCACGCTCCAGCGACGTTGGGCTGGATGCTAAAGCTAGCGTCTTTGCATGGCTTGATTGCGATGCTTACGTAGCTTGGTGGTTCGCCTGATTGAATCACTTCTGACTTGTATAAAAGGCAACCGCAGTGAAGTAGCCGTGAGGCCAAATAGCAGTTGCACTGTGCCGGATCATCTAGGGGTATTGAGATCAGGGGGTAAACCCGTTTATTGTGTCAGGCTGATCAGTCTTTTGAGGCAAGCTGATGACATAGCGATAGCCAGTTTCAGAGGTGTTCTGAATTGTAATTTGACCATTGTGCATTTCAGCTAGATGGCGGCTGAGCAGTAAGCCAAGATTTCGGTTGGACGGGGTCTTTGCCTCTTCTAACACCACATTAAGGCGCTCGGTGGCAGTTGCCGTTTTCGCTGCGGTGCTTCTCAGAGATACCTCATCATTGAGTGCTGAATGAGACGAGTGGTAACCTGTCGGCCTGTCTAAGTCGGTGCTGTATGCGATCGGTAATGGCAAGGGAAGTGCCGCAGCCTGAGCATTGACCTCTGGATAGGGGAGACCTTCTCCAAGCCAGGGATGCGACACCCATACGGACAGAATGAGATTGTTGTTGCGATGAGACACATGAATGCGAATAATGCTACCAGCATTGGAGGCGTGAATTACGCTAAACACCAGATGGTAGAGCATTTGCCGGACTTTGTCCTTGTCTAAGAGCCAGATTCGTCGCCCCGGTTCTACAGATAGGGAAATTTGTTGTTCGCGGCGATGGGCTGCTTGAGTCAGGGTGTTAATTGCTTGCTGACACAACATTTCAATATCGACGGAGACAAGCTGCAACTGGCTGCTGTCTTTGAGGTTTGAGAGTTCTAAGATCTCATTGACCAGCGATAGCAAGTATTGTCCACTATGGTGGATAATCCCTAGATATTCCTTTTGCTTGCTGGTGAGCGGGCCGTAGATTTCGCGGGTGAGTACGCTAGCCATCCCCATGACTGAAGTGAGGGGTGTGCACAACTCTTGTGTCAATTGGCTTAGTAACTCCACTTTTAGTTGGCTGGCGATCGTGGTGCTGGCAAGGTCCGTTGTCGCGGTATGGTCAGAGACTTTTATATCAGCCACTTTGGCAACGCTTTTGCGCACGCTACTCTTGTCCAGCGTTGGCAAGATTGCCTGCTGTTTTAGGGTTTGCTGGCGTTCAAATTCGCTCATGCTCCAGCGAGCAGTCAGCTCTAGAAACTCAATGTCTTTGTGAGTAAAGAGGTGGGGTCTCAAGTCCATCACCGCCAATGTACCAATACAGAACCCCACGGACGTTGTTAGAGGCACGCTGAGATACGCCCGGACGCCGTACTGCTGGGTTAACAGGCTGTTTGCAAAGGCCGGATGGGTAAACGTGTCTTCGATCGCCAACACTTGATGGCTATCCACCACATGCGTACAAAACGATTCACTGCGCGGTAATTGACGCGATGTTGCCAGCTCGTTCATTAGCCCTAGCCGGGACAGTCCTGTAGAGGACTTGAAGTGTTGGCTGTGCTGATCCATTAAGCTCAGGACAGAAACAGGCGTGTTTAAGAAGTGTGCAGCTACCTGAGTTGCTTCATCAAAGACAGCAACTTGCCCCAGATCGAGTAGTCCCAGTTCTGCGATCGCCAACATGCGCCGCTGCTCTCGTGCTGCAACAGTTTCACCGTCAAGGCGACAAAACAACCGATTATCAGGGTGTATCATTCCGAGCCTTTGTCCCCCGTGTGTCACCGTAGAACTCTTGCCAAACCTCAGTCGAACCTCAGGGCCTTTGAGGAGTGGCTTTCAACTATACCCATCGTTCCCTAACATTTGAAGGGATGAACGTCTAGGAGCAGGAGAGATTACTGAACTTTCTGCCTCATCGGTTTTACGGGCAGGAAAGAATACGGAGAGCAGAGGATAACGGGCAATCATTCGTGCGTTGACCCATCGGGTAATGTTGCGCCTTGAAGGTTAGTTCCAATTAAATTAGCGCTACTTAGTTCCGCTTTTGCCAGATTTGCATCAGTCAGGTTTGCATCGCGCAAGTCAGCACGTCCAAGATAGGCTTCAATGAGGGTTGCCTCGGTCAAGTCAGCATGATGCAAGGTTGTTCGACTCAAGTCTGCTCGATTAAACCGAGCTCGTCGCATGATTGCGTAAGCAAAATTGACTTTACTTAACGTAGCTTGGGTCAGGTTGGCTTCCGTCAGATTGACGTTTTTTAAGGTTGCGTCGGTAAGGTTGGCGCGTTCCAACTTGGCGTTCGTCAGATTGGCTTGACTGAGATCTGCGTCAACGAGAACAGCATCGGTCAGGAAGCTACTTTGTAGCGTGGCTCCGATCAGATTGGCTTCCGTAAGGTTGGCTTCTCGCAGACTGGTTTCAGTCAAGTTGGCACGGCGCAAATCGGCTTTGGTCAGGTCTGCACCATTGAGATTGGCACCTCGCAGGTCGGCATGGCGTAAATCAACCCCACGCAAGTTAGCACCGTCGTAGCAGCGTTTCTCGTACCGCAGGTTGGCACCCCGCAAACAGGCTCCCCGGAGATTTGCGCTGCCTAAGTTCACGCTGCGCAGATCTGCACTAATCAGGTTGGCATCAAGAAGGGTTGCCAGGGTAATATCGGCCCCCCGCAAATCCGCACCGTAGAGGATCGCACCGTGGAGGTCGGCATCGCGTAGTTTGGCGTTAATCAGGTCAGCTTGACTCAAATTGGCACCGCTAAGACGAGTGCCGATCAAGTTTGCCTTGCTCAGGTTCACGCGATTGAGGTAAGCCAAAACCAAATTTGCTCCACGCAGATCAGTACCTGTGAGGTCTGCGCCAATCAGGTCAGCTCCGCCTAGATCAACGCCACAGAGATTGGCACCTCGAAAGTCGGTTTCGCCTGCTCTGTAGCGTTGCAGTAGCTCGATCGCATCCATCGTATGTGTCGTTCCAGCGATTCTAAGGTGTTTGCTGATGGTGCCAGCAGTCTAGTTCTCCAACAGCTTGAACGGCGTGACTGCGCGCAGTGTTCGGAAGGAAAGGTCTGGTTATCTGCCTAGTGTGCCCATTGGTTTTTACGACTTACGGTTTGCAGCTTGAGCCACTTTTAGTCCACGGCTGTTGAGACAGAGGGCAAACTGGTTGCGGGTGCGATCGTGCGGTTAGTTTCGACGATCGAAGTAGCTGGAAGGGGTACATGGTCCTCTGGTGTAGACCCATCAAAAATGCCAGTTGGCTCAGAGGCTGGCGGCAAAAGTTGGCAGGTATAGTCCTCTTCATCCGCAATGCTGGCAAATTCTAAGGTCGTCTCCTCAAAGTCATCAAGTTTGAGTTGGGTCGGGTCGGTAAGAGCCTCCAATTGCCGCGTGCTGCTGTACAGGTAGTAGGTACGGAGGCATTTGATCACCGCTTCGGCCGTTTGCACCATTGCTTCTGGTTCTGGCAATCGGCGTGCAGCGCCAAAAAGGCAAGCTTCTAGATCCGTGTAGGTTTTGCAAAGGCTCAGGACATGGCTCAACAAGCTATCCAAGTCATGCTGTTTCAGGGTGCTCCAGGCTTGATGGGTGAAATCAAACGGTTCGTGTAGTGCGGAGAAGAGCAAAATTTTTGCTTGTAGAGGGTTGGCATACTTCATAATGCCGAGCCGAAAATCGAACAAGTTCAGGGAAGCGTTTTGGGATGGAGAGGGAGATGAAATGGCAATCACTCGATCGCTGGCTTCTACTACCATCGGCTGTTCTACTGCTGCAACCTCAAAAGCGGTCTCTGCTACGTCGTTGGGTGGTGGCTCTGGTGCAGTCTGATAGCTAGGGTAGAGCGGCTCCAGCTTGGCAACGATTATCTGGGCGATCGCGCGGTATTCATCCTGCTTGTTCAGCGTTTTGACCACAGCTTGCATAGCCGTTTCGAGTTGCTCGACGGTGCGCGTCATTTGATGCACGTTTTGCAGCAGGCTTTCTAGAGGCAACTGTTCCAACTTGCTGGTGTCGGTTTCCCATTGGCGGCAGCAGACGTAAAGCAACAATTTTTTAATCCGCAGGAGATTTGGCTCTGGCTCCAGGCTATGGGCGATCGCCGCATACAGCGTGGTCGGCTCTGTGGAAGGGGGTGAGGCATCTAACGGTGCTAACGCTTGTGGTGGTTGAGGCTGAGCTGTTGCAGACTCTGGTGTCGATGCGTCATAAAGCCGCTTGAGTTTACTGGTAATAGCATTGGCGATGAGTGAGTATTCGGCTTGCTTGCTGAGCGTTTGAACGAAGCTATCGATCGCGATCGTGAGCCGTTCCAGCGTTGGCATGGATTGATGCAGCTCTGCAATCAAGTCTTGCAGACGAACCCCATCTAACTGACTCTGATCATTCTCCCAGCGCCGTTTACAGACATAAAAAGCAAGTTTCTTAATGCGGGTACCGTTGCCAGTGGCTTCGAGTTCGGCGGCAAGCTTTTCGTAAAGGGCATTGATCGACTGAGGCGATGACAGATTCTCTGGTGTCAGGTTGTAGCAGGTGGGATCCTCATCGCGATCGACTGCAGTTGGGTACAGGCGGCTGACTTCTTTGACAATGATGTTTGCAATTAGAGAGTATTCGGCGGGCTTGCTGAGGGTTCTAACAGCGGCATCCAAAAAAAATCTAAGGCGCTCTGGTGTCGGTGCCAGCAGCATCACTTCTTGAATCTGATCCGCAAGATTCAGCAAATTCAGCTTGTTGTGATCGCTCTCCCAACTGTTTTTACAAGCGTAGAATAAAAGCTTTTTAACGCGAAGCAGGTTGCGGCTTTGCTCCAGATTGCGAATCGCAACGAGGTGTGGATTTAGCACCTTGGATTCTGGCGACATCAGAATCCGATAGACCGGCACGACTTCACGAATGTTTTTGAGTTCGCGTGGGCCAAGGTAGTCGCTTTCGACGTGTAGGCTGGCTTTGATCACATCAAAGACGGTTTGAGAAATGCAGATGCCGCCTGGTTCTGCTTCCGTTTGTAGACGTGCCGCGATGTTTACGCCATTGCCCATTACGTCGGTTTCTGTAATGAACATGTCTGCCAAATGAATGCCAATGCGATGTTCAAGTGCATCTTCAGGCGCAAGTTGAGCGACTTTTTCGGTCAGATTTTTTTGAATCTCCATTGCACACTCGACGGCTTTGACCGCGCTGATAAAGCACATGAGCAAGCCATCACCAGTGGATTTTAAGACGCGTCCTTCGTACTGGCTGCACAACTGCTTCATGTACTTGAGATCGCGGCGAATTAAGTCAAGGGTATGGTCTTCATCGACAGACATCCTGGCACTAAACCCAACACAATCGGTAAACACTACTGTGGCGAGTGTGCGCTGTCCTCTCAGTTCTGATGTCAGTAAGTCGTTTTCCATGAAGTTTCGACTGGCAAGCAGCGTACAGGCTATGTGAGAGCAGTCATCGTAGGTGCATGGCGTTTATGAAGGGATTAAACAGTCTGTAAATGAAGCGTTGAGCGTGTTCGATCGCAAAAGACCGCTTTTGCCTCCTTTAAAGCAAAAAAACCTCAAAGGTCAAAAGATCAATACAAAGTGGTCATCCAGTACACGCTATACAGACAGTTCAATTGTAAACACTCCTTCTCATAGAGTGCCCTAATGTCTAAAGTTTTATACGGTCTTGAGGAGATTGGGATGAGAGGAACCGTTTTAAGTGTTGAGCGTCGAGTGCTGAGAACGCTTCGGCGTCTTTCTGTTGGAAGTGCTGATTTAAGCTTGACTCTCGACGCTTTATTCAGCTTCTTGCTCCCTGGCTTCTACCTCCTTGCTTAAGCTGTATGCACTTCTCACGACCAGCGGCACCGCGCCGAACAGAATCATGGCAGCGATCGCTAAGCTGATTGCTCCATCTGCCCAGAACCAGTGCAGCAGGGCGACGGCGATCGCAGCAACAATAACCCCAATGCAGCTCATGGCATCGGCCAGCACGTGCAGAAAGGCTCCTCGCAGGTTGAGATCATACTGACTGCCGCGATGCAGAAGAGCGATGTTGATACTGTTCACAATTAGACCAACGCTTGCTGTAATGAGCATGGGCAGGCTAGCGATCTCGTCCGGAGGGCTTTGCAGACGTTGTAGCGCTTCCCAACCAATCCACAGGGCGATCGCAATGAGTCCTAGCCCGTTGACTAATGCAGCCCAAGTTTCCCAGGCGGTTTGTGGTTGTGCCTCTGATGGTGAGTCTGCTGTGATGCTGCCGAGTGAATCGCTGAGCAAACTAGGTTGTGTCGACTGTGCGAGACGGGTCGCAACGAGTGCCAGCACCAACGCCAGACTATCTGATGCCATGTGCCCTGCTTCTGCCACAAGCGCTAAACTGCCGCTGGTCACACCGACCATCAGTTCGGCAGCGGCAAAACTACCAATTAACAGAACGGCGATCGTTAGCTGCGTTTGCTTGGTCTGTGGGTCGATCGCGGCATGATGGCAGTTGGCGGAATGTTGATGCATGAGCGGGGAAGAGAAGTTTTGAGTTTTGAGTTGTTTCTACCTTTTACCTTCTACCTCCTGCCTCCTGAAAGCCTTGCTGTAAGCTGGTTTAATCTTACCTTCTACTCGTGGCAGCTTGATGGCGCGATCGACCAGTTTGTGTGTTTGCACCAGGCTATGAGTAGATGCTGGCAAATGTGTGGCCTTAGGATGCTGGAGTGAGCAATCACCAGCCATGACATTTTAAGAAGATGACATTCCAAGAAACGGTATAACCTCAGTCGTCGATCGGCCGATCAGGTCATAAGATGATGTCAAAGCTTTAGGAGTTACGCGATGAATCGTTCCCACACAGCTTCTACGACTGCCCAGGAGCGTCAGGCCCTGAATCGACTGGATTACAGTCAGGCAAATTCGCTGCCGGAGATGTGGGCGATCGCGGTACAGCGCTTTAGCCAGCAGACAGCAGTGTGTGACCCACACGCCCAGCCCGTCGTGAAGCTAACCTATGCTGAACTTTATCAGCAGATGCAGCAGTTTGCGGCAGGGTTGCAAGCCTTGGGTGTGCAGAAAGGTGATCACATCGCGCTGTTTTCGGATAACAACCCGCGCTGGATTGTGGCTGATCAAGGCATCATGGGTGCAGGAGCGGTTAATGCGGTGCGTGGTTCTCAGGCCGATTGGGAAGAGTTGCTGTTTATTCTGGCGAACAGCGACAGTACGGCGTTAGTGGTGCAAGACCAGGCAACGTTGAAGAAGCTTGCGCAAGGTCTGGAAGCGCTACCACTTCGGTTCATTGTGCTGCTAACGGACGAAACGCCACCATCAATCGGCACCCTGAAAATTTTGAACTTTTCGCAGTTGATGGCTTTAGGCGCGGGGCAACCGCTTCAGCCTGTGCAGCTAGAGCGCAATGCGCTGGCAACGCTGATGTATACCTCTGGCACGTCTGGTATGCCCAAAGGGGTGATGCTGAGCCACAGCAATCTGCTGTCTCAGATTAGTGGTGCTTCTGCGGTCGTGAATCCGCAGCTTGGACGGGTGTTGAGCATTCTACCGATTTGGCATTGCTACGAACGCTCCTTTGAGTACTTTACCTTCGCTTACGGTTGCACTCAGGCGTATACTAACATCCGCTATGTCAAAAAGGACTTAAAGGAATTTAAGCCCAATTACATGGTGGCAGTGCCGCGCCTGTGGGAATCCATCTACGAAGGGGTACAAAAGCAGTTTCGGGATCAGCCCCCCCAAAAGCAGCGCTTGGTAAAGCTCTTTTTTAACCTGAGCCATCGTTACGTTGCGGCTTGGCGGATTCTGCACGGCGTGAGCCTGGAAAATCTCAAGCCGTCGATCGCCCAACGACTCGCAGCAGCAATTCAAGCAGCCGTCCTGTGGGCTCCCCATCAATTGGGCGATCGCCTGGTTTACCGTCAAGTCCGTGAGGGGATTGGTGGTGAAGTCAAGTTTCTGGTTAGTGGCGGTGGTTCGATCGCCGAACACCTAGAAGACTTTTTTGAAGTGGTGGGTATTGAAATTTTGGGTGGCTATGGCTTGACCGAAACCGCTCCCATTACCCACGTCCGTCGCACCTGGCGCAACATTCGTGGTGGCGATGGGCAACCCCTACCCGATACCGCAACGCGCATTGTTGAGCCTGAAACACGCCAGCCAGTACCCCTCTACAAGCAAGGTCTGGTGCTGATTCGCGGCCCGCAGGTGATGCAGGGATATTACAAAAACCCTGAAGCAACGGCAAAGGCGATCGACCCCGATGGTTGGTTTAATACAGGCGATCTGGGTTGGGTGACTGAGCATGATGACCTGATTATTACCGGGCGGGCAAAAGATACGATCGTCCTCACCAGCGGCGAAAATATCGAACCTCAACCGATCGAAGATGCCTGTCTCCGTAGCTCCTACATCGATCAGATCATGCTGGTTGGGCAAGATCAGAAAGTGCTGGGCGCGCTGATTGTGCCGAATTTAGAAGCGTTGCAGAAATGGGCGGTGGCACAGAATAAGGCTTTGGAGCTACCGGAAGCGGTCAGCGGTCAGCGGTCAGCGGTCAGCGGAAAGGAGTTAGGAGCCGGGAGTCAGGAGTCAGAAGCAACTCAAAACTCAAAACTCAAAACTCAAAACTCTTCTTCCCTCACCCTTGACAGCAAACCCGTGCAAGATCTCATTCGTCAAGAACTCACTCGCGAGGTGCAGAATCGTCCGGGCTATCGGGCAGATGATCGCATCGGCATGTTTCGGCTCATTCTGGAACCGTTTTCAATTGAAAATGGCCTGCTGACACAAACGCTAAAAATCCGGCGGAATGTGGTGACGGAACGCTACCAGGGTATGATTAACGAGATGTTCGTTGGGTAGTTTGGCAGGTATAAGCCTAGTCTTGAATGAATAGTGATGGCTGAATGGGTGGCATCAGCGCACTTGTTTGGTGCAATGCACTGTGTGGAATGTACTGTATGGGTGCAGCACGGTTGTCTTACACTGCTCTTGCCAACGAACGCACTCTAACTCCTCAACCTTTTTCCTGACCCAAGTTTATGGATGTTTCCCAATCTCATCTGCTGCTAAAGCGCACGGTTAATGTGAAGGCGATCGTGACCGCTCGCTGGAAAGAAGACGCACAGCAACAGCTACAAGCCCAGCTCAACCAGCTTGACAACCAGCTTCAACAGCTTGAAATGCAGGGGCAGCGTATGATTGCTGAAATTCAGAAGCAAAGCCTCAAACCTCCTGGCCCTGAAACACTGCAACAAATCGACAGCATTCAGATTCAGGTCAATGAGAAGAAAAGCGAATTTCTGGAGCAAAAAAATCAAATTTTGCAGCAGCTTCAGCAAGTCCAGATGCTAGAGCTAGATCAAGAAGTCCAGCAGGGTCAAATAGACAGCATTTTCCGCGTAGAAACGGGCGAAAACCTGATTGAAAAAATGCAGGTTGAAATTTTGCTCCGCGACGGCATTGTTGAAGCCATTCGAGGTGCCGTCTGATCATTCGCTAACCGCAAACCTCGGAGGTTTTATCCAGAAACCGAGCATAGTGATCAGATGCAGCAGCTCAAACCTCCGAGGTTATAGGCAACGGTTATAGTCAACATGGGTCAGTCCTGAATTTGTTAACTGTAAACTGCTTGCACATGATTACGAATGCATAGTCAGACACATCATGCGTCTTTGCCGCTGTGTCAGAGTAGTGATCAGTGCCTTTGACACTATGCCAAAGTAGTGATCACTAGTCAGTAGAGGTGCGGCAATGAAGCTGACCGCTGGCCGCTGACCGCTCTTAAACGCTTTCACTTACATTTCAGATCGGAACTCACTCCATGATTTACGAAGTCTTCATGCCTGCGCTTAGCTCCACCATGACCGAGGGCAAAATTGTGTCCTGGGTTAAAGAACCTGGCGATAAGGTTGAAAAGGGCGAAACTGTTGTTGTGGTTGAGTCTGATAAAGCGGATATGGATGTGGAGTCCTTCTACGAGGGCTATCTTGGCGCGATCGTCGTTCCAGCAGGCGAAACGGCACCTGTCGGCGACGCGATCGCTCTGATTGCCGAAACCGAGGCCGAAATCGCCACGGCTCAGCAGCAAGCCTCTGGTAAAGCGCAAGCTGCCCCTGTCGAAACTCCAGGCGCGATCGCAGATACCAAGCAAGAAGCTGTCGCTGCCGTCGCTGCACCCACTGCCACTCAAAATGGGGGCTCAACCCCCTCAAACGGTCGTACCGTTGTTTCTCCTCGTGCCCGTAAACTGGCAAAAGAACTGAAAGTTAACCTGGCGACTCTAAGAGGCAGTGGCCCTCACGGACGGATTGTGGCAGAGGATGTGGAAGCAGCGGTGGGTAAGCCTGCGGTGAAAGCCCCCACATCGCCCCCACCGCCCCCACCCTCTGTTACCCCACCTGTGCCAAAAGTAGCCGCAGCGGCTCCGGTAGCTCCAGCCGTTGCAGGACAGCAAGTGCCGCTCACAACCTTGCAAAACGCTGTTGTGCGGAACATGGTTGCCAGTCTGGAGGTGCCAACCTATCACGTTGGCTACACCATCACGACCGACAATCTGGATAAGCTTTACAAGCAAGTCAAGTCTAAAGGCGTGACCATGACGGCGCTGTTGGCAAAAGCTGTTGCGGTCACGCTGCAAAAGCACCCGCTGCTGAATGCTAGCTACGTCAATCAGAGCATTTCCTACCCATCGGCAATTAATGTCGCGGTGGCCGTGGCAATGGAAGATGGCGGCTTAATTACCCCTGTACTGCAAAACGCGGATCAGGCGGATCTCTACACCCTATCACGCATCTGGAAGGATCTGGTCGATCGCGCTAGAGCAAAGCAGCTTCAACCTGTGGAATATAACTCTGGCACCTTTACCATTTCCAATTTGGGGATGTTTGGGGTCGATCGCTTCGATGCGATTCTGCCTCCTGGCACGGGTGCGATTCTGGCAGTCGGCGCGTCCATTCCGACCGTTGTAGCCACTGATGATGGAATGCTGGGCGTGAAACGGCAGATGCAGGTGAACCTGACCTGTGATCATCGCGTCGCCTATGGTGCTCATGCCGCTGCCTTCTTGAAGGATCTGGCGAAGTTGATTGATACGAATGCACAGTCGTTGACGTTATAGGGGGCAGGGAGTAGGGGGAGCAGGGGGGCAGGGGGGCAGGGGAGATACGGAGATTCAACTCACATTCAGCCGTAGACTTCTCTTCAAACTCAAAACTCAAAACTCAAAACTCAAAACTCTTAGTCCGATCGCCAATCGTTGACCACTTCTATTGAATCTGCCACCGTCGTCGCCAGTTTGAGGTCGATTCCAGTTGGGATAGCGCCTGCTCTTGCTGATGACGCTCCAGAATCACGTCCGCTGGGTCGCTCAAAGTGGGGTCGCGGTAGGGAATGGCTGCACGCGTTTGCAGATGTTCCTGTTCCATCGGTGCAAGGGTTGGCAGCGTTTGCTGATCAAAGCTGCCGATCGTGCCCTGCGACCACTCATGAGGGAGATGGGTTGCGCTGAGTGGAATGGTGCCGATCGCTAGTCCTGCGGCTTGCATGGCCGATCGTACTGCGGCGGCGCGGGAATACGTAGCTAGCCTGCCATCGGGGGCCAAACAGCGTGCGACGAGTGCAAAAAACTCGATCGTCCACAACTGCGGACAGCGGCGCGGTGAAAACGGGTCAAAGAAAATAGCATCGGCCTGAAATACTTGCTGGCAAAGAGTTTGAATGGTTTGGCGTGCATCTCCAACGAGAAGAGTCGCTGTCAGGCGCGGTGTGATGCAGGTATGGGTTTGTGCTATTTGCTGCAAAACCGTTTGTACCGTGGGTGACCAGCTAGCGAGAAGGGGAGGGGCGATTGCAGCCTGTGGCACGGTTGCATCCAACTCCAAACCGTAGAGCGCTACATGACAGGTGGGATTCACAGCCCAAATCGTTTCCAGAGCAGCGGCAGTGTTGTAGCCCAGGCCGTAACAAACATCCAGTAGCCGCACATGGTTTTTCTGCGCTTTTTGCGCTAACTCTGTTGCCTGAGCAAATTTCTGAAATGCTTCTGCCTTCGCCCCCTGACGACTGTGAAACGCCTCGCCAAACTCTTCGGAAAAAAAGGTAAAGGAGCCATCATCCGTTGGCTGCGGTATCCAGGGCAATAGGCTTGGCATTCTAACAGCGCGATCGAAAAACATCTGGTAGAAAGCGTAACGCGAGTGCAACCTGGCTGTTGATCTTTCTAGAAGCTCATTGCGCTAAAGATGCCTTCAAGTGGCTAACGCTAATTGCTCTGATCGATCGCAGCATCTTGCCAAAGCAATACATTTGTACTAAATTTTCAACAGTGCCGCCTTCCTCGGTTCATCCTTCGCGAGTCCTGGTGTTTCTGGAACACTCTGAATATGCCCCACGATCGCCGCTCATTAAAGCTTTGCGTACACGTCTTAAATAGGCTTTCCATCCCATTGCAACCTGGGTTCAGGAGTTCCTTTGTGGTGTTGCTGATCCTGATGGCGTGGATGCTGCCAGCACACGCTCAGGGCTCGATTAACCTCGATTTCACGGTGGCTCAGACCGAGCAGAGTCACTCTGAACCAGCCGCCGCAACGCCAACGATCGCCAGTCCTTCTGAGGCGAACAAGGATGGGGCGAACAAGGATGACGATCGCAAGCAGGACACGATCGCGCTATCTTTTGCGGTGCCGGAGAAGCAAGCAACAACCATAGCCTCAAACCCAGCACCAGTCGTCAAAGCAACCGCTCCTACAGTGGCTGCATCAGACCTGTTTGTCGGTGGCTCAAATTCCTTAGTGGCGCGTACAGTCGGTCATGCAGAAGGCACTCGCACCGCCGATGGCAGTAAAACCCGTGCTTATTACGGACACTCCGATCCGGGCAATGGCGTTTGGAATCTGGGCAGTTTTTCATATCAACACGCGGCTCAATCTCCTGAAGAGGCTGACGAGAAGCAGTTACGGCGTTTGCAGACACAGGCAGACACCCTTCGGCAACGAGCGGCATCCCATCGCCTGACGCTTTCTCTGGAGGAGGAACTGAATGCCATTGACCTGGCAAATCAGGCACCACTGGCCGCGTTGGATACACCTGGATATATTGAGTGGCTCAAGCAAGCGCGCGATCGCGGCCTTTCAGGTTCAGAAGCGGTACTTTGGGCGCGTACACAGTCCTACTGGAACCCGCGCCGGAATCGTTGGGAAGCCCCTGGACTGGGTAATACAGAAGATGGGATTAGCCATGACCAAAATCGACGACTAACCGCGATCGCCCGTGCATTAGACCACTATCAACAGCAGCAAATCGCACAGCAGCAGGAACACGATCAACCGCAGAACGATCGGCAAGCCAAAATTGCCAACAAACCACCTCAAGAGCAAGTGGCTGACCGAATTATTTTTCAAGACCTCTCTTCACCCAAAGCCGAAGCAGTTGCCCAGGCTAGCCACTAAGGAATGCAGATTTAATAAGGTGCAATTCTTTCTGTAGGGACGTTACATGTAACGTCCCTACTCTTTAGATTTAAGATGGGCTACTGCTCATAAAAGGCCGACAGCCATCTTCACCCGACACCCGTCACTCGATCGCTGTAATGTCACGAGTCTTTGACCGCATCTAAAGATTTCTTTAAAGGCGATCGCGATCATTCCACGATCTTCCATTACAATGCGCGTAACCCGATTCTTTTCAAGGCCAATGCGATACGCACGATCGGTGTTATCTCCCAGCACGCGCTACATCCCCTCACCACGCTGGGAACGGTGGGACACATCCTAATGTCTTCAGGAGTTTTTACCAATGTCATACTTTTTCTCGCAGGCATCCCTTGCCGTCGAAGTTTTCAGTATTGGTTACCTTGCTAGCGCCTTTGCAGTCCACACGCATCGTCGCATGAGTCAAGTTCCCGGTTGGCGAACCTATCAAGCGGCTCAAGCGAGTCAACATCAAGTAACGGTACCTGAACCAGGTTCGTCCACCAAGCGCAAGCTCTCCCCAGTTGAACAATTGCGGCAGCAGTGCCAGGAAGCTGGTATTAAATGGCGTAATGCTCACGGGAAGAACAAGCATCTCAAAAAAGCGGAAATGCTGTCTGCTCTTCAACAGTTGGAACAATCTCGACGGTTAGAAGAGAAGAAACGAGCCAAGACGGTGCCAACAGCACCAGCCACCTCGCCGAAACGGGCGGCATAACGATTCACGATGTCACGTAAGAGCCTCAGGCAAATTGTCTGGGGCTTTTGCTTTGTCTGTTTAGAAGGCAGAGGGCAGGAGGCAGAGGGCAAAATCCTATTGATCGAGGCTTTGACTGTAACGGTGTGTCTTAATACCGATTTAAACAACAATCGCTACAGATGAATCGTTGCATAAGGGCAAGCAAGGCATTGCCTTGCCCCTACAGAATGTGTCGCATCTTCAATTTAATTTAGTATTAACTTACCTGCGTACTGCTGTGATTGGCAACCGCGTGAAGTGGCGATCGCGCTCAATGCCAGTCGCGGCAAGGGCGAAGACATCAAGCATCTGGCTCAATTAACCGTTGAAAGGTTTCATCCATACCCGCGATCGCGGGTAGCTGTAGATGAAAAACATCAGTCAAAGCGGCCCGCAGTGCTTCTACCGTATCAAGACGATGGCGCTCTGTTCGGCCATCTAAATAATGGGCGGTCAGTTGATTATTGAGCAAGACATTACGCTTATCTGGGTCTGGTCTAGTGACCATGAGCGAAGTGACAAAGTGTGAAGCAGGATGAGTTGAGACGTACCAATTGCTCACTTCATAATCGGGTAGTTGTCGCACGTGCAAATCAAAGCAGTAGACTGACTTCCATGCCTGACCAATCAAGATTTGCAGCGTGTAAGCATCATCGGTTTTAAGCAAGCGAAACGGTTCGTGCGGTGTTGGTTGTTCAAGGTCTGGTTTGAGTAACAGGGGCGTTGTAGGCGTAGCGCCACCGAAGCCAACATCAACAATGTACAGCTCGTTATTAAGGTCAACCCGAAGCACCATGTGGCTAAGCGGTGTGATCGTGCCTTCGGGAAGGTTCCACAAGACACGGGCAGCGAGATTGGTGATTTGAAAACCGAGTGCGATGAGCACGGCTCGCAGCAGTGAGTTCTGCTCAAAGCAGTAGCCTCCTCGCCCTTTGTGGATCAACTTTTGCTGTATCGACTGAATGTCTAAAAGAACGGGTTGTTTGAGTAAGGGATTGAGATTCTCAAACGCGATCGTCTCTGTGTGATGCTTGCAGATAGCCTGAAGCGTTTGAAGGGTCGGAGTGCGATCGCCACTATAGCCAATGCGCTCGAAATACGCATCGAGGTTGATTGAGTCTGAGAATTGATTTTTCATAGCAGTCGAGAATGCGATCGGTTTTGGGTGACAGTGTCGAATGTACTGGAGATTCCCTGTTTCGTGCGGTTTAGACTCTAGCAAACTCAGCCGGGTTTTGGTCGCGGCGATGCTGTATGGGAATGGGGGTACTTTGCCGATCGCCTGCAAGGGCAGCCGTGGTTTCTAGCGCTGCTCTCAACCGCTTGGCAGCGTAGATCGACATATCGCGGGGCACGCTGATGCGATCGCGCAAGTAGCGGAGCGCCACGTCGGCATCCAGGGGAGGCGCACACAATTGTCCCGTCATTAGGTTCGTCAAAGCACAACGCAAGGCAATATCCATCACCTCATCGTTAGCAGGATTCACGCGAATGATGTTGGCACGATGCTTGAGCACCCGGTAGAGCGCTTCAGTCCTAGCGGTCTCTGGTTCGGGAGCGGTGACATCGGGGAGACCTTCCCAGGGGCCGTGATCAACGCGAGACTGGTTGATTTTCGTTTGTGGTTCATTGTTCTCCCAGCAGCCTCCCATTTGCGGTGGCAGGTCATGTACATGGGTATGGAAGTCGCTTTGGGTGCCCCGGTAAGTGGGCCGACTTTCCATCGCATTAAACCAGTCAGAGAGGCGCGGATTGTCTTCGCGCAAAGAGTAGCCCTTGTAGTAGTAAAGGCTGGCGTTCATGCGTTCCACGTAGGGCGTGAAAATCACATCCGCTGTGCTGAAGGTTTCCAGGAAGTAGGAACCAGGTGTCGCACTTAAAGCTGCTTCCACCTTGGCAACGACGCTGATAAATTGCTCGCGGTTACCGTTTTCTTGCTGGGTCGATCGAGCGGGATAGCACAGCCACGCGCACCAGGAGCGAAAGAGCAAGCGTTCCAGATAGCGCAAGGGCTGCACGGTGGGATGTTTCATGCCAAACGCCAGCGGTTCAAATGCCTGTTCCAGCGCCAGCAAAATGTCGTCACTTTCGGTGATGAGGCGACCATCTAGCTCGATCGCAGGCAGCATTCCCGACGGCACTTTGCGCTTATACCAGCGCTCTTTTTCCCCGTAGCAAAACATTGTTACTTTTTCGATGCGGTAGGGGATCTGCTTCTCCTCTAACCACAGCCACACTTTCTGGCAATAGGGACACCAGGCATGATGATCGCGGTAGAGGGTGACGCGTACATCAGCTTCCGACTGTCCAAAGAGGCGCAGGCGGGCTTGAGCGTTGGTGGCTCCATTGACGGGATCGACGGAAAAGTCTGACAGGGCTTCAAGCTCTGACCAACTGAGGGGCGCGATCGTAGCGGCGATGGCTGTCATGTTTAAGGGTTGTAAGCGGCTGTAAGTATCGACTCAAGCAAGACGTTGAAGTGGTTCTGGCTAGTGTGAACTACCTGCCATACTCCAGTCTGGACGATCGATGCCTGAAAACGGCTACTGCTAGTTTAAAGCAAGGCTGTGCTCCTACACCGCTCTGTGCCTGCCGTAAAAACCGAAACGTCAACGCACTGTTTTGCTGTACTCAATCTCTCCGCCGCGATCAACGGATTGCTGTTGAATTGCCCCACTGAGTATCCGAGACTCTCCGATGAGTATGCAAGACTCTCCAATGAGTATGAAAGAGTCTCCAATGAGTATCCAGGACTCACCGACGAGTATTTAAGACTCGCTGACAAGTATGAAAGAGTCTCCAATGAGTATCCAGGACTCACCGACGAGTATTTAAGACTCGCTGACAAGTATGAAAGAGTCTCCAATGAGTATCCAGGACTCACCGACGAGTATCCAAGACTCGCTAACGAGTATGAAAGAGTCTCCAGTGAGTATCCAGGACTCACCGACGAGTATCCAAGACTCTCTGATAAGTGTTCAAGACTCGACAAAGTCTTACCAACCGACAATCACCTTCCACATGAGGGAACCAATCGCCAGCATTGCCAGATGTTGCGGCAAAAGACTGAGCAACGACTGACGGGCAATTTTTTGGGTGAGTACGACGCTGAGCCAGAACGAGAAAATCAGCGTAACGCTTTGCAAAAAGGCAATTACAGCGGGGTCTGCAATGGCGATCGGTAGGTTTGCCGTCCCAAAGCCAAAGGTGGCGAAGGTGACGGGCACAATTTGTCCGGCTTCTGTCAAGCCCAGACGGAAGTAGTGTGCCAGACTTGTGCCCAGAACGAGGGGCAAATAGCCATACGCCAGTTCCAGAAAGGGGCGTGGCTTGCAGTTGTGTTGCAAGAGTTGGATCACGGCGTAGGCGAGGAGGGCGCTACTGCTGGGTAGCAGTAGCGCCAACAGCGAAACGCCTGCGTGAATGCCAAAGTGATCCAGATGGAGATGCCAGCCAAACTGCGCTTCGATTTCGGGTAAGCGATGCAGAAAGACCGCTCCAAACAACAGAAACAGCAGGCAGACCTCAGCATAGGTCGGCTGGTGCGTTGTCCACAGTTCGATACCCGGTGGTCGCAGGTTTAGCTCGACAGAACGGTGAGGACAGGCTTTGAGGCAGGTCATGCACAGCACGCAATCTCGATTGTCTTCAAGCTGCGCGGGATGGGAGTAGAGGGGACAGCCGCCTGTTTCTTGACCTTCACCTTTTTCAGGGCCACCTTTGTAGCACTGGTAAGTGGTGCAGGTGGCAGAACAAATACCCTGCTGGGCGCGGAGTTCCACCATCGACAGCTTGGCAAAAAGTCCATTCATGCCGCCGATCGGACACAGATACCGACACCAAAACCGTCGCTCAAACAGCAGCGAGAAAATGACGGCTCCCGCCGTAATCAGCAGCAGCAGGCAACCGGATAGGTACGCGGTGTTTTCTAAGTCCCAAAGCTCTTCCCACAGCAGAATGAGGGTGAACATCCCAAACAGGAACCAACCGCCCCATTTCTCGGCTTGCTGACGTGGCCAGGGCAGCAGTTGACGCGGATAGAGCCAGAGGGAGAACTTCTGCGCGAGTTCGCCGTAGATCATAAAGGGGCAGACCGAACACCAGAGCCGTCCCACAAAGGGGAAGGCTGCCAGAATGATCATCCACCACCACGCCCAGAAAAAATTGAGCGCGATGTTGCGATCGCGGCTTTGCGGCCCTAGCATCAGCACGGCAACCACGACAGCAAAAAAGCCCAGCGTGAAGCCATAGTTAATGCGATCGGGATACCAGGGACTCCGCAAGAACTGGCGAAACTTCGGTGATGCGTTGAGAAGATTCACGCGAAAGCGTCTGGTTTTTCCGCTGACTGCCCAAAAGACCTCTTCGGTCAGTTCGGTCGCCCCATCGGATTGCAGCAGTGCCCGCTCGACCAGGCTTTCCAACTCCGTGAGATTCCCAGGAAAGTCGTAGCCTTGCAGCCGCCGCAGCGCTTCTGGAGCCACACCGGGCTTCGGCAGTCCCCGCGCCCGACACAATAAGCTGAGGTAGTATTCCACCTGCGCTTGAATGTCGGCTTTTCGGACTCGTAAAGGGGGGACGCGAATAATCTGCCCAACCAGCCCTTTACGCTCCAGATGTGGAAGCACTTTTTCGGAGGTCATCATAATGCGGGCGTTGCACTGTCGCGGTGTTGGGGGCAACTCACCATCGCGTCCTACCGGGTCATATTCGCCTGTTTCTAGCAGCCGCACGACCTTGCTTTGTAGCTCTGCTGGCAGTTCCTGCACGTTGTTCAGCAGCAGGGTGCCTTCGCCCAACCACTCGATGAGTCCCGGTTTGCCACCCACCCGCCCAAAAAGTTCAGACCCACTGGCTTGCAAGGTGTCGCAGTTGACTTTGATCATCGGCTCGTGCCGATCGCGCGACCCAAAGTGAATCAGCGCTGTCGCATTGTCTTTCCCTAATCCCGGTTCACCAAACACCAGCACCGATCGCCGATCACCCGCTGCCTTCTTAATCTCCTGCCGTAATCGGGTAGCATAACGACTGGAACCCACGATGCCTCGCCGGACTTTAGGCAACAGATAAGGACGCAGAGCTGTTTGGCGTTCTCGCTCGTAGGCCAGTTGGGCAGACACCTGATCGAGTTCGGTGGCGAGTTGACGCGAGAGCGTTTGGGTAATTTCGGGATGCTGCTGCACGATCGCCAAAAAGTCGGCTTTGGGAATGCTCCACACCACGCAATCGTTGAGCGTAATCACCGTCTGTTCTACGGGTTGGTCTAACGCTAGCTCCTTCAGGTGCAGCACCGTTCCCGGCAGCAAACTGACTGCATTCGCCAGTCCCGTTTTGCTAGTACGGTAGCTTTCTAACCGCCCCGACTTGAGAATGTACAGCGCGTCGGGCGGCGTATCTTCCAAAACGAGTCGTCGATTTTCCTGCACCGAGTCTTCCTGAATTGCGAAGGCAATTGCCTCTAATGCGCCCTCTGATAAGGAAGCTAAGCTTGTATTTTCGCGTAGCCATGCCACTTTTTCTGCCTGTTCCATCCCGCTTACCTCATCCAAGCTTGGCACCTGCTTTTTACCGACGTTTTCTCATTGCAATCGTACCTGAGTTGCCGCCGCAGCCTACAGTCCTCAATATTTCGACGCATGAATCGGTGGCATTCTCGACATTCAGCTTGTCTCTATCGTAGGAGAGATCTTTTTGGCTCGCGTAACAAGAAGATAGCGCTGTAGATTAAAAAGAAAGTGACTTGAATATGCGGCGATAAGCGTGATGAAAGTTAGTTTGCGAAAGTTTGGCTGGAGTTGTTTGCTGCTTGGAGCGATCGTGTTAACGAGCTGTCGTAAACAAGCGCTTTTTTTGCATAGCCAAAATACACTCAAGCCAAAAGATTCAACCGTTACTATCACGTTAAGCGGTTGGCAAAGTAATCCTAATGAAACGAAGCTTTTGCATCAAGTGATTCAAGAATTTGAGGCAAAAAATCCTGGTATTCGCGTTAAGTATGAAGTCATCAATAGCGAATACATGGATGTGATTAAAACGCGCCTCATTGGTGATGTTGCTCCGGATGTATTTTATTTGGATGCGCTTGAAGCCCCGTTATTAATGCAATATAACGTACTGGAACCACTGGATGCTTACATTACACCTGCATTCAATCTGGCTGATTTTGAACCTTCAATGCTCAATGCGTTTAAGCGCAACGGCAAGCTGTACGGCCTGCCCAAAGATTTCTCAACGCTTGCCTTAATGTATAACAAAAAAGCATTTGCGGCGGCTGGTATCGCGCAACCACCCAAAACATGGGATGAGCTTATTGCAGTGTCTAAAAAGCTGACGATCGACCAGAATCATGATGGAAAAATGGATCAAGTTGGTTTTGGGCTTGCACCCGAATTAGCACGACAAGTTTTTGTGTTAAAAGCCTTTGGCGGGAAGCTGATCGAGCCGAATGGTTATGCGGCTTTTGCTGAACCTCAAAGCTTGAAAGGCTTGCAGTTAGTCATTGATCAATATCGTCGCGATCGCACCGCTGCTCAACCAACAGATGTCGGTGCAACCTCAGGTAGCGAAATGTTGGGTCAAGGAAAAGTTTCCATGACGCTTGAAGGCCCGTGGGCCATTCCTTACTTTAAAGAAACCTTTCCAACGCTTGCTTTTGCGACAGCAGAAGTTCCTACAATCAATGGCAAAGCTGGAACAATGGCGTTCACTGTTGCCTACGTGATGAATCGCAAAGCAAAGCATAAAGAGGCTGCATGGAAATTGATTGCTTACTTAACTGGCAGCGAAGGCATGAAAGCATGGGCAAAACAAGGTTTGGCTTTACCAACTCGTCGATCGGTTTTAGCGGCATCGGGATACGAACAAAACCCCTTATATGCTCCCTTTGCCAGAGGTGCTAGGTATGCAACGATCTGGCAAGCGAATCAGAACTTACCCATCATTCGTATGAACTTCAACAATCAGTTTATTAGTGCTTTGTTGGGAGAACAGTCATTACCCCAGGCAATGCAAAAAGCACAAGATACCGCTAATCGAGAAATCTATTTATCTAATTAGAAAAGAAACAGACCTCTGAGGTCTTTAAGACCTCAGAGGTCTAAATACCAGGGTAGAAACTTATGAATAGATTGAGTAAGCGTAGGTGGGAAAAGCGAAGCATAAAAGATAACGTTGCAGGCTATCTGTTTATGGCTCCAACCATTCTGATTGCTGGCGTGTTTTTGATTCTTCCAATTGCCTATGCCGTTGCGCTTGCTTTCCAGAAAGTACAGCTTCTAGGCAATGTGAGCTATCAGTTTACAGGTTTAAAGAACTTCTTGCGAATTGCTCAGGACGATCGAGTTTGGATTGCGCTCAAAAACACCGCTTCGTATGTAGCGATCGTGGTGCCCATTCAAACAATCCTTGCCCTTGCCCTTGCCCTGATTTTGAATAGTCAAACTAAGGGGCGATCGTGGTTTCGGGTTGCCTTTTTTCTGCCCACTGTGACATCATCGGCAGTGCTGACGCTGATCTTCATGTGGATTTATAATTCCAACGGCTTGCTCAACAGTTTGCTGAGTCTTTTACACCTACCAACCTACAACTGGTTAGGCGATCCTAATGTTGCCTTAAAGGGCATTATGATCATGAATATTTGGTCAACAGCACCCTTATTTATGGTGATTTATCTAGCAGCACTACAGGATATTCCAGAAACGCTCTATGAAGCCGCTACATTAGATGGAGCCAGTCGTTGGGAGAAGTTATTGCACGTCACCATACCCTTCTTACAGCCCGTGACATTTTTTGTCGTCGTGATGGGTATTATTGGGACGTTTCAGCTATTTGATCAGTCGTATATTTTCTCTGCTGGCTCTGGCGGCCCTAACGATTCTACGCTGACGATCGTGCTGCTCATCTATCAATACGCCTTCAAAAACTTGGATATGGGCTATGCCTTAGCGCTTACATTAATCCTGGCAGCTATCTTGATGACCTCAACAATTATTCAGCGCACGTTGTTTAAAGAAGAACGTTTAGATTAGGAATTTTGTATGAAAGCAATACGTTGGTCAACCGCGATTCTCTATATAGTTCTAATCGCCTACACGCTGATTACCTTGTTACCGTTTGCCTGGGCATTATCAGCTTCCTTTAAATCGCTGGCAGAAATTTCAGCAGGAGGCTTAAGTTTGGTGCCCAAACAGTTTACATTCGCAAATTATCAGACAATTTTTACACAAGAGCCGCTCTTTGGTCGCTGGTTGATGAATAGCGCGATCGCGGCTATTTCTGTCACCCTATTGAATCTCTTATTTAATTCAATGGCAGGCTATGCCCTGGCGAGAATTCGTTTTCCTGGCAATCAGTTTTGGTTCTTTCTGATTCTGGCAGTGCTGATGGTGCCGGGGCAAATTACGCTCTTGCCTAAATTCTTGATTCTCAAATCATTGGGATGGCTTAATACCTATCAAGGCTTGATCGTGCCATCCGCCGTCAATGCGACGTTTATTTTTATGATGCGGCAGTTTTTTATTAACTTCCCTAAAGAGCTAGAAGAAGCCGCCGCGTTGGATGGTTTGGGACGTTTTGGCACCTTTTTTCAAATTGTTCTACCCCTCGCAAAACCTGCATTAGCGGCTCAAACCATTTTTGTCTTTATGGGTTCCTGGAATGAATTTCTGATGCCCTTAGTTATTCTATCTGATCCCGAAATGTTCACTCTAACGTTGGGTCTAAATGCCTTCAAAGGACAATACATTAGCTACTGGAATTACATCATGGCAGCCTCCATGATTTTTACGCTACCAGCCTTGGCTGTCTACGCCTTTTTTAACCGCTACTTCATTCAAGGCGTGGCGTTCACAGGTGGAAAAGGATGATAGCTCAGTGCGACTGTATCTAAATCTTAAGGTGTTGTTGATAGCTCAAAAACGTAAACAGCACCCGTCAGTTCTCCCTACGCGTTCCGTGCTTTAGGGTCGCCAATGATCAAATGACGATTCGACAGGCTGATGGTGGGTAGGAATTCCTTTCTGTCCGATCGTGGTACTAACTTGGCAAGTTGCGACCAGTACTCGGAGTTTGGCTGACGGCGAAAGAGAAACGCTTCCCCTTCGCTACTCCGGACAAAAAAGTTACTCTGTTGACCGATAGCAGCAACGACTGCGTAATCGCCCTTGATGGCGACTCTACGACCAAACCCGTAATCGAACAACCAACTGAGCATTCCGCCTAGACGATGCACATAGCGGGGTGCTATTTTGGCAGTCTGCCGCCAGTCGCCATTGGCAGTCGGGCGTTTGGCAACGTAGGCAGAGCCGATAAAACCGGGCGAACTGAACACCACACCCAAGAGTAGGGTGTTCCCATCCAGAGCAACCGATCCAGTGCCAGCAATGATACCGTGACTAAGGAGCTTCTGCGGCACCGGAAATACTACCTCCTGATCGTAAGCCCAGGTGCCCGTTTGGGGTTGACGCTCAAAAAGTACGCCAACAACACCTGCTGCTTGGCTTTTGTTACCACCCACTAGAATGGTGTCACCACTGACTGTCGCGACTCGAACCAAATAGGTGGCTGGAGCGGTAACCTTACGCTCCGGGTTTGGGGGGATAACAAGATTTGTTGTATATGACCAGGTTGCTGTGATGGGGTCACGCTCAAACACATACACGTCTCTGTCATCCCCCACGACAACTGTATTCTGATCAAGTGCCACGTCATAGCCAAAGTGGAAGCCTCCTTTTGGTTCGGGTGGAAAAAGCTTGGCTTGCTGTTTCCAGGTTGTCCCTTGGCGCGTGAAGATGTAGATGGCTCCTGTTCCACTCACGCCATCTACGTGAGCAACGTCGGGCATTGCGGTGGGAGCTGAGACTGCAATAGTATCGCCGCTAATAGCAACACTGCGACCAAAATTCCCACTTACTCGTTGCATGTCATCGGGCAGTAATTTTGCTTGTTCGACCCAGGTAGAGCTGGAGTATTCAAAGACAGAAATACCGACCCCAGAGGCAACCGCAAGCGTATTCTGATCAATAGCCACAGCATAGCCAAACGCATTTAAGTGCTTTGCGTCGCTGCCGTATAGCGTTGTGTTAGGTTGCCAGACGGGTTTAGATCGGACAGCGACGATCGCAAAAACAAGCATCAAACTGACAGCGAGACCTAGCAACAGGCGCAGGTGAACGGTAGACATGACTCTGTTCTCTTTCTCAACTCATTGGAGTAAAAAACGGCTGTCGATCGCGCGCGACATTTGGAAATATTAGAGCGCTGCTGCTTTCATGCCTTGCTCGTTTGTATGACTTGCGCCTCTGTCACACGCTGAGTTTTGCCTGCTCTACTCCCCACTCCCTACTCCCCACTCCCTACTCCCCACTCCCTACTCCCCTACTCCCCTACTCCGTTGTCTATCCTGTTAATGGCGTTAGTACGATCGACGTGACATGGCAGGACACAGTAAGTGGGCAAACATCAAACGGCAGAAAGCCAGAGTTGATGCAGTTAAGGGCAAGGTGTTTACCAAGATTTCGCGGGAGATTATTGTTGCCGCGCGGAGCGGGGTGCCTGATCCAGAAGGAAATTTTCAACTGCGGACGGCGATCGACAAAGCGAAAGCTGCTGGTATTCCCAACGACAACATTGAGCGGGCGATCGCGAAAGGGGCAGGCAAACTGGGTGCTGATCATGCGGCGCTGGAGGCTATTCGCTACGAAGGGTATGGGCCTGGTGGAGTTGCCATCTTAATTGAAGCGCTAACCGATAACCGCAACCGCACAGCCGCAGACTTGCGGGTTGCCTTCAGCAAGAATGGTGGCAATCTGGGTGAAACGGGCTGCGTGGGCTGGATGTTTGAACAAAAGGGCGTGGTGGAAGTGTCCCTTACACCTGTAGAAACTGGGCGCAAACGTCGATCGGAAACGGTTGCAATTCAGGAAGACGAACTGCTAGAAGCCTTTCTAGAAGGTGGAGCAGACACGTATGAATTGGTTGAAACCGAAGATGGAACGTCTGCGGAAGCCATGACCGAGGTGGCAAATTTAGAGACCCTCAGCCAAACGCTAAAAGACAAACACTATAATGTCAGTCGCGTTGAATTGCGCTGGATTCCTGGCAACACGCTAGAGGTGAGCGATCCTGACCAGGCGCGATCGCTCCTCAAGCTGATGGACGCACTGGAAGACCTGGATGATGTGCAGAGTGTAACCGCTAACTTTGAGATGACTGATGAATTGCTGTCGCTTAGTGTGGCGTAATGGCACATCGATCTGCACATTGCTCGTCGAAAAAAGCGTCTGCCGTGTCCTATGCAAGCTAGGATAGCGGTAAGTAGAAAGGGATTCTGGTGATGGTAGAGCGTCCAATTAAAAAGTCTGAACGTCAGGCTAAGCCCGAAGGCGAAAGCAGCGAAACCGTTGCAAAAGCATTGCCAACACGGAATGTTGAGCGTCCTGTGCTGAATAAAGATAAAGCTAAAAGCACAGAAGCAGTCCAAAGCAACGATAGAGAGCGTGGCAATGACCGCGATCGCGGTAAGGGCAGAGGCAAAGGTAAAGGACGTGATGAAGAGCCGAGGCAAATGGTCAACCCAGCGCTTGCAAGGGGGCCTAAGCCAACGAAGCCAAAACCACCAGAGCCAGAAGTTGAAGCAGTACCAGAAGACGTGACTGAGGAAGTCGTCGCTGAAGAAACCCTGGCGGCAGAAGCTGTGGTAGCGGAGATCCCAGAAGTTACCGCTGAAGAGCCTGCGGTGGCACCTGCGGCAGTGGAAACGCCAGAAGTCGCGACAGAAGCACCTGTGGCAGAGACAACTCAAGAGGTCACGGCTGAAGTTGAAGCAGTACCAGAAGACGTGACTGAGGAAGTCGTCGCTGAAGAAACCCTGGCGGCAGAAGCTGTGGTAGCGGAGATCCCAGAAGTTACCGCTGAAGAGCCTGCGGTGGCACCTGCGGCAGTGGAAACGCCAGAAGTCGCGACAGAAGCACCTGTGGCAGAGACAACTCAAGAGGTCACGGCTGAAGCACCTGTAGCAGCGGAGCCTGTGGCAACGGAAGCTCCCGAAGTTGCGGTTGAAGAACCTGATGCGGAACCTGCCGCCGCAGAGACTCCCGAAGCCGTCGCTGAAGAACCTGATCCAGAGCCTGTAACGGAAACTCCAAAAGTTGCGGCTGCGAGTGAGAATGCGTAGAGCAGGCGATCGCAGATCAATGATGCTTGGCAGCGCGATCGTCTACCCGGTTCGAGCACAGCAACGTCCGGATGGGTCACACGTCAGGATGTAAATTGGGTGCTGACCGTCAAAACGGACTCAACTTACATTACCTATGATGCATCGCAGAAGTGTTGTAGCCAGTCTGGTAGCGATCGCGCTGTCTATCAGCCTCTTCAGCCATTGGCTTTTAGATCACCCCTCCCAAGCTCAAACGCCGGACGAATGCCAATTGTCAGCCGCCGCTAGCAGCCAAAAAGCAGCGTTGCTTCAGGGTACGATCGCGGGTGATGCAGAAGCTCAACGTACCTATCAAGCGACCATCAGGCAGCAGGGGCAACAGCTACAGCAGTGCCGGAACCAGAGCCAGTTTCAAACTCAAGGGGTTTGGCTGCGTCTGTATCCTTGCGACAGCAAGCCGGGAGTGTTAGATGCGGTGCTCGATCGCATCGTCGATCGTGGCTACAACCAGATTTATGTGGACACCTTTTCTAACGGTCAGGTGCTACTGCCATCGAGCGGCAACCCAACCCCGTGGTCTTCTGTTGTCCAAAATCCAGGCTACGAGCAAACGGATCTGTTGGCACAGGTCATTCAAAAAGGGCACGATCGCGGGCTGAAAATCTACGCCTGGATGTTTGCCCTCAATTTTGGCTACACCTATGCAACCCGACCCGATCGACAGCAGGTGCTGGCACGCAACGGGCAGGGCGAAACCAGCCTCACCGTGGGCACGAAGGTCAGTCAGGATACCAGCTTGGATCTGACCGTGCAGGACGAAATCTTTGCCGATCCCTACAATGCCCAGGCGCAAAGCGATTACCTTCAGCTTTTGCAGACTGTATTGCAACGACGACCGGATGGCGTTCTGTTCGACTACATCCGCTATCCCAAAGGCGTTGGTGGAGCCTCCATTGCTAGTAAGGTCAAAGATCTGTGGATCTACGGCGATGCCTCCCAGCAGGCACTCTACCAACGTGCCCAAAACCAGCAGGGGCTAGACCTTATGCGTCGCTATCTTCAGCAAGGCTCGGTCTCCGCTAGCGATGTGGCTGCGGTCAAAAAACTGTACCCCACTGAGAAAGAACCCCTCTGGCAGGGACGATCGACCGGAGCTGCTTCCAAAAGTCTGTCCGCCATTCAAGCCGACCTGTGGACGCTGGTGGTTGCCCATGCCATGCAAGGACCGATCGACTTTCTCACCACTGCCGCCAATCTTGCCCGACAACGAGGCATTCCCGCCGGAGCCGCCTTTTTCCCTGAAGCAAACCAGGCGATCGGCAAAGGCTTTGATTCCCGCTTGCAGGCTTGGGATCGTTTTCCAGCGGCGATCGAGTGGCATCCAATGGCCTACGGGCTGTGTGGTGATACAAGCTGCATCAACGCACAGGTGCAAAAGGTACTTAGTCTGGCTCCAGCAGGGACGATCGTTGCGCCCGTTCTCACAGGACAATGGCAGCAAGCGACCGATCGTCCCTCTCTCGAAGCGCAGATGGGGTCACTGCGATCGCGCTCTCCCCCGATCCGATCAGTCAGCCATTTCTCCTTTGGTTGGCAAGAACGGCAGTTAGAGCGCGATCGACAGTTTTGTCGGCTATAGCGGTACAGCTTGGCTGTGAGAAGGCAGAGGGCAGAAGGGAAAAAGGCGTGTTACCGATCTTGAAAGCAATAGGAGTTGCGCAAAAGGTGTTTCGATCCCCGACTTCTGATTAAAACTCTAGGCAAAAGCTTGTCTCAGTGTAGAAGTCGGGGATCTGTGCGTGACTCCTGAGCATTCAGGAGCAAAGCTGCCTCCGCTTCTGCCTCCTGCCTTCATCTACGTTTTTGGCAACTTATACTGCCCCACAATACGCTTGGCGTACTCTGGCACGTGAGCGTCTAGCTTTTCAGGATAGTGACGCTTGACGTAGAGATAATTGCGGGTGAAGTGGGAGTCGATCGAGAAGCGGGCGTACTCCAGCCCTTTCGGACCCATTTTCTCAATGACGACACCCATCAGTTTGGCGGCCCACATTGGCAACGTCACGCCTTTGTCATAGGCAGGAATACTGTTTTGGACGGCATCATGGCGATCGCCCTGGGACATCACCGATTGGGTTTCAATCTGATCCTGCACAAGATCGAGCATTTCTTGACCGCGATCGTTCCGCACCACAATCCATTGCCAGCCAAAGGGCGCACCCATGTATCCCACAACGAGATCTGCTAAGGAATTGACGTAATCAAAACAGCTCATGCAGGACGGTGCGAACACATCTTTAAGCTGATTGGTTTTCAAGCCAAAAAACGGCACCGTTTCCACTGAGCCATCTTCATGCTTAAAGTGGACGCGAAAATCCTGCATAAATTCGTAATGAACGACTGTTGAGGGCGATCGGCTGGTCGTGTCTAGAAATTTCTGGAGTCCAGCGCGAGTCACGTTATCTACACAGGGCGTGCCCAGCACGTAAAGCTTCTCTAAGCCCAACTGTTTCTCCACCGTTCGGAGCGCCTGAATTTGACAACCCACTCCAATGACCAATAACCGCTTCAGGCCAGATTGCTCGATTTCTTCCAGCACAGATAGGTTGGGGGAGAGTGTGGGCTTGTTGACTTTTGCCGCAAGAATTTCTGCGGGGGTACGCGCCAGAACTGGCTTTGGTTGAAAGCGATCGTCTTCCGTATTCTGGACACACACCACGCCTTCCACCAGCCCGCGAGTCAGCATTTCAATGGCGATCGTGCTGACAATGCCCGTCCACTGTGCACCTTCGACTGGCTCAGTCTTGCGGGCTGCCATCATGCTCTGGCTCACGCCAAAGTACCACTCATCGGGTTGATCGAGGTTGCGGCTGCGGTGATGAATCTGTGCTTCTAACTCGGCAATCTGCTGATTGAGAAAAGCACAGGCATCTTTAACGTAGTGAATGTAGTAAGTATCACAAAGCCCACATTCGCTGCACAGTGCTTTGGCAGGGCGACGACTAGTGGGCTGGAGAGCTTTCGCCTTTTTGTGAGAGGGCGCTGCGGTCATGATGTGAAGTGTGAAAAGGCCACTGTTGATCACAATAACCCTAATGGTGTCCCGTGAGATCGAGCTTGCGGTTGGATTTCGTTGTCTGTTTGCTCAGTTCGGTTTTTAGCCGTGCTGATCGCTATCCGTCTTTTCAGACGATGCTTTGATGGCGCTTTCAAACTGCTGCCTGACAAACTGTCCCTGGAGAGAGGTAGCTTTTTGTGCATCAGGGGCAAACTGTAAAACAAGCGCTACAGAGCTAGACGATCGCACCCTTGTCTATACAAACTCTTGATCGACCATGAAACGGCTGCTAACCTGCTTGATTGGGTTCCTGGCTTTCACCACATCAAGCTGTGCCCTTGCGTCCCTGTTGACCGTGACTCCCAGAGACTTCATTGGGCAAACAGTGAGTTGCCCGACAGGCGATCGAGCAAAAGCAGAAGGCTTAAAGGTGTTGAGCGCACAAGCATGGCCTCAAGGCGTGATTATTCTTTACAGTGCGCTTTGCCCAGTTGTGCGAGGTAATGAGAAGGCAACGATGCAGCCTGTTTTTGGGCATCAGGTGGTGAAACGGCACGGCGCGACCTGGCAGGTGAGCGGTAGCGACAGCTATGGTACTGTACTGGAGCCGTCACCCTCAAGACAATTGGTAGAATATGGCATCAGCCGCTCCTCCAATGGCGATCGCTCTTCTCAAGCGGTTGAACGCTATGCCATCTTGTATGGTCGCGTGTTACAACCCAAAGTGCTTGCAGTGGAGGCGATGTTTGATAACGGTAAGATCCTGCGCGGCAGAAGCAGCAATGGTGTCTTTGCCTTGCTTGCTGCGGGTGCCACAGGGGTCTGTGAGCTACGCGTTTTGGGGGCTGACAATCAGATTCTGCAACAGGAGGATCTGATTGTGCCGAAGCAGTTTGCTCAAACGGGTCGATCAGTTCAATGCTTGCCGATGTCCCATCAACTCTAGCGATCGCCCACCACTTTGTGACCAAAACCTCGGAGGTTTAAGCAACGACATTTAGTGCTGATGCCGATGCTGGGTGAAACCTCTGAGGTTTGTGTAAGCCCTAATAAAAACGAGAGCGATGATGCGATCGCCCTCGTTCAACTACTTACTGAGAGTTTCGAGATTTAGATACGAGCAGCATACGCTTCCTTCTCAGGAATGTTTGTATACTCAGAAACGATCTGCCGGAACTCGTCGCCATCAATGGTTTCCCGTTCAATTAGCAGGTCTACCAACCGATCGATCACGGTGCGGTTCTCACGGATAATGCGACGGGCATCATCGTAACAATGCTCGACGATCGCACGGACTTGAGCATCAATGCGAGACGCAATTTCTTCAGAATATTCTGAGCGCGTCATCCAATCGCGTCCGAGGAACACTTCACCCTGCTGGCTTTCCAAGGAGAGCGGCCCCAGATCAGACATGCCGAAGCGAGTCACCATTTGACGCGCCATGTTGGCAACTTGCTGAATGTCGTTGCCTGCACCCGTAGTGACTTCAGCGTCGCCAAAAATCACGATTTCAGCCGCACGACCACCCAGCGCTCCTGTAATGCGGGCCAAAATCTGCGATCGCGAAATCAACGCCTGATCTTCGCTCGGTGTAAACCAGGTCAAACCCTGTGCCTGTCCACGAGGGATCAGCGTGACCTTTTGTACCGGATCATGATCCTTCACCAGCGTACCGATGATGGCGTGACCGATCTCGTGATACGCAATCAGTCGCTTGCTCTTACTATCGACTAGCGGAGTGCCTTCCATCCCAGCAACCACGCGGTCAACCGCATCATCGACTTCCAGCATGGTCATCGCGTCTTTGCGACGACGTGCCGTGAGAATGGCCGCTTCGTTGAGCAGGTTTGCCAGGTCAGCGCCCGTGAAGCCAGGGGTGCGACGGGCGATCGCTTCCAGCGACACCTCTGGACTCAGCTTTTTGTTGCGTGCGTGAACCTGAAGCACTTCCAGGCGACCTTTCATGTCAGGCGCGTCCACTGTCACCTGACGGTCAAAGCGACCAGGACGCAGCAGGGCAGAATCCAACACATCAGGAC
>NZ_JCACKR010000120.1:0-37197 GCF_059505485.1 Stenomitos rutilans
AGCTTGATGGGACTTGAATTTCTTCTCCTCCACCGTAGTAACAAAAGAGGGATTATGCAGGGCTTTACGAAGCAACGAAGCTACCCAATAAAACGCTGACGGGCAATACCAACGGGCTGATTCTAGAAATTTTGTATTACAAAGCTAGAGGCAATCAACCGTTAATTGGAGCCAGTTCCATCACCTTTGCTACAGCCCAGACTCCTGGTCCTACCGCAGATGAGGCATCATCGACCGTTGAAGCCGCCTCGCCTGGTTCAGACAGTACGCCTCAACCCACCATTGTTGCTGTTGATCCCATTCCCTCAGTTGGCGAACCACAGCCATCTACTTGCCCTGCTCTCAGTCAACCGCTTTCTGCAACGGAAACAACCTATGCTAAGGCGGCCTGGGGCTACTTTAAGGCAAATTTTCAGGCAAAAACAGGATTGGTTAGCGATCGCAGTGACTTGAAAGGCGCAACAGCCTGGGGCATGGGTGATTATTTAGCAGCGCTCCATGCGGCTCGATCGCTCAATCTAATTTCTGCCAATGAGTTTGATGAGCGAACCCGCCATCTACTGGGAGCCTTAAACAAATTGCCGCTGTTTGCAGGCGAATTACCTAATCGAGGGTACAACATTCAATCGCTGGAGCCGACTGACTACGGCAATAACGCGATGACGGATGGTACAGGTTGGTCAGCGCTGGACATTGGTCGCTTGCTGTCGGCGCTTTACAGTCTCAAGACCTGTCATCCCGAATATACGAACGCCGTAGATCAAACGGTGTTGGATTGGTCATATTTACGCATAGTCCGCGATGGTGCCCTTTCGAGCGCGATCGTCACCAAAGATGGCAAGGGGCGATCGCTCACACGGGTGTATGTGGAAAATCGACTGGGCTATGAGGAATATGCCGCTCGTGCGTTTCAACTTTGGGGCTTTGAAACTGACAAAGCGGCAGTAGGAGGATCGTATCAAACAGCCGCCGTTGAAGGCGTTGATGTGCCCATCCAACGATCGCGCCCCGGTGGAAATCCGACCATCAAACCGTATGTCGTCAGCGATCCATTTCTGCTCTACGGTCTAGAATTTGGTTTCGATCCACAAATGCGATCGCTGGTAGAACCGATCCTCAAAGCCCAGGCTGAACGCTACCGCAAAACGGGCATTTTTACCGCTGCTGCCACGACGCTCATCGATCGCAAACCCTATATCATTCACAGCACGGTCATCAGCCAAGGAGAACCCTGGGCAACTCTGAGTGGCGATGGTACGAACGCGGCTGACGATCGATTAGTCAGTACGGCTGTGGCGTTCGCCTACCATGCCCTTTTCCCCGACGATGGTTACGCCACTAGGCTTTGGCAGAAAACCACTGACCTGTACGATGCCACCAAAGGCTATCCAGAAGGCTTTTCCGAAAAAACGAGCAAACCTGCCACTGGCTTTGGCAGCAGCACCAATAGCCTGATTCTACAATCCCTGCTGTACTCAGCAACCAAGCAGCAACCGATCGTTCATGCCAGCAGCACCACAAATTCTCCCTGGTGGCAGGCCATTACCAGTGGTGATGTGGGTCGTGGGCTGCCTCGACTGGCTATTCAACGCGCGAAAGTAATCACCGATGCATCCGGCACCTACTGGGCTTCCGGCATTCCATCGGGAGACTCAACAGCCTCCCGATCACAGCCCCAAACCGCCCCTCCACCCCCCTCACTACCGTCTCCTTCCCCTTCTTCCCAATCAACTCAACCGCCGTTAACCAAACCCTCTGTTTCCCAATCTGCCAATATCCCTGTACTATCGACAACGCCCCCTCCCCCCCTGCCCCTAGCCATCCGCCCCACTTCCTCTGCTTCCTCCGCTCCCCCTGCTTCCCGTGCGCCTCTCACCCCTACCAACCAACTCGTCGCCAAACAAGCCTGGAAATACTTTGAGCGTAACTGGAACACTCAAACAGGCATGGTGAATGCCGTAGACCAGATGGCGTGGACAACGCTATGGGATCAGGGCAGCGCTCTACTGGGTATTCATGCCGCACGGCAACTGGGTTTGATCACGCCCGATCGCTTCAACCAGCGCATGACAACCCTACTCAACACGCTGGAAACGCTACCTATTCCCTCAACCAAACTACCCAACAAGGCGTATAGCACCAGCACGGCTCAAATGCGCCAATTGGACAACACGCCCGATCCAGGTGGTACAAGCGGTTGGTCAGCGTTGGATACAGCTCGCTTTTTGATGGGATTGCATGTGTTGAAAACACACTATCCAGAGTTGGGCGATCGCATTAACCATGTCGTCACTCGTTGGAATCTCTCGAAGCTGGTGAAAAATGGTTGGCTGCACGGCGGCATCTCAACCCCAAACCAGACAATTCAAGTCGTTCAAGAAGGTCGTCTGGGTTATGAACAGTATGCCGCTCAGGGTTTAAAACTATGGCAATTGGAAGCAACGAATGCACTCGATCGTCCGCCAGTGAAGACGGTTCAGGTCGATGGCATTCCCTTCCAAATCGATCAGCGCGATCTGAAAACATCCGGTGCAAGTAACTATCTCACCAGCGATCCCTATTTGCTGTGGGGTTTGGAACTCGGCTGGACAGATGCCGTTAAACCACAGGCACAAAATTTGTTTAAAGCTCAAGCCCAACGGTTTAAACGGACGGGTATTGTCACCGCTGTCAACGAAGATTCCCTCGATCGCCCCCCTTACTTCCTCTACTACAGCGTCTACGCCAATGGGCAACCCTGGCAAGCCATCAATGTCCGAGGGAAAGCGTTTCCATCCCTGCGCTTTCTAAGCACAAAAGCCGCCTTTGGTTGGAGTGCCTTAATGCCAAACGATGCCTACGCCCAAACCCTACAAACGGCCGTTCAATCCCTTGCAGACCCCAAGCGAGGGTACTTTTCCGGACGCTACGAGAATCTCCAGTTGGGCAACAATACCTCGATCGACATCAACACCAACGCCATCATTCTCGAAAGCCTGTTGTATCGTGCACGGGGCGATCAACCATTGGCGTTTTAGGTGAGAAGTCAGGAGTCAGAAGGCTAAAGGCTAAAGGCTAAATTCAAAACTCTTCATCCCGCATCCCTCTCTTACAACTCAAAACTTAAAACTCAAAACTCTCGACCTTTATCCTTCATCCCTCATCCCTCATCCCCCATGACCACCCTCCCCCTCTCCCCTTCCCCTACCTTCTCCGGCAATCAGCGATCTCGCCTCAAAAAACACACCCTTCTCTTTCGCTACCTGGCAGAAATCAACCTGATTTTAGGAGCCTGGTATTTGCAGTGGCGGATTGGGCATTCCATCAATTTCAGTGTCTGGTGGCTGGCTATTCCTCTCTTGCTGGCAGAAATTTACAGCTACCTGGGCGGCGTGATGTTTACGATCGGCCTCTGGCGACCGCTGGTACGACAGGTGAAATCGCTGGATCAACTTTCCCCACCGATCGCCCAGGCGAAGTATCCCAGTGTGGACATTTTTGTCACTTGCTATAACGAACCGCCCGACATGGTGGAGCAAACGACACGTGCTGCGCTAGCGATCGACTATCCCACGACCAAACTGAGGGTATACGTGCTGGATGATGGCAATTCGCCAGAAATGCGAACCATGACGCAGACATTGGGACTGGAAGATTTGCAGTCACCGCTATTGCAGGTAGAAGTGACGCAGTTGAAAGGGGAGCGATCGCGCTTGCTCGACCAGCTTGAGCACATTCAGCAGCTAGCGCTGGATACCGCAGCGGCAGCACAATTCTTGCAGACGCAGCCAGAGGAGCAACATGCGGCTGTTGAAGCATTACACACGCTACAGAAAGTAACGATCGCGCTTGATCCGACGCATCCAAACCTGGGCGATCGTCTTTTAGCCGAACAGCGGCGACTGAAAGCTGCCATCCATCAAACCGAGTTAGATCTAGCGGATCTGGTGCGCTGCCGCTACATTGCCCGTCCAAAACCGAGTGGCAAGCCTCATCACGCGAAGGCAGGCAACATCAACTACGCCATCTTTTCGGGCGAAACCACTGGAGACTTTATTCTCACCCTGGATGCTGACCACATTCCCAAACCACAATTCCTCAAGCGTGTATTGCCCTACTTCTACACCTACAGTCCCTGGAAAGGTCAGTATGAAAGCAACCGCATTGCGCTGGTGCAAACGCCTCAAGATTTCTACAATCTGCCTGCGGATGACCCATTTGGGCACCGAGCACACCTCTTCTACGGCCCCATTCAACAGGGCAAAGATGGTTTAAACTCCGCTTTCTACACGGGTACAAACGCTCTACTGCGGCGAGAAGCACTCGTTAGCGTTGGTTTAAGCTATTTTTCAGAAGCCTACGCCAAAGATATAACTCGCCTGGATGAATTTGACCTGATCGGCGGTATGTCCAGCAGCAGCATTACCGAGGATATGAATACGGCGATGCGACTACACGGAGCAGGCTGGCGATCGGTTTATCACAACGAACTGCTAGCAGAGGGGCTGGCTCCAGATGACCTGAGTTCGACGTTCAAGCAACGGTTGCGCTGGGCACAGGGCACGATCCAGGTGTTGCTGCAAGAGAATCCCTGGTTCAAACCGGGACTCTCGTTCTGGCAGCGGCTTCAGTATTTCCAGACGATGTACAGCTACTTCTCCGGGTTTGCAACAGTCATTTTTATCGCCTGTCCTATCATTTACTTTTTCACAGGATTAATTCCTGTCAGCGCCTATGGTAATGATTTTGCGCTGCACTTTTTCCCAGCGTTCATCATCAACCGTCTGACGTTTACAGTGGCGACCTGGGGCATTCCAGCCGGGGAAGTGTGGCGATCGGAGCAGTACGCGATCGCCCTCTTCCCCCTCTTCATCCAGGCAGTCTGGAGTGTGTTCACCAAACGTCCTCTCAAATTTCAGGTCACGCCCAAACAAAGACAGTCTGGAATTTACCTGCGACTGGTGCGCCTTCAACTCATTGTCTTCGGGCTGACGCTCATGGGCATCGTGTGGAGTTTAGGACTCTTTGCGGTGGGTCAATTGCAAGACCCTTGGGTGCATCTGCTCAACGGCGGTTGGGCAATCTACAATCTGGTCTTGCTCTGGGCTGTGATTAGAGCCGCCGTCTGGCAACCAAAAGCATAAAACGCTGAGATGCTCATCGGTTGCTTTGGGGAACACTAACTTAGTTGCGATCGACCTCAAGAGAATTTACCCTACCAGCTTTATGGTCAAAATTATTCAACCCAACGGCATTTTAGACAGTGTAGGTGGAAACCGTTTTCGCCGTGAAATCACTGATTTGGTCGAGTCTGGCGTCAAAACAGTGCTCGTAGATTGTCAGAATGTAGAACTGATGGATAGCTCTGGCTTAGGGGCGCTAGTCATGGCGCTTAAAACGCTGCGTGAAGCAGGTGGCAGACTGTCTCTTTGCTCAGTGAATAACCAGCTAACGATGGTGCTTGAACTGACGGGTATGGACGATGTGTTTGAAGTGTTTGCCAACCAGGATGAGTTTAATCGTGCGGTATTAATAGAGGGATGAGGAATGAGAGAAGCAGAGGGAGCAAGGGAAGCAGGGGAAGCGAGAAGTTCTGAGTTGTGAGCCGCAGGAGAGGTGTGAGATGAAATCTTGCCTTCTGCTGTCTGCCCTTTACCACCCCCGTTCCCCCTGCTTCTCCACTCCCGACTCCTCATGCCTCAATCAAGCTGCACCTGTAGCAACGAGCAATCGTCCTCAAAGGTTGTGCGACCACTTACAGCCTGTACTTGCTCGAGAATAGCGTCAGGATTGGCAGTAGTGGTAGCGCTGTGCTTAGTGAGGAGTGCGATGAAGTCAGCTAGTGTCCAAAAGGTGTCGTTATGCTGTCTGATCTCGTAGATGCCATCGCTGAACAGGTAAAGCGTGCTGGGACGATCGATCACATAACTTTCACTAACGTATTTGGCATCTGGCACCATACCAATGGGCTTACCGCGTGTGCGTAACTGTTTTACGTCAGAGGCGGCTGCCGCTTCAGAGATCGATACTGTAGGCACCAAAACAGCAGGTGGATGACCAGCACTGGCATAGGTAAGTTGTCGTTTGCGTTGGTTGTAGATGCCATACCAAATGGTGAAATAGCGATTGTTCTGTTTCTCCATCTGAAAAATTTCGTTTAGTGCCTTCAATACCAGATGCGGTTGGTAGAAACTGACGCCAGGTAGCGACTGCGATCGCAAGACGTTCTGCACAGCAACAGAGAGCAAGGCTGAACCGAGTCCGTGCCCGGAGACATCGAGTAAGTAGAACATTAAGTAATCGGGATCGAGCCAATAATAGTCAAAACAATCGCCACCCAACTGCCGAGAGGGTAAAAAGCGGGGGGTGATCGCTATGCTACCGCTGATAGGGGCTGGCAGAATCGACTTCACATAGTCAGCGGCTTCGGTTAACTCTGCTTCTAAAGCCTGCTTCTGCGTCTGTAAGTCTTCTGCTAGTGCTTGCAAATCCTGTGATGCCTGGTAGAGCCGTAGTCCTGCCCGGACGCGCGCTTTGAGTTCATTTGGTTCCAGTGGTTTCGAGAGAAAGTCATCGGCTCCTGTATCTAAACCTTTAACGCGATCGGCGATTTCAGACCGAGCAGTCAGCAAAATAAAGAACGTCTTGGCAAGGGCTGGATTGGTTTTGATCGCTCGGCACACAGACAACCCATCCATATTGGGCATTTGCCAATCACAAATGATGAGCGCTGGGTGATGGTTGTGTGCTTGTGTGATTCCATCTTCACCATTTAACGCTGAAAGGATGTCGTAGCCTTGCGCCTGCAACAGTCTTTTCAGCATCAGTTGAATAAATGGATCATCATCGATAATCAGGATTTGAGGCATGGTTGGTTTAGCATGGATGGTTTTACTTCCTTCTAACCAGACAGATGCAAACGCTTAAGCAACTTGCTGCAAAGCGGCTCGTGCTCGATCGTAGGCGGCTTCGAGTTGTTTAATAGCGGTTGCACTGCCTTCAGTGCTGCCCATTCGACTGGTCGTTTCTAGCTGAGCGCACAAATTGGCAACGACGATCGCACCTAGGCACGCACTGCTAGATTTAAGCGTGTGGGCCGCGTGATTAAGGGCAACAGCGTCGCTTTTGCAAGCCGCCTCATTCATCGCTTGCATGAGTTTCGGTGTCTCTGCAAGGTAACAATCAATCAGCTCAGTGATGCCTTCTCTAGCATCTTCACCGAGAGCGTTACGTAGCAATTCTAATGCTTGTGGATCGATCGCCGTTTCGCAGCTTTGTTCCAGGGTACTGATTGATGGCTGCTTGTAGTGAGAACCTTGGGTTAAAGCTTGTGCCAGTACATCGACACGAATGGGCTTGCTGATGTAATCATCCATACCTGCTCCAAGGCACTCTTCACGATCGCCGACCATTGCATTGGCTGTCATGGCAATAATATGTGGGCGAGATGATGGCTCCCAGTGTTCACAGATATAGCGCGTAGCGCTTAATCCATCCATCTCAGGCATCTGTACATCCATCAAAACAACATCATACGATTGATTGCTTAAAGCCGCGATCGCGTCCAACCCATTACTTGCAACGTCAGCGCTGTAGCCTAATTGTTGCAGCAGCAGCAACGCTACCTTTTGATTGATCAGGTTATCTTCAGCCAGCAATATCCGTAGCGGCATATGTTCCGCTAATTTTACAGCACGATCGCTGGGAGGTTCGGCAGTAGGCAGTTGAAACGCTTTTCCAGCCAACAGGTCGATCAATAAATGATAAAACTGGGACTGTTTGACAGGCTTGTGCAACACAGCGGCATACGGCATCCCAAGGTCTTGAGCTACAGGCTTCAACCGATCAAACGTGAGCAGGACAAGAGGCATTGTCTGGTGGTGCATTGTCTGGCGGTGCATTGTCTGCTGGATATCTGATAGCAGCGATGCCTGTGAAGCGTCAAGCGATTGCTGATCCAGCAGCAAGATATCAACGGGTGTTGTTTGCAGCGCCTTCAATAACTCCAACCCTGACTGAGGCGCATATACGTCTAAACCAAACGCCTGAGCTTGAAACGTTAAGTGTTGACGACTGATGGCATTATGGTCAAAAAGCAGCAATCGTTTACCAGGTAAGAGAGTGCTTGTCTCAACGCTGGAGGCATCTTCGATCGCCGCTTGAGCCATGATTGAAAATGAAAAGGTTGAGCCTTGTTCTACGTCACTATCAACCCAAATTCTGCCACCCATGAGTTCGCACAGTCGTTGGCAAATGACTAAACCTAACCCCGTACCACCATAGTTACGGTTGATAGAAGAATCGACTTGACTAAACGGTTGGAAGAGACGATCGAGGCGATCGGAGGCAATGCCCGTACCCGTATCTTTGACCGCAACGCGGATTGCGTAGAAGGGTAAAGAACTAAACTCGTCACTGGTATGGCTACCAGGCTGAGAGACCGCTTGTGGTGCTTCAGACATCTGCGATCGCTGTAGCTTTCGTGCCAGCACAGACACAGAAATCTCACCCGCACTCGTAAATTTGACCGCATTGCTTAAAAGATTCACCAAGATCTGACGTAACCGAGTGATGTCACCGATCACCTGGCTAGGCGTATTTGGATCAATCACATAGGCAAGCTCTAGACCTTTCTCCAGGGCTTTTGGTGTCATCAGGTCTAATGAGGCTTCAATACAGGAGCGTAGATTGAAGGGTTGGGTTTCTAGCTCTAGCTTGCCAGATTCAATTTTGGAGAAGTCGAGGATATCGTCAATGATGGTGAGCAACCCATCACCGCTGCTGCGAGCCGTTTCTAACAGGTCTTGCTGCTGAGGTGTGAGGTCGGTATTGAGCAAGAGCTGTGTGATGCCAATGACAGCGTTCATGGGGGTGCGAATTTCATGACTCATCATGGCTAAAAATTCACTTTTTGCGCGATCGGCGCTTTCGGCTTGTCGCATAGCGTTTTCCAGCGCCACGTTTTTAACCGTCAGTTCTTCGCGCTGAGTAGTTTCTTGTTTGAGTAAAGCAGCCTGTGCGATGGCGATACCGACTTGAGTGGCAACCGCTTCGAGCAGATCAATTTCGTCTTTTGTCCAGTGGCGAATACGATCGCACTGGTGTAGTGCAATCACGCCATTGGGCTCGCCTTGATAGGAGGTACGCACAATCAGCATAGATTTTAGCCCCATCGCAGCAGCCGTCGCTTGTGTTCTTGCCAGCAATGGTTCTGCAAAAATATCTGGGGTTGCAATCGCCTTATCAGCCGCCAACACCTTTTCGGCGTAGGGATTGCCCGTAAATGGGACTTCAATGTGACGAACGGAGAAACAGCCTACTTCCAAATACTCAGCAACCGTTAGCATCTGCACGGTGGGTGCTGCACTATAAGTGCGAATCAAACAGCGATTAGCCTGAAAAGTTAGCCCAAGCCGAATTGCAGCGGTTTGAAAGATTTGATTGGCATCCAGGCTTTGACGAATTTCCTCCGTAATTTGCTTGAGCAATAACGTGCGCTGCAATTGGTGTTGCAAGCTCATTTCCGCCTGCTTGCGTTTCACAAACTGCCCAATCTGCCGACCGATCGCCGTCATCATCTTGAGCAACGCCTCATCAGGTGGCTGAATGCGATGGCTAAAAAAGGTGAGTACACCCAGTACTTCGGCACCGCTGAGAATGGGGAAGCCGATCGCGGCATGTAAGCCTGCCTGTCGCACCACAGCCGACTGCACAGCATCGTCCTGCGCCACATCGGGAATCCAGATTGCCGCACCACTGGCCCAAACCCGCCCCGGTAAGCCAGTACCCAAGGGCACAACAGGGTAGTAGGTTGGTTCAAAATAGATATGGAGTGAGGGTAGATGCCAGATTGCCACCCGCTCCAGACTGTTTGTAGCGGCGTTGAGGCTCCACAGGTTGCCCAAATCCCACTTCAGGCTTTCACCGATCGCTTGCAAAATATTAGGCGTTGCGGCTGCCAACGTCTCTGCCTCGGTCAAGATGCGAGTAATGGCGTATTCAGCTTCAAGCCGCTGCTCAACACGCTTGCGCGCTGTCATATCACGACCAATGTAAACAAACCCTTCAGTGCCTTCTTGAGGCTGCACTAAAGAGCGCGAAAAGGCAACTGTGAGCTGTGCCCCTGCTTTGGTTTGACACAGAATTTCTACCTCCTGGTGCCATGTGGTTTGGGCCGCAAAAAGCGGGAGATTAGCTGATGCTATGAGTGGATCATCCATGACAAGACGGGCGATCGAGGCACCGACCAGTTCCGCTTCGTTATACCCAAACAGCCGCTGCGCTGCTTGATTTAGCGTTTTGATGCTGCCGCAGGCATTGGTCACAATTAACGCCTCTGCCATTGAGGTGACAATTTGGTTGGTGTAGCTGATGGAAGCGTTTAACGCACCGACCAGAAGATCGGCTTCATTGGCTCGCTGTACCAGGGATTGTTCCAGCACCATGCGCTGGGTAACATCCTCCAGCAAGACAATAAGCTGATGTTCAAACCCTTCCTGCTCCTGATTTTCCAGCACAGAAAGGTCAATATAAAGCTGGGTTTGTGCCGTCGATCGATTGATGCCCTTCAACACAAAGATGGCTTGCTGCTGTTGCACTACAGCGAACAATTGCGCTTCAGCACCATATAACTCCGGAAAACTTTGCCGGATATCGCTACCCCTCATCATCGCTGCCGGATCATCTGCCAACCGTTTGCTGCCAGACGACGCTTCTAAAATAGTCAGGTCGTGGTTTAGCACCAGATACTCAATGCAGCGTGGTGCCAAAAGTTTGCTCAGAAGGCAGGGCCTATGTGGTTTAGAGGGTAGAGCCATAGCTGAAGCAGTTACGTAAAATAATTACAGTGCCAACCCACAAACAGTTTTGCCAACGAGAAAATAAGTCTCCATTGTGCCTTTGCCTTTAATGGGAATACTGCCCCGATACTCAAAGGCAAATTGGTTTTGTAAGGCGCTGTATGTTGCGGCGGTGACTTGAATGCGTCCCGCAACACCTTGAGACTCCATGCGACTGGCAATATTCACGGTATCGCCCCAAAGATCGTAAATAAACTTCTTGATGCCAATGACACCCGCAATCACAGGGCCACTGTGAATGCCAATCCGCATCGTAAGAGCGCAGTCGTTGGTAGCGCTAGAGTGGGCGTTAAACTGAGCATTAAAGTGGGCAAGTTCCGTTTGCATATCCAACGCCATTGCCGCGATCGCCTGAGCATGATCGGCTCGCTGCTTGGGCACACCACCCACCACCATGTAGGCATCACCGATCGTCTTGATTTTCTCCAGGCCGTATTGTTCGCTCAGGCGATCGAAGGTGGAAAAAATTTGGTTCAGTAGATTGACCAGCTCAATGGGCGACAGGCTGCTGGCGAGTTGGGTAAAGTTAACCAGATCGGCAAAGAGAACGGTAGCTTCTGCAAAGTTCTCAGCGATGGTTTCTTGAGACTGCTTCAAGCGCTTTGCGATCGGTTTGGGTAAAACGTTGAGCAGCAAACGTTCAGTTTGTTCCTGCTCTTTAGAAAGTGCAGCTTCTATGCGTTTGCGCTGGATAAACTGACCGAGTTGACTACCGATGACGGTCAGGGTTTGCAGCAGGTCTTGAGCGGGTTCTTTCAGCTCACGGCTAAAAAACGTCATAACTCCTAGCACTTCACCACTGCTTTGGACGGGAAAACCACACGCTACCCGTAGGCCAGCCTTGGCAGCGAGGGGCGATCGTAGGATGTCGAGCGCATCAGCCGTCGTAACCCATTGAGGCTGTCCGGTTATCCACACGCGTCCAGGCAACCCAAGACCCACTGCTAATGTCGTCTTTTGAGCGATTGCCATAAACTCTCGTAGCGGCAACGACGACTTCGACCAGGCTTCGACGCACCGCTGTACTCTAAGCGGTGTCGTTGCATCTGTCTCCTGGTTTTCCTCCGCCAGCCAAAGCTCCACCAAATCCCATTCGAGCACTTGACACAGGGCTGGCAAAATTTTGGCTGTCGCCTGTGCGATCGTTGTCGCTTCAGACAGAATACGGGCGATCGTGTATTGTGCCATCAGCCGCTGCTGAGTGCGTTCGCGATCGGTAATATCACGACCGATGTAAATAAAATCTTGACCATCATCGCTGTTGGTCTGCATTGTAGAGCATGAAAACGCGATTAAGCGCTTGGCACCGCTGCTGGTGCGACAGACGATTTCAATCTCCTTACCGACTGCTTGCGATGGGTTGGGCTGAATGGCTTGGAGTAAAAAGTTTTTGTCTGCCACGATCGTGGCGATCGGCTGACCAATCAGCTCTGTCTGGCTATAGCCCAACAAGCTATGTGTGGCTTGATTTACCGTTTTGATGATGCCTGCCTGATTGGTGACAACCAAGGCATCGGCGATCGCGGTCACAATTTTGTCCACGTATTCTTTAGATGTTGTTAGTGCACTCACCAACAAACTCATTTCATTGGATGCCTGCACCAAGCGCTGTTCTAACGCCATGTTCTGAGTGACATCTTCTAAAAAAAGAATAAGTTCACTTTCAGAAAACGTGGCTTCTGCGATTTGAGTCACGCGTAAATCAAAGTACAGCAAGGTTCCATTCGGCTGAGAACGGGCAATCGCGTGTAGTTCAAAGCTTGTCCGTTCTCCCTGAAGTACTGCCATCAGCTCGCTTTCTGACCCCACTAATTCTGGAAAGGATAGAGAGCAATCGCATCCCTTCACCAGGGCAGCCGCACTATCCGCGAACTGCTGCCCACCTGAAGACACAGCGACAATGTGTAAGTGCCGATCAAGCGTCACATATTCCATGCGACGCAGGGCGAGTAGTTGCTCAAAGAGAGCGTTCATTCTGACTCCATCATCTGCTGAGTAAGAGTTTGAAACACATCATCAACAGCTTTCCCAGTCTTTGCTGAAGTGGCACACACGGTCAGCACACGGGGCTGATTCTGTAACGGCAATAGCTGGAGCAGATCTATGAGTGTTTTTTCCTCAACCAGATCGGCTTTGTTCAATGCCACAGCTACAACGCCTTGAGGATTAATTGCTAAGAAGCTTTCCACATGTTCAGAAAGCCGATCGAGCGTTTCTTGCCGGGTGACATCGCCCACGACGATCGCTGCTTTCGCACCTTGCAAATAACTGGGCGCGATCGCCTTGAACTTGGTGCTGCCCTCAATATCCCAGATGAGAAGCTGTAGGTCTTTGATTCCTGGCTCCTGGCCTTCTACCAGCTTGCGAGAAATTTTTACGCCCACGGTGGATAGGTACTGGTCGCTAAACTGGCGATCGACAAAGCGACGAATTAAGCTCGTTTTACCAACACCAAAATCACCAATCAGACACATTTTTTTGGAAAGCGTCGATTTAGAACCTGTAGACATGATGAGTTAACTCGAAACACACGCCACAAATAGGTAATTTGTAGTAGCTTTAGTCTTCCCCTTTTGTTCTATTTGACAACGAGGGTGATTCGATGCTGGTTAACTGACAAATCGTTCAGCGATCGTCTGACCCGCCCTGCACTGAAAGTGCGGGCTAACAGAAGAAAGGCCACAACAGGTTTCGCACCGTTAGCCTGGAGAGAATTTAATCAAACCGACAACCTTGTAGTGGCTTAGCATGAGGATGACCGATGCGATTTAAGCCACGATCCTAAGGAACAAGAATTAATTAAAGTGTGACCTTGGGGTACGGGCGCACGGCCGTGCGTCCCCTACAGAACACCTCACTTGCCGAAGTTATTTAAGCCGCGATCCTAAGGGTCATACCGATTTAAAGAATGACGGCTACAGATCAATCGGTGGGTAGGGGCAAGGCAATGCCTTGCCCCTACAGGATGTGTCGCATTTTCAATTCAAATTGGTATCAGTTGCGGAGGCGATCGGCTCGAAGGCAACGGAGCGACGTTTCCATGCTGGTTGGTTTGGCGGTTCGCTGTGAGAAGTTGCTGTCTCCAATTGCAAGCGGCTAGCAGCCACTCCTCGACTCACCAAGGTCGCACGTACAGCGCTGGCTCTTTGCAAGGCCAATGATGGCTTTTCCTGACTCGTCAATGCATCGCTTTGACCAATAATTCGCAGCGTGTAGTTGGGATATTGTTGAAGAAACGCAATCACTCGACTAATTTTGTATCCTTTGTCGGCTGGTTGTAGCACGGCTGAAGCGGGATTGAAGTACAGTCGGGTAGGAATCTGAATGGGTGGTACATTGACAGTGTTTGTCACCGATCGCACACCTGGAATTTGAGCAAAAGCTTGTGTGATGGTGCTGGCGGCGATCGTCTGACTCAAGCTCCCCTCAACCAAAACACGTCCATCTGCATAGCGAGTGGTCACGGCAGTGCCGTCTGTTTGGTTCAAAAGCGCTGTGACTCGCTTTACTTCCGCTGCTGCCAGGACGGGATCAGGAGGCATCTCGACTGCCAGAATTTTGTTGTCTAGCGTCCAGTCTGGTGCGGCACGTTGCACGACTTGCTCAGCTTGCCAACGCAACATTGGATTGGGCAATCGTCCTGTCAGTGTCAACGTTTTGCGACTAGCTGTGACATCTAACCGATAAACGGCTAAGGCTGGTGTGGAGGCCAGTGCCAACGCGGTGTTTGATTCAGCGTGTCGTGCCACGCTTTGATGATATTGATAAAAGCCCCAGGGGATACCAATGAGCGCTAACAGTCCCAACACACCAATAAGAATGAAGGGCGGTTTGGCAGTTTTTGCGGGGCGATCGCCTGCAAACTGATCCCGCAGGGCTTCTAACTGAGTTGAGACCGCAGGGGGAATGGTGTCTGGATCGCCATCAAACGCCTCAAGCGAGTTGCCGTTCTGTTTGACCAGGGTACTCAGCGTTTGTCGCACCTTGGGCATGAACGATCGCGGCGGTTCTCCCTGCACCACCAAGGCTAAATAGCAGTAGCCTGCCACTTCTAAAATGATTTTGGCCCCGCCATAGTCGATCTGATCAAGCTCTGATGTCGTTCCCGCTTGGGCCATACAATCATTGGCAAAACTGCGGATGGCCGTTAGCATCCCCGCCAACATTTCCGATTCCAGGCTCTGGTCACCCACCGATTGAATTTCGGCAATCAGCAGACCAGAGGCTTTGTGAATCAAAAAAATCGCCTGCACGGTGAAGGGCATTGCCTGCTTGAGAATCAGCTCTGCCTCAGACACACCCTGGAGCTTGGCGCGTATTTTACGCTGGATGCCCTCAGGACTGAGCGTATTTTCAATTTGTTGATTAATTGACTGGATGGCTTCCGCCATATATTTGGCGATCGTACTGCCAATGATGGGATAAAGCGCATCCACCATAGCATCTTGCTCTAGCCGAATTTGCTCCTTGATGGCTTTGCCAATCGTAGGCGCGATTGCGTTTGCAACTTCTTCTGGCGAATGGGTGGTCTGCTGCGAAATTGCCGCTGCAATCAAGGGCGAAATTGCGGCACTCATGGATACTCTATCTTGCTCGCCCCGACTTTGAATTGCCTGATCAATAATAGGCGCGATCGCCCGTACCACCTCTTCTCTGGACTCTGCGATTTTGCGTGTCAACAGTTCTGCCACCCACGGTAGCAACAGGTTCATCAACGCCGCAGGTTCATAAATTTGATGCTCCAGGCTAGCAATTTTTTGCTCCAGAGCCGCCGTCAGATCACGAGATGCGGTTAATTCAGCCCCAACCAAAAGGCTCTGTAACTGCTCAAAGGCATCGATCGATGTCTCAGAAGGGTGCTTCTGATCGTCTGGTTCACCTGGCTGAAACTTGCCGGGTGGCGGTGGCGGTGGTTTCACCACTGGATTGCCATTGTCATCTGGTATGAATAATGTAGCTGCCACAGTGGGTACTGTTGACGGTTGATCTGACTCAGGTACGCAATCTAACGTTTTGGGCTGATTGTAGGCGCGATCGTCCAGCAATGACATAGGAGTTGCTTCCAATGGATCAAGAGGTTGGGGCGGATCAACATTTTTGGGCGGATCAACAAGCTTGAGATCAATCAGCAGCTTCAACAAAGGTTCCAATTCATCATTTTGAAGATTCTCGGCTTCTTGAAGAAGCCGAGAATCTAGTTCTTGCGGCTGGCTATTCACGGCTCAAAGAGACCTTGCGCTATCAGGCAATTCGTTCGGAAATTTTTCTGGTTTCTAACAGTGGAATGTGTGTATCAGAATCCGCTTTGCTAGCGATTTCTCTAAGCTTTGGCACAAATTCTGTCCCTTTCATGCGCATCGCCAGCTCAAACAGTGCCTCTGCCATATCGTCTTTTGAGACTTTGCCTTCTCTGATGAGGGAAAAGCGTCGATCGAGTTCTTCAAAGACCATATCTCTGAGTGCCAAAACATCATCTTGCAGATTGGTTCTAGTTTGCAAAAGCTCGCTTCGTAACTCCTGCTCTTGCTTGTCGATCGCCACATCTAGCGATTCAATACTGCTAGAAAATTTTCGCTGAATTCGATCGATTTGTTGTTGTAAATCAACGCTATCTTCTTGAGATTTTGTACTCAGTGTTTTCAGCTTTTTCTCTAGTGAATCAGTCGCTGTACGTAACTCTGTGGCTAAAATGGTCTTGATTTGGTCAATGCGATCGCGCATTTCTTGCTGAAACATCGTTGAATCCGATTCCAGGCGATCGAGCCGATTGTCATAATCGCGCAATTGAGAGCCAAAAATAATGTCACGAATTTGATCAATATTGCCAAGCCGCTCACGCACTTCTTCCTTGGTGATGTCACTCATAATGCCGCTCTTACCTCATGAATAATCTGTTAGCAGCACTCCAATGCTTGTTTGAGCATGGGTGCTATGAAATGCTCACTGTCATTAAATTGCCCACCTTGCCGCTCTCCCTAACAACTGCTGCCAGGTGAGACAGAAAGCTTCAAGTAGTCTCATGATGAGAATCTAATCGCTTGAGAGAATGCAATCCCGTGGTACGAGACCTCGTGCCTTCAGAAGAAGCACATGTTGGGGGCATGCGATGAACAAAAGATCTGGCTAGAGTATGCGGCGATCACAGAGCGAATGTCTAAACGTGTTCTTGTCATTTTGGGGCGGGCGAAGCACAACGTAGCTTGCTTCCCGTAGGCTAAAATCCAGGGTTTCAGCGCTCGATCGAGATGCCTTTGGCAAGCAAGCTACAGCAGGACAGTCTCGCACTTCTCAGACATACTCTCAGCGATCGATCGAGAGACTTCACGGCGCTCACGCTGCTTTTAGCAGGACAGGCTTTCTGAGCTGCGGTTTCTTCCCAAGCTGCTCTCGATCGATGTCGTCATATTGAACTAGCCGTCTCCCTCGCTGCTTCCCGCAGCCGTTCTACGTCGCGCATCGGCGGTGCCCCGAACAGCCTTTTGTACTCCCGGTTGAAGTGCGAAGCATCGTCATAGCCTACCTGGTACGCCGCAGTAGTTGCGTCCAGGTTTTGCCCCAGCATCAGACGACGAGCTTCCTGGAGCCGCAGTTGTTTCTGGAACTGCAAAGGACTCATGGCAGTGACCGACTTGAAGTGATGGTGGAAGCCTGAGACACTCATACCAAGCTCTCGTGCAATGTCTTCAATCCGCAGCGGCTGGTTAAAGTCTTGACGCAGGCGATCGACGGCTCTGGCAATGTGGTGGGTGTAGCCACTGAGAACGGCAATTTGCCGCAGCCGATGCCCTTGCGCTCCTGTCAGCAGGCGGTAAATGATTTCCCGCTTAATCAATGGTGCAAGCACAGGCGCTTCAGTAGGGGAATCGAGCAGCCTGACGAGTCGCACTACAGCGTCTAACAGATTGGCATCCAACGGACTAACGTCGATCGCTTTGACATTGGCACCCTTTTGGGCTGAGGGATAGCCTGCCTCGACCATGACGGAGCCAACGAGGGTGGGATCGAGATCAAGGCGAAGGCTCAGGTACGGTTGAGCACTGGATGCGTCCAGGATCTGGCTAATAACGGGTAGTTCGGCGGTTGCTAGTAGGTAATGCATCGGGTCGTACTGATAGCGATCGCTGCCTAACAGCACTTCTTTGCTGCCCTGAGCAATAACACAGAAGGCAGGGGTAGAGACACTATGACAGGCTTCCGATGGCGAGGATATGCGGTTGAAATGCACCCCCTTTAATGACTCGATCGTTCCATCCTGATGCATCGCCTGGGAAATTCGCTCCGTCAATTCGTCTCGGTTCGCCTGCGCTCTGCCTGCCTCACGCGTTGCCTGCGAGTTATTGATGAAAGCTCGATCGGACGTTTCACTCGTTTTAGCAGCATTCATGTCTAAGTTTGCAGGATTGTACAACGATCTTAGACGATCGTTCTATGGCTTACTCGCCAGGATGCCTAAAATAAACCTAAAGCAAGAAGAAAGGAATCTAGCTTCCTGCAAGCATCTGGATTTTTATTCAAGCGACAACGCAAGCTGGATTGAGTAAGCGATTTGTCAACTGACCATTCACACAACGTCGAGGCTAACCGTGCGACTTAAAAAAACTCATCCTTACCGCCAAAAATCCCATCCCTATCGGTAGAGGAGGCGAGCAGTGTTCATCTCTACGGTTGGGGCAACCAACCCAATGGCATCCAATCAAGGAATGCAAACAATGGATATCAAACGAAGTGGATCACAGCCTTCCACCAAAGGGCCGATTGAGTATTTTACGGGCACTGTGCGCATTGACCCCCTATTTCAGACACCCGCTCCAGCGCGCACGGCTGGTGCCAGTGTCACGTTTGAGCCAGGTGCTCGGACTGCATGGCACACTCATCCCTTGGGACAGACCTTAATCGTGACGGCTGGCTGTGGCCTCGTACAGCGCTGGGGTGGAGCGATCGAACCCATCCGACCGGGAGACGTAATCTGGTTCTCACCAGGTGAGAAGCATTGGCACGGAGCCACCCCAACGACGGCGATGACGCATATTGCCATTCAGGAACAGCTCAACGGCAAGCCCGTTGACTGGCTGGAACAGGTCAGCGACGAACAATACCAGGCATCAAACGTAAACCAGTAGGAGCACCATTCATGTACAACACCAAAGCATACGCCGCTGCCAGTGCAACATCCCCGCTAGCCTCCGATACGATCGCCCGGCGTGATCCAACCGAACACGACGTTCAGATCGAAATCCTCTTCTGCGGTATCTGCCACTCTGATGTCCATTCAGTCCGTGATGAGTGGAGCGACTTCATGTCCACGACCTATCCGATCGTTCCTGGTCATGAGATCGTCGGTCGCGTCACTAAAGTTGGCTCGGCAGTGACGAAGTACAAACCTGGTGATCTGGCGGCGATCGGCTGCATGGTTGACTCCGACGGCACCTGTCCGAACTGCAAAGCCGGCGTTGAGCAATTTTGCCAAAATGTGATCTTCACCTACAACTCCCCGGACAAGCACAAGACCGCTCCGGTTACGTATGGTGGCTACTCCGATAGCATCGTTGCCGATGAACGCTTCGTGCTACGCGTTCCAGACAATCTCGATCTTGCTGGAGTCGCACCACTCCTTTGCGCAGGGATTACTACTTATTCACCCCTGCGACACCACGGTGTTACCGAGGGCAAGAAGGTCGGTGTGGTCGGTCTTGGCGGATTGGGGCACATGGGCGTGAAGCTCGCTCATGCGATGGGAGCACACGTTGTCGTCTTTACCACGTCCCCCGGCAAGACGGAAGATGCCCTGCGTCTTGGTGCGGATGAAGTCGTGGTTTCCCGTAACACTGACGAAATGCAGAAACACGCTGGCAGCTTCGATTTCATCCTCGACACCGTCTCCGCTAAGCACGACATCAACGCTTATCTCAACCTGCTCCGCCTCGACGGCAACATTACCCTGGTTGGCGCACCGGAGAAGCCATTGGATGTGGCAGCCTTCAGCCTGCTCATGGGTCGCCGTAGCCTATCCGGCTCTATGATCGGCGGCATTGCCGAAACTCAGGAGATGCTGGACTTTTGCAGCAAACACAACATCACTGCGGATGTCGAAGTCATCCCAATTCAGAAGGTCAACGAAGCCTACGATCGCCTGCTCAAGTCTGATGTGAAGTACCGCTTCGTGATTGATATGGCATCCCTTAAATCTGCATAGCTGAGGCGAACCCTCGAAGGAGTCACATGCAAACGCGCAAACTTGGCAATAGCAATTTAGTAGGACTTACGCAAGAGCAGTCATCTTTCGCCCCCTAGGCAGTGTTCTAGAACTTCAATCGTTTCATTGCTGATAGCTTCTGCCCCCTTTTCTTGTATGCCCAAAGGGCTTTAAGCCCCCAATGCTAGGAGACTTTGAAGCTGGTTTGTAAGCCCCCAAATTTGGGGGTTGGGGGTTTCCGAGGGTTTTAAACCACGCCCTAGCCCCCGATTTATAGCACTTTGGGCATACCCTTCGGGAAGCAAGCTACAAGAAAGGGGGAACCGAGCCAATTCAAATCCCCAGAATATAGCCTTCGGCATTCAAGAAAGGGGGGTTGGGTGCCAAATGCATAAATCCTATTTAGAAGTTTCGGCGATCGGACTCGGTTGTATGAGTATGAGCTTTTCTATAACTCTCTTACCTAATAGGAGTGAAATGATTTCCCTCATCGTGCAGCGGTTGAAAGAAGCGTGGCGTTTTTCCGCTACGGCTGAAGTGTATGGCTCCTTTGTCATGAAGAACTGGTAGGAGAAGCCCTGGCTCCTTTTTGAGGGCAAGTGGTCATTGCAACCAAATTTGGCTTTAAGCCTGCCACAAAGGACGAAGCTCTGCCACAGTAGTTCTTAGTCGGGCTACAAGCAATGGCTCAGGTACTCTTGGCGGCAATGCTACGGCCCATATCAGGATGAAGCTTCATTCAACCATAACTCCGCTTTCTGGCTAATCCGCTCGTCTGCGTATTGGTCACTGACTTGACCCAGTGCAGTAGATGTAAAGGAAAGCACGAGCGGATAGTGGTCGCCATCAAAACAGAAATCAGATCCCGTTAGCTCGATCGCGGTTCTGAGTGCCAACGTGTCGTGGAGCGGAGGCAGCGTAATCATAGTAAAGCCGTCGTACTCGCACCGAAGCATGAAGGCAACCTCACGGGCAGCCTCTGGCGTTTCAAAGAGTAATCGCATCGATTGCATACCACGATGCTAACGCAAGGACAGGCCAGTGCTTGACTGTTATGGCGATCGCTGAAGAGGGTTAGAGAAAGGTGCCACCTGTAAGAGGCGAAAACGACTGCAAAAAATGACGCTGTTTTTCCAGGCTAGAGGCTGGCAATAAAACTAAGGTTAGTGCAACCTTAGACAGCCAGCCCCCTAGTTCATACAACTACTTTAGGCCGCTTGACCAGGTTTTAGAACAACTTTAATGCAGTTGTCTTGCTTTTGCTTAAAGATTTCGTAGGCGTGCGGAGCCTGATCGATCGGTAGCTTGTGTGTAATCAAGAACGATGGATCAATCTTGCCTTTTTGAATGAGATCGGTCAAAGGCTGCAAGTAGCGGTGAATGTGGGTTTGCCCCGTTTTCATCGTCAAGCCTTTGTTCATAAAGGCACCCATTGGCACTTTGTCTACAAAGCCTGTATAAACACCCGGAACGGAGACGGTGCCACCTTTACGGCACGCGACAATCGCCTGACGTAATACATTCGGGCGATCAGTTTCCATGCGTACCGCTTGCGACACTTTATCGTAAAAGCCTTCCAGCCCGAACCCATGTGCTTCCATCCCCACCGCATCCATAACCGAGTCGGGGCCACGACCGCCCGTCATTTCTTTGAGGGCTTCACCGACCTCCACTTCAGCAATGTTCAGGATTTCGGCTCCACCATCTTTCGCCATTTGTAGCCGTTCAGGTACGAGATCGATCGCAATAACCCGCTCTGCACCCAACAGAAACGCACTTCTAATTGCAAACTGCCCCACAGGCCCACAGCCCCAAATAGCAACCGTATCACCTGGCTGAATGTCGCAGTTTTCGGCTGCCATATAGCCTGTGGGAAAGATATCGGTGAGAAACAGAACCTGTTCGTCAGTTAACTCGCTGGGAATCTTGAACAAACCCACATCAGCAAAGGGGACGCGGGCATACTCCGCTTGTCCGCCTGCGTAGCCTCCTGTCAAATGCGAATAACCAAAAAGTCCTGATGGAGAATGACCCATCATTTGCTCTACCATCCAGGCATTGGGGTTGGAGTTATCGCACAATGACCATAAATCGCGATTGCAGAAGAAGCAGCTACCGCAGGAAATGGTGAATGGAACCACGACCCGATCGCCAATAGCAAGCGGTTCACCATTGTTGCGGGGATTTCCCGTCTTAACTCCACTGCCTAACTCAACAATCTCTCCCATGAATTCGTGACCCAGAATGTCACCCGGTTTCATGGTGGGATTGAACCCATCATACAGATGCAAGTCAGAACCACAGATGGCAGTGGATGTGATTTTGACGATCGCATCACGCGGATTGAGAATTTTGGGATCAGGCACGGTTTCAACTTCAACCTTCTTCGTACCTTGCCAGCAAACTGCTTTCATCGGTTATCTCCTGTCGTTAAATTGGTTGTAAAGCTTCCATTGGTTTAAGCCTCTAATCTCTCCCTTTAGATTGACCTTCAGTGGTGGCAATTTCGCCCGTCTCCATCAACATCTTGAAGCGACGGAGATCATCACCAAGCTGCTGCTCTGGCGCTTCACCAAAGAGTTTGGCAAGGGTATCGCCGATCGCTCCACCGGGTGGGTTGTAGGCCGTGGCGACTTTGACCACAGTGCCACGCTTGCCAGAAGATGGTTGGAATTGAATCGAGCCAGCATTGTTTACATCCGCGCCTTCCAACGATCGCCAAGCAATGAATTCGTTTTCCCGATCATCAATAATCTCGGCATCCCATTCAACGGTTCCATTTAAAGGGCCACTTGTAACCCAATGCGATCGTTTGGCGTCATACACCTTGACCGCTTTGAGATGCTTCATAAAGTGGGGCAGGTTCTCAAAATCATGCCAGAAGCGATAAAGCTCCTCTGCGGGTTTGTTAATGGTTAACGTCTTTTCAACTTTGATCGGTTTCATAGCGTACCTTTATGTGAGGATGACCTAAGCGCAATACAAGTTCATTGCAGTCGCACTGGTTGAGCATCAATGCGAACGCGAAATAGGATGTAAGGTCTGGTTAAACGCCTCATTGGGATACGCCACAACCGTACCATCCCGGAATTCAGCGACCGTGAATTTGACGTCATCGCCCCATTTGGGAAAATTGACAAAGATGCGTCCTTGATGGGAAACCGTTACCCCTGTCGGCATTGCGCCATCAAAGTGTGCCACTGGTTCCAACGTGCCGCTCGTTTTAACCGTCGGCAATTTCTGTAACTGACTAACCATGAATCATTTATCCTTCTTGATCCTTCAAAGAGTTCATATCAATGACAAAGCGGTATTTCACATCGCCTTTAATCATTCGCTCAAACGCCTCGTTGATTTGCTGAATGGGAATCAGTTCCACATCCGAGACAATGTTGTGGTGAGAGCAAAAGTCCAACACCTCTTGTGTTTCAGTAATGCCACCAATAAGTGATCCCGCAACTGATCGCCGATGGAACGCAACCTGGCTGTGGTTGATCGGCTCCAATGGTTCTAACGCGCCCACAAGAGCGATCGTGGCATCCCGCTTTAAAAGCTGAATGTATGGATTGATGTCGTGCTTGGTGGGAATCGTGCTGAGGATGAAATCAAAACTGCTGGCATACTTCTCCATTGCAGCTTTGTCTGTAGAGATCACCACATCCTCTGCCCCTAGCTTGCGAATACCGGCTTCTTTCTCTGGCGATGTGGTAAAAGCAACAACGCGAGCACCCATTGCGGTTGCCAGCTTGACTGCCATATCGCCCAAACCACCAAAACCCACAACACCTACTTTTTGACCTGGCTTCACCTGCCAATGGCGCAGCGGTGAATAGGTCGTGACTCCAGCACAGAGCAAAGGCGCAACGGCTTTGGTTTCTAGATTCTCAGGTATTTTGAGAGCAAAGGTTTCTTTAACAGTGATGGTACTGGAGTAGCCACCAAAGGTGTTGCTGCCATCAGGCTTTTGCGGTCCGTTATACGTGGCAGTCCAGCCCTTAGGCCCTTCACAATACTGCTCCTCTCCAGCATGACAGGGTTGACACTCTTGACAGCTATCAATCATGCAGCCTACTCCTGCGAGGTCGCCTTCCTTAAATTTGGTGACGTGTTGACCCACGTTAACCACCCGTCCCACAATTTCATGACCGGGAAGGCAAGGGTAGACGGTGTTATGCCACTCGTTTCGCACTTGATGCACGTCTGAGTGGCAAACGCCACAGTAAAGAATGTCAATTTGCACATCATGGGCACCGGGTTCGTTGCGATCGAACTCCAACGGTTTGAGCGGTGCCGTTGCCTCTTGAGCCGCATATCCAATGGCTTTAATCATCAAGAATCCTTTCAAACTTGTTTAAGCAGCGCTGTTAAAACGATGAACGAACAGGAATTGCTAAGGGCGATCGCATCGCTCCCGACGCCTGCCAACAAGACAGTTTCTCTATTCGTCATCTTATGGTTCACACGTTCCTCAGTCCGTCGTGACTAAAGCCGCTTTGTAACCCGTCGCTGCGTTTTCGTTGCTGCCATTGTTGACGTAGCGTCTATAAAATCAATGGCGTCTATAAAATCAGTCGCTTCAAAGCAGTCGGCTAAACTAAGCCTAAAAAGCTGAAGGCCATCTTCCCTCCAGCGCGAGAAGGATATACCTAAGCAACTAAATGTCTAATGGGAGACCCCGTACTAAGTTCACATGTAAGAATGAACACAATAGCCTTAGCTAAGCGAACAGATAGCTGAACGGTTGTTTTCAGTGTTCTCTGCCAAAGAACGAAGCGTCGAATTTTAGTCAAGAAAAACACATTCCTACCCGCTCACCACCATGATTAAGAACCTATCTGAAACTCCATTCTGTAGGGTAGGCATGCCCACCCCCCCCGGAATTCATCAAATGCAAGCGTGTTTTTCCAGCTAGGACTAAAGGAGGATTTGAGCACCATCACTCTTTGTCATCAAGCAGACTCACGATCGCGCTTATCAGAGCCTCCAGTTCGATCGGTTTCAAGCTATCGTTGAAAGCCATTGATACACTATCCCCACATCGCTGAATAAACCAGTAGGATACAGGCAACCCAGTAATTTCAACGCTGCAACCTCATCCATCACTATAGCCATAGCCAGATTGGTTAGGACGGGGTGCAGGGGTGGAACCCCTGGCTGGGGGCAAAGCCCACACACCCCTTTAATCCAATGTTCAACCTTTATGGCGACAGCTATAAAACGTGAATGTTTGACTAATTGAATCGCCGTGCTCTTAAACCGTCTGCATCTGCTGGAGCACCTGCCGAATGATGGTTGTGGGCACTTGATCAGTCACGATCGCGGCTCCAATTTGTGTTGGCAAGACAAAGCGTACCTGTCCTGCTTCCACCTTCTTATCTGATTGAAGAGACGACAGAATGGCATCCAGGTTGATACCAGAAGGCAGATGAGTCGGTAACTGAGCGTTTTGCAACAAGGTAAGCTGACGTTGAGCATCGGCTGGTCGCCAAAGCTGAAGCGCCACTGCAATCTCGGCAGCAGCCACCATACCGATCGCCACCGCTTCGCCATGATTAACCACCTGATAGCCCGTCAGACTTTCAACCGCATGACCGATCGTGTGTCCGTAGTTGAGAATGGCCCGCAGTCCGGCTTCTTTTTCATCTTTGCTAACCACGTGTGCTTTCGCCCGGCAGGAATGGGTCAGCATGGCTTGTAGCAGTTCAGCACTCAAGTGAGAAAGCTGGTCGAGTTGAGGCGCGGCTTCTAGCTGCGTGAACAGATCGGCATCCCAAATCACACCGTACTTGATTACTTCGGCGATCGCGGCCCGAAATTCTCGCACAGGCAGCGTTTGCAGCACGTGTGGATCGATCAAAACCAGACGCGGTTGATGAAACGCGCCAATCAAGTTTTTGCCGTTGGGATGGTTGACCCCCGTTTTGCCCCCGATCGCCGCATCCACCATTGCCAGAAGAGACGTTGGTACCTGCACCACATTGACTCCACGCAACCAGGTTGCCGCTGCGAAGCCCGTCATGTCCCCAATCACCCCACCCCCAAGAGCCACAAAGGTAGACGATCGCTCCAGTCGATTTGCCAACGCCGCATCATAGATTTTGGTTAGCGTTTCCAAAGTTTTATAGTGCTCTCCATCCGGCAGAAGGCACGTTGCCACGGTAAAGCCTGCCTGCTCCAGAGAGGCAATCACCCGCCTGCCATAGTGCTCAAACACAGCTGGATTGGATATTACCAACACACGGCTACCCAATTTCAGCGGACGCTTGGTCGTGCCCTGCATCCAGACACCTAACTGATCGACGCTACCAGGCGCGATCGTAATGTCGTAAGCATGCCGCGGTAAATTAACGGGAATAACAGATTGCATAGCAAATGAAGGCGATTTGAGCTGAAAGAGAGCGGGGAGGCAGGGGAAGCAGGGGAAGCGGGAGAGGTTTTGAGTTTCATAAGCGGTCAGTGGTCAGTTTTTAGCCTTTAGCCCCACTCCCTACTCCCTTCTGTTACCCTTTGCCTTTTGCCTCCCCCTAAGTTTATTGGCTCAAGGTCACCTTCTGCGACCCATAGTTTTGTATAGTTTTGCTAGTTACGTGGAGAGATCACGCATGGCATTTGTACTTTTCCCCCTCTTGTTGGGTGCCGTCTTTGGGTTAGCGATCGGGCTGTTCTTCATTTTCCGGTCAGCCAAACTCATTTGAGCAATAGCTGGCTGTTTGGGTGAGGCGTGTTCATACATGCCAAAAACGGCTTCCCAAATGACGTCATTCGGGAAGCCTCATACACTCAATACCAAACCGTTAGCGCTAACATTTCGTCTTCAATGAACCCTAAAACCAGGACGTTCTTGAGGGGTTTTGGGCTGCAAACCATGTCCAGGTGCCAAGTGTGGCAGCAAGCAGCCAACCACTAAAAAGGACTACAGCTAGTGTCAACATTTTTCCTCCTTTGAGTTAAAACGACTCATTGTTGGTGATCTGCAACTGGATGATTTGACTCGATCCAGCTACGAGATCACGCTAACAAGGGGCGTACATGCCTGCAACGTTTCTTAATCAGAACGAGAAATTGTTACGAGTCGATACATGAACCTCAGCCTTCGCCTCTAACTCCACTCCTTTTATCCGGTGCGCTACCCTCTTGAGCGTCTGTCTTTGGGCGATCGTGCAAAGCAGAAACGTGAAGTCGGCGAATGAGAGCAGGGGCATTCTCGTCTTTTAATCTGAGTCGTCGCGGTTGGTAGAATTTACGTTGCAAACAGTGTGCAACCCTTTAGAATTTCAACTAGAAACCCATCTGGCACCACGAAGGGACGGCATGAGCGAAATCACCGAAACCATTTTTAGCAAGATCATTCGCCGCGAAATTCCTGCTGAGATTGTTTACGAAGACAACTTGGCACTCGCGTTCAAAGACGTTAACCCTCAAGCCCCAATCCATATTCTGGTGATTCCCAAGCAGCCGATCGCCAAACTCTCGGATGCAGAAGCAAAAGACCATGTGCTTATGGGGCATCTGCTGCTGACCGCCAAACGGGTTGCCGATCAGGTTGGGCTAACCAATGGCTATCGTCTGGTCATTAATACTGGCGACGACGGCGGGCAAACAGTTGATCACCTTCATCTGCACATTTTGGGCGGACGATCGATGACGTGGCCTCCCGGATAGGGGCAGAGGGAGTAGGGGAAGCAGGGGAAGAAAGGGGAGCAGGGGAGGCAGGGGACGTTTTGAGTTTGATAAGCGAACTGTAAAGCGGAAGTCAGTCACAGCGTTCAGCTTTTTAGCCTTTGGCCCATTCCCAACTCCCCACTCCTTTTTTGCCTTTTGCCTTCCTCCGCCCCCTCCGCTCCCTCCTCTACCTTGCCCCCTCCACCTCCCCTGTCGCGCTAAAATTGATCTAGATTCGGAGGAATTCCAACGGTTTACACACGCCCCCTTGCCCGCTTAATTGAGCAACTGCAACATCTTCCTGGCGTTGGCCCCAAAACAGCCCAACGACTGGCGCTTCATATCCTCAAGCGATCAGAGGATGAGGTTAAGGCGTTGGCAAATGCGCTAATGGAAGCCAAACAGCAAGTTGGTTACTGTTCAGTTTGCTTTCATCTTTCCGCAGAGCCTGTCTGCGAAATTTGTCGTACCCCTAGTCGTGACAGTCAAATTATCTGCGTTGTAGCAGATTCTAGAGATGTCATTGCGCTAGAAAAAACCCGCGAGTATCGAGGCAAGTATCACGTTTTGGGCGGACTCATTTCGCCAATGGACGGCATTGGGCCAGAACAACTGCACATCCAGTCGCTGATCCGTCGGGTGAAACAGCAAAATATTGCCGAAGTGATTATGGCAATTAGTCCCAGCGTTGAAGGCGAAACGACTACACTTTACGTGGGGCATTTGCTCAAGCATTTTACAAAAGTGACCCGCATTGCCTTTGGTCTACCGATGGGCGGCGACCTAGAATATGCTGACGAGGTAACGCTGGCAAGAGCCTTGGAAGGTCGTCGAGAGTTGGATTAGAGGGAAGTCAGCTATCAGCAGTCAGCGTGTAGTTGCTTATCGTTGGTAGGTGAGTCTTACAGCGGTTACTGATTGGGTAAGCCGCAGTCTGGTGAATACGGGTGTGTGGGGTAGGGTGTAGTGAATGCAAATGAAAATGGCTGTAACTCAGAACTCAAACCGCTTCCCTTGCCCCTCTGCTTCCCTCTGCCCCGCTGTCACTGAAACCTTCCGATCCTCATGAAGCAGCTCGGACGCTTAAAGCCATTCTTACGCTGGATCATTCTGGGTGGAACGCTGTTCTTTCTAGGCTCCGTGTTGCAGCAGCATTGGCAGAAGGTTGTTTCTATACGTCTAGACGGGGCTGGTTGGGCATGTCTGACGATCGCCCTTGGCATCACGCTCCTGGCTCACATTTGCGCTGGTGGTGTTTGGAGTCGTCTGTTGCAAAACTTTCATCAGCCAGTGAACGGGATTTGGCTGGTACAAGCTTATTTGCAAACAACGATCGCCAAATACCTTCCTGGTAATGTCTGGCACTACTACGGTCGCGTAACGGCTGCGACGAAAGCAGGGGCAACGGTGGAAACCGCTACTGTTAGCGTTTTATTAGAACCTTTGTTGATGGCAGCGGCGGCGCTATTGGTGACCTTGCTATGCAGTCAGTCGATCGTGGCACGGTATGGTGCACCTGCCATGCTCCTTCAATGGGCATGCCTGTCTGCTGTGCTGGCGTCTGTGCATCCCCGCATCATTAATTTACTGGTGCGCTTGTTGGGAAGGTTGAAGCAGACCGCAACCAAAACTGTCGCTGAAACACCCTTTCGATTAGACAAATATCCGTTGCTCCCATTAATTGGAGAAATAGGGTTTCTGCTGCTGCGAGGCGTGGGCTTTCTGCTCACGTTTTTAGCGCTTAGCCCCGTTCTACCAAATCAACTGCCGCTATTAATGAGTGCGTTTAGTCTCGCGTGGTTACTTGGCTTGGTAGTACCAGGTGCACCGGGTGGTATTGGGGTTTTTGAAGCAACGGCGATCGCGCTCCTTGGACAAACATTCTCTCCGGGCTTGATTCTTAGCGTTGTTGCACTTTATCGGCTCATTAGCATTTTGGCAGAAGCGATCGGTGCGGCACTGGCATGGTTCGACACGCAGCGTCTTGCCTAGTGTTTTGAAACAGAAATGAGGCAACAGGCTTGAGCGCTACTCAGTCCTCGGCACTCAGTCCACCGCAAAGCGGCAGCAAGCTACAGCACTCAGCACTCTTGCAACCGACGTTGCAGAACTTTTGATGCGCTGTACTAGTCGCATAGACCTTGGAATCTCAATCTCAGTTGTCCGATGCCTTAGCCGCGTGTGAAGCGCTTTGGCTTACATCCCTACCAGTAGATGGCATAGAGGTGTTTCTGTATCCTCACCCACGCGATCGGTCAACGCATCCGTCCTCACTCTTCTAGCAGCGCATCGCCTGTGGCATCATGATCAGCGTCGATCAACGTTGATTCCGGGTTTAACAACGTTGGTAGTAACTCTACCTTGGCTTCGCGTTTAAGTTGTGAAAAGATGCGATATTTATCTGGGTCAAAGATATTTGGTGAAAGCTGCGTTTCATCAACCTGCATCTTGATCAAATTGTATTGAACGTTTTCGGCATGAATGGCAAAGGTAACGGTGAAAACCTCTAGAAAATTGACGACCCAAGCACATTCGTCTTCAGGATAGTTTTGGTAGTACTTAATCAGTTCAGCAATACGCGCTTCTAGATGAGTGCGCGAATGCTTACAAATTAGAATAATTTTGAGTAATACCACAACAAGCGTGATTGGGTTGCCCTGAGATAGCAGCAGCACAAATAATTGCGATGGTTCTGCCTGATTTTCAGTCGTCAAATAGTCAATGACTCGGTTACACGTCCGCAGCATGAGAGCGCTGGACAGAACTTCATCATCATGACTGTCATAAAGGGTGTCTAATTTTTCGTTTAGTTTTGAGCGTAAGGTTTCAACAAATTCCTGGTTTTCAACGGAGAAGATCAGGTATTGTTGCACGCTTTGCTTGAACTGTTTATAGGATAAGCTTTGCGTCTGATTAACAAAAATATTTGCCAGGTTTGCGTAGCTAAAAGGACCTCGTTTTGCCACGATCGCCTTAATTAACCGCAGCACTTCCTCACCCAACGCCGTAGGGTTTTTGGGAATGCGTTTGCTAGGGGCATTGCTCTGCGATCGTGCAATATACATCGCCAAGTCAAACTTAAAGCGATCTTTTAGTTGCTTTGACAGCGCTCTTGCGGCTTCTCGTTGCTCGATCGGGTTCTTCAGATCAATATATTGAGGTACTAGCAAATAAGACGTGTACCGCGAAACCCAGGGGCCTCGTTCTTTCTCGTCGTAACGCGATGCAAAGAGCTTCAGCTCCTCATAATCCCCACTTTTGACAAACCCATCTAACCAGTGTCGTAGACGCTTTAAGGTAGGGGATGCGGTATTGCGGTTGATAGACGGATCGGCAAAGACGGTGACCAAGTCTTGAATGGGCTTATAGTTGCGAGTTGCATCCCAGTTGTTGACCAAAATGTAACAACAGCGTTTGAGCGTATTTCTAAACTCTTCTTCATTATTAGAAAAAACGACATCATAAATCGCTTGCAGCGCATCGCCGCTGATGGAATCAACGTGATAGACGAATAAGCGCTTAAACTCAAGTAGAACCTCTTCAGGCGGCCATTTTTTAACAATTTCCAAAAGAAAACTGTAAACCGTGTCCTGAGCCTGCTGAATATTCCGATTCAGCCTATTCGATCTAATCGGCGTCTCATTTTGATGAGCATCGTCTAAAGCATCCCTGATCATCATAGGTATTCAGGATTAACCAGTAGATTCGACAAAGGAAGAACGTGAAACTAGAGAGTCAAGGCAGCATCCCAAGGCATCAGACATTTACTAGTGTTGGATTCAGTATTGTTGAACTAGCAGTGCATTTTCAAGATCCGTTATCTCTCCAATAAGTCACAGCCTTTTGCGGTCTAAACCTTGTCACGGCTCGTAAGTTCTACCTCACAGTTGAAAGGCTAAATTCTGTAGAAACACCGATACTTGAGGGCCTCGCTCCTCTCAACATGACTCCGATAACGAGATTTTAGGGACTAAGCGGATCACGCTCAATTCCTTGTAGAATCATGCGTTTAGAGCAAAGAGCTAAGCGTCTCATGATATTGCGGTATTTGTCCACAGTACCGGGTGACAAGATGCAACCTGAATGTGTGATTATCACCAAACTAGCCGATGATCTCTGTCACAACCGAGGTCTTTGCAGGCATGGCGCAGTTCTCGGTGTGGCATCAGTATAAGGGGTAGGGCTATACATGACGGTCGCAAAGAAGGTCTCATTCAGTCGTTCAGATTCGTGAACGGGTGAAAGCATTGGCTAGACAGCTTTATCAGGTTAGATACTAAGACTCTAAAGTCCTGCTGTGCCATTATCTGCGTAACATTTGGCGATCGTCTCATCCATTAGGGCGAGAAATAAGAGCTAGACTACCTCCATGTATCAAAATAAAGACCTTCAATGTAGCGCGGTGGGCTTCACGCTTCATTAAAAATACAGACGTAATCCTGAAAGCTTAAATCAGATTATACTCAGTAACCGTTGCTAGAGCTAGCGATCAGCAGGATTGCCTAGACTACAGCAAGCATTATTGAGAATACGGATGCCATTCAAATTTTCCCTCTTGAAGCACTTAATGAGGCTGAGTATTCGGTTGCTATAGTCACATTTACTCCGTTTCGCGCCGCCAGCGCGATCGCACCAGTCGAATTTCGTCGTACCCGTACATCTCGCCCAAATGCTCACGAATGCTGCCCAGCCCATCAGGCCCCACTGTGTTGATGGCGATCACGATTTTGTCCTGGCGATCGAGCGGCACCAAATCATCCAAATCAATGGGATAGCCCAGTTCCAGTAGCTCAGCCAGATGACTCATAATGGTGCCGAGACGAAAGCCTCGCCGATCGGCAATGTCGTCAGGTTCCAGTCCTTCCTGGTAGAGCGCCAGCGTTTGCAGTTGGGTTTCAGAGGCGCGAGTAGGCGGATTAGGCAAGGGGGTAGACTGGGGGACTGTACCCGTCTCAGCTTGAAGCGGCAAGCCTCGTTCGGCGCGAAACGCTCGAATCTCGGCAATGAACGCATCGCTGTACTGTGCCAGTTTACGACTCCCGACTCCTGAAATGGTAGCGAATTGCGCAAAAGTTTGGGGTTGCATGTTTGCCATCGATCGCAGACTGGAGTTGGGAAACACGACATAGGGCGGCACAGATTGTTTGTCTGCCACGCGCTTGCGAAGTTTTTGGAGGCGATCGTAGAGGGCTTCGACTTCGGCAGCATCCACGTTGGAAGGTGTGAGAACATCCGCTGGCTTCACTGGATCGATGGCAACCATCACGGTGCGCTGGTTTCGTAGCACTTCCCAACTGAGCGGGTTGAGTTGCAGCATCGAATAGCCATCTGTGGTTTCGTCAAGCAAGCGTTGATGGATGAGCGATCGGGCTAACAGCCGCCACTCTTCGGCACTACGATCTTTGCCAATGCCATAGGTGGAGAGTTTGTCGTGTCCGTTTTTTAGGACACGATCGAGCTTGGAACCGCGCAACACATCGATCGTGTGCTTAATGCCAAACCGCTGGTTCTTCTGAGCAAAGCGCCCCACGCAGGAGAGAAACATTTGGGCTTCTAGCGTCCAGTCTGCGATCGGTTTGGGATGGCAGCAGTTGTCGCAAGTGTCGCAATTGCCGGGAAAAGCTTCGCCAAAGTAGCCAAGCTGAATGGTGCGGCGGCAGTCCGTGGCTTCAGCGTAGTTAATCACGCGGCGAAGCTGTTGAGTGGCAATGCGCTGCTCGTCTTCCAGCGGTTCGCCTGTCTCAGGATTCACCTTTTGAGCAATCAAAAACTCAACGGTTTTAATATCACCCGTCCCGTAGAACAGCGTGCATTGAGACGGTTCACCATCGCGTCCGGCTCTGCCCGATTCCTGATAGTAGCCTTCAATGTTCCGGGGCAGGTCGTAGTGGATGACGAAGCGCACGTCGGGCTTGTTAATACCCATGCCAAAGGCAACCGTAGCAACCATCACCCGCGCATCATCCCGAATAAACGTGTCCTGATTCTCTTTTCGCACCGCATCGCTTAAGCCCGCATGATAGGGTAACGCTGAGATGCCGTCTTGCTGCAACCTGGCAGTGATTTCATCCACGCGCTTGCGGCTCAAGCAATAAATAATACCTGCGCCCTGAGTGCGCTGCACCTGCTGAAAGAGGTCTGTGTAGGCTTGTCGCTGGCTACCTTTGGGGCGCACCTCGTAATACAAATTGGGACGGTTGAAGCTGGCAACATGAATGTGCGGTTCATTTAGCTCCAACTGACCGAGAATATCGTGGCGTACCCGTTCTGTGGCTGTAGCGGTCAGTGCCACGATCGGAATCACCCGATCGTCGTTTTGATACCGCTGCCGTAAGCGTCGAAGCTGCCGATATTCTGGGCGAAAGTCGTGTCCCCACTCGGAGACGCAGTGAGCTTCATCGATCGCAAACGCTGAAATCCCGACCCTTGCCTTGACCTGATCCAGAAAGCCCAAAAACGATTCGCTCAGTAATCGCTCTGGAGCCACATAAACGAGCTTGATTTTGCGATCGAGAATAGCAGCCTGCCGATAATGCGACTCAGCTTGACTGATGCTGCTATTCAGTAACGTCGCTGGAATACCGTTATTTTGCAGCGCCTGCACCTGATCCTGCATCAGTGCAATGAGCGGCGACACGACAATCATCATGCCTTCTTTCAGCAGTGCAGGCAGTTGGAAGCAGAGCGATTTACCGCCGCCTGTGGGCATGATGACGAGCAGATCGCGATCGTGCAGGGTGTATTCAATAATCTGACGCTGCCCCGGACGAAAGCTGTCATAGCCGAAGTAATGCTTGAGCGCCTGTTCTAAAGACGCAAATTGAGTTGTGGCGTAGGGAATGCTAGCTGTCATGAAGGGTTGCTGGATGCACTTGAAACCAGGGTGTCCACGCAGTTTAAACCACTAACCGGGGCTTTGTGGACAAATTGACCGCAATTTGTCAGTAAAATTGGTTGTAAACGCTATGAGCAGTACCTCAAACACGAACTGGGACGAGGTTGACTCTATGACAAAAGATGAGATTGATACGTCTGACAGTTCCCCCTTGACTGAAGAATTTTTTAACAAATCGCGGTGGTGGAAACCCGTTGAGACATTGAATGTTCTCGTTCATATTGATCGCGATACGTTGAACTGGTTTCAAGCTCAAGGTGATGACTATGAAACGAGAATGGCAGCGGCACTACGGTTTTATGCAGACGCTCACAGGCGAGCATCATAAAGGTTGTGAAGAACGATCGTTTGCCTAACGTCCATCCTGGTGAAATTCTACGTCTAGAATTTTTAGAACCGCTTGCTATCACGCCCTATCGCTTAAGCAAGGATATCGACGTAGCTCAGGCTCGCATCAGTGAAATTTTAGCTGCAAAACGTAGTATCACGGCAGACACCGCTTTTCGCTTCGCTCGCTACTTTGGTAATAGCGCTCAGTTCTGGCTAAACCTGCAAACACACTATGACCTACGTCAAGCGCAAGAAGAACATGCAGACACGTATAGTCGTATTCCTACTTTTGTCGTCTCACCGCCTACACCATCTCCGTAATCGATCGCTCCAAGGTGTTTCTACTAATCAGTAGACCAAAGATTCAGTAAACCAAAGCGCCAGAGTGTTACTTGGTGTGACATTCTACTGACGTGCTCATGGTCGAACGTTAGATTGGGCATCTTTGGTAGGGTGTGCAATCCCTGAAAACCGCTTGCATAAGGAGCAGTCGTTGAAGCGGGGGATGGTTATAAACATATGAGGAATGAGGAAAGCAGAATGGCTGGGAAAAAGTTCATCATACCTGCACTGGCGATCGCAGCTGTAGCCGGAGGCGCAGTTGCCTACGTCCACTTTAATGGGGCTTCAGGGGATGAGTTAAGTCCACAGGCACTGGCAAAGGTCGTGCCGGACGACGCTTACATGGCCGCCTTTATTTCAACGGAGCCACAGAACTGGGCCAAGCTGCAAAAGTTTGGCACGCCTGAAGCCCAACAGGTTGTAGGCAAAGGTCTTACAGACTTTCAGCAAAAGCTATTGACGGATACCAAAATTAACTATGACACCGACGTCAAACCCTGGGTAGGCAACATCATGCTGGCGGTACTGCCAAGCGATGCTGGAAAGCCAGCCAAAGAACCCAATGTGTTAGTAGTGGTAAGCGTCAAAGATAAGGCAAAAGCGCTTAATTTCGCTCAAAAGCTACAAAGTGAAAGCAAAACAAAAGCGATCGAAAGCGACTATAAGGGCATCAAAATTACCGATTATCCAGGTGAAAAAAGCTCAAGCTACACGGCTGTCGTCAAAAACTACTTAGTCCTCGCACCAGAGAAGAAAGCAGTCGAACAGGCGATCGATACCGTCAAAGGGGAACCATCGTTGGCATCCAAGGCAGATTTTGGTGCGCTTTTATCTAAAAGCGTGGAGATGCCCAATGCGATCGCCCGCATCTATATTCCAGATTATGCAGGCACCGTGCAGCAACTCATGGCTAGCAAATCGGGCGCGGCTCAATTACCAGCATCTAGCCTGGAGCAACTGAAAAAGGTGAAATCGATCGTTGCAGGCATTGGCATTGATGATGCTGGAGTCCGCATGAGAACCATCGCCAACCTTGACCCGCAGGCAAAAATATTAGAATACAAGCCTGTTGCAGGCTCCGTTGTCGCGCAATTTCCCACAGAGACGTTTGCCATGCTCAACGGTGCAGGCATTAGTCGCTACTGGGCAGAAGCCGTAGAGCAATCAAAGGCGAATCCCCAAACGCAACAAACGATCGCCCAGATGCGCCAATCGGTGCAAGCTGCCAATTTGGATCTCGACAAGGACATCTTTGGTTGGATGGACGGGGATTTCTCCTTAAGCTTCATCACCTTAAATGAGGGTGTTTTGTCTCAGTTCGGCTTTGGCGGCGTGATGGTCTTTGATACCAGCGATCGCAAAACGGCGGAAGCCACGTTGAGCAAAATTGATGGGTTAGTGAAGGGCAATGGGTTTGTGCAGGTCGCTGATCGCGATGTGCAAGGGAAGAAAATTACGGAATGGCAATCGCCGCAGGGTGTGCTGGCTGGACACGGTTGGCTCGACCAGGATTCCGTGTTCGTGGCGATCGGTGAACCGTTGGTCAACGTGATGGCAACCAAACCTACTAAAGCGCTCGACAGCAGCGACGCTTACAAAACCGTGATGGGTGGCTTGCCCAAGCAAACTGTCGGTTCCTTCTACCTGGATATGGATCAAACCATGTCGTTGGTCAATCGCACCATGCTCGTGGCGCAAAAGAACGTCATCCCGCCAGAAACGGTTGCGGTGCTGAACTCCATCCGGGGCGTTGGCATGGCGTCTACCCAGGCTGACAAAGCAACAGTGCAGCTTGAAATGTTGCTGGCACTCAAACCTGCCAAGTAGGGAGTAGGGAGTAGGGTGGGCAGTGTCCACTCTACTCCTTAACGTCCTTTTTTGCGTTAAACCCGACATTCCGCCCTTTGAAGTGTCACATTGAGCGTTTAGCGGCATAA
>NZ_JCACKR010000121.1:0-36844 GCF_059505485.1 Stenomitos rutilans
CCAGTTCATGCCACGGCAGCTTGAATTCCGTACCCCTTTTGTGGTGACGTGTACTGAGGAGATTTCTGAGAAAGATATTACCCCTGTACGGGTTTAGCATGCGACAGATCAGCTCTGACCGATCGCGAAGACTGTTGGCTGCATGCTGAACCCCTACCATTGATAAGTATAAATGCTTCTGGAAATGGCCTAAATCAACTCTACCCCCATCCTTCACTTAGCCGCGATGCGTCGCACAGCGAAGAGACTGCCCATGACTCCGACAGAACTGCCAAACCCTAGCAAAATTAGGGGCAAAAGAATCATGCGTAGCGGGCTGATTTGTACTCCATTCGCTAGGAACTGAACAAATTCGGGCTGCTGGGCGAGTAGGCTATTGAGAAAGTGCTGCATGCTGCTGATGAGTCCCCAAGACAAGACTGCCCCGGAAATGCCAAACGTGACGCCTTGGAGGATGAATGGCAGATAGATCCAACTTGTCGTCGCGCCTACAAGCTGCATGACTTCAATTTCCCGCTTGCGCGACATAACAATGAGGCGAATGGTAGTGGTAATTACGGCCATTGCGGTGAGGGTTAGCAGGGTTGTGATGGTGAGGCTAACCCAACTTAAGCCTCGATTCAGTTGAGTGACACGTTGCACGGCTTCGTCTACATACTGTACTTCATCAACACCTTCCAGCTTCGACAGCTTCTGGGCGATCGCGGGGACATCCTGCGGCGATCGAGCCTTAACTTTAAGCTGATCCACGAGCGGATTGCCATCCAACTGTTTGGTAGCACCATTAATGTCAGATACGCCTAAATCCTTTACCAGTGCTGCCCAAGCGGCTTCTTTGGAAACAGCCTGTGTTTCGGCCACCCCTGGTATGGTAGCCACGATCGAGTTCAGTGTATCGGCTTGCACGCCTGTATCCAGATAGACCGAGACTTCCAGCTGGCTCCCAAACTGGTTCAGCAGTCCTTCCAGTTGCCACGATGCCTGAAGACTTACCCCAAACAAAAAGAGCAAAACGGTCACAGTGCTGATAGCGGCCCAATTCATCCAACCGCCGCGTCGCAGGCCCAGCAGCGTCTCGCGCAGCAAATAATCTAGCTTGGTGAGAAATTGAAACATGCGCCTTTCTCTCTACTTTCGCGTCAGGCTAACGAGCCTTTCTCGTAAAATGCTCTCTTGCTGGCTATCGTCAAGGTTACGGGCAACTTCAACGGCCTGTTGATAGCTCTGCTTCGCCTTAGGATAGTCGCCTACTGTTTCGTACAGTTCCCCCAACGTTTGCAGCGAGGTTAGTTCCTGTTGATCGTTCTCTAGCATCTGTGCTACGCGCAGCCGTTGATTCAGCAATTCGATGGATTGTCTATAGTCTCCAATCGCTTTGAGAGCAACAACCATACCATCGATCGCGCGAAACTGGTTGGGGCGATCGCGACTAATATCACTTAGCCTGACTGCCAACCCGTAATACTTCATGGAGTCACGGTACTGCCCTTCTGCCTGGTACAGGTCGCCCAAATTGTTCAAGCTCGTGGCTTCTCGTTTGGTGCTACTGGCTCGACGAGCGGCGGCCAGAGCAATGTTGTATTCCTCAAGGGCACGATCGCGATCGCCGAGACCTACGGCTAATAGCCCCAAACTATCGTGCGTTAACGCGGCTCCATCTGCACTGTTAATGCTGGTTGAAATGGCAAGGGCTTCGTTAAACAGCGATGTGGCTGACGTAATGCCACCCCGTTTTGCCAGCACTCTACCGAGGCTATTCAAAGCATAGATTTGCCCTTGAAAGTCTTGCTCATCGCGCGCGATCGCCAACTGTCGGCGCAGCACATCTTCCGCTTCGACCGAGCGTCCCAGGCGAGAGTATGCCGAGCCAAGGTAACCGTAAGCCAGCGCCTCACCAGAGCGATCGACCAGGTTTTGGTAAAGCCTCAACGCCTGCTGCCACGACTCCACTGCATCGAGTAATGAACCATCAAATTCCTGGTCTTTACCCAATTGCAGCAGTCGATCGGCTTCATTCCTGGATGCCCCCTGTGTACCGTTGTTCAGCGGTACGGACATTTGCCGATTCAACTGCAACGACTGATTTAAATCGGCAGCACCGACGGTCGGCGCGAAGAGCGCGATCGCACTCAGAACAACCGATTGGCTCAAAAGGCTCAGGCTCCAACGATTCATCATCCTGCCTCTAACGAGTGATTGGTGGATGGGCGAGGCATGGGTACCTACTCAACGCTTGGTTCCATTAAAGCAGCACTAAACCCCAACCCGCTTCTAGAATTCCCTTCCAGGTAGATGGTGCGCACATCTTCTGGTAAGGTTGCCTCCAGCAAGCGATAGCCTTCCTGCACCTGCGATCGTACCTCTGTGGGAGACATCACTTCACCCTCTGCCCGCAAGTAAGCCGAAATCCGCGTTTCGCTCCAGTTGAAGGTTTGCGCCATCAGCACAACGAGCCGTAGCGTTGGTGGCATTTGATCGAGCGCTCGTTCGATATAGCACCACAGGGGTGGCGGCGCGGCTTCGAGATTGTATTGAATCGCTTCTACAGGCGGCAACTCAGCCCGATTAATGCAAATGGCTGTCACGTTAATCAACCAGCTTTGCAATGTCATGCCAGCCTCACTTTCGCTGCTGCCGCCTCGCAAATCGACTCCGCCTAGCTCATGGAAGATATGCCGCCAGGTGTTTCCAAATAAGTAGTCTGCCTGTACGGGCGATCGAGCCGAATGCCGAATCAACGTGTAAACCATCGGGCTATAGCGACAGAAAATCGCCGTAAAGTACTGCCCAGAGTCTGGATACCGCTGAAACAGCGTCAGCAAATCTTGATCGCTATAGTGTGTCAGCCCCTTGACTACGGGATGATTACACTCTGGAAATGACGGAATTGCAGGAAAGGTAGGAATGGACACAGCCAAGTTACCAGCTAGTGGTGGAAATGAATGACCTCCCATATATAAGCCGTTTTTGGCTAATTGACACGATTTTTTTACAAATTGGGAGAAGGGAGAGCAGTGAGGGGTGAACGTTAAGAGCTTTGAGTTTTGAGTTGATTCAGCGGTCAGCGGTCAGCTATCAACCTCAGTTATCAGCTTTTTAGCCTTTAGCCTGCACTCTTCATCCCTCATCCTTCTGCCCTCTGCCTTTCGCCTTCGTCCCCACTTCCCACTACAGACGTTCTTGATACAATGGTTAGAGGTGCTTAAACTCATTGCCTGCAAATGCCGTTTAGCAAGCTTCTTCGATCGTTTGCCCTGTTTCAATCACCACCATGCTTATCCGTAGTACTCTGGCTCTTGTTCAATCGTTACCGCTGGCATCCATTCCTGGGCTGGATACGTTGTTTTCAACTCAGGGCATTATGGTGATGCTACTGGGGGCGTATGCCGTGGCGATGTGGATGTTTCTGACCAGTGCGCCGAAAGTTCACACCATTATGGTATCGGATGTGCAACTGGCGCGGAACCTCTACGAAGGGCTGTTGGAGCTACCAGCGGCGGATATTCCGCTCCACTATTATTACAACTACGAGCAATCATTAGGGACTGCGGCGATCGACCCTCTGTACGTTACACCTGGGCTAGGGCGATCGACCATCAACACTGCCAGCACACCAGAAGGACTGTGGTATCAACTCAAGAAGAATACCCAACTGCATGTGATTTCGGGAGCCAGCATGGGCGAAAAGAATCGACAACGCCATGTGTGCTTCGATCGTGACTGCCTGGAGCAAGTGCTACTGCGAGTGCAGATGCGAAATGTGAAGCACAAGATCCGCCAGGAGAAGCCGCTCAATTTTTTAGTAAAGGATTATGAGGGCAACGTGATTGAAATGGCAGAAGTGTCGAATTAAATATCTATGCAGTATCGTCGGTTTGGGCGCACAGAACTATCGATGCCTGTTTTTTCGTGCGGTGGGATGAGGTATCAGCACAAGTGGCAGGATGTTTCGCTGCGAGAGATTCCAGCTGATAACCAGGCGAATCTGGAGGCGACGATCCGGAGATCGCTTGAATTGGGCATCAATCATATCGAAACGGCACGAGGCTATGGCACGTCGGAAATGCAGCTAGGGCAGATTTTGCCAGCGCTTCCCCGTGAGAAACTGATCGTGCAAACAAAAATTTCTCCGGTGGCGGATGCTAAAGCGTTTCGGCGCACGTTTGACCAATCGCTGGCATACCTAAAGCTGGATTACGTCGATCTATTGGGCTTACATGGCATCAATACGCCTGAGTTGCTGGATTTTTGCATCCGTCCGGGTGGTTGCCTGGATGTGGTTCGCACGTTGCAAAAACAGGGTAAAGTCCGCTTTGTAGGCTTTTCAACGCATGGGCCGACAAACGTGATTGAGCAGGCGATCGCCACTGACCAGTTCGACTATGTGAACCTGCACTGGTACTACATCAATCAAACGAACTGGTCTGCCATTGAAGCCGCCACTCGTCACGATATGGGCGTTTTCATCATTAGCCCATCTGAAAAGGGTGGCATGCTCTTTCAAGCACCGCAACGGCTGGTGGACTTGTGTACGCCGCTGAGTCCGATCGTCTTCAACGATCTGTTTTGCCTCAGCCATCCTCAGGTGCATACGCTCAGCGTCGGTGCTGCCAAGCCACAAGATTTTGATGAACATCTGAAAACGCTGGCGTTACTCGATCGCGCTTCGGAACTTCTCCCGCCAATTGTCGAGCGACTGGAGCAAGCCGCGATCGAGCGTCTGGGTGCAGAATGGATGCAAACCTGGCATGTGGGCTTACCAACCCCCGCCGAAACGCCTGGTGGCTTAAATATTCCTGTGATGCTGTGGCTACGGAATCTGGCGATCGCCTACGACATGGTGGACTTTGGCAAGATGCGCTACAACCTGTTGGGGCAGGGGAGCCACTGGTTTCCGGGTGCAAGCGGCGATCGGATTGCAGAACTCGATTTGCGGCAATGTCTTGCCAACAGCCCTCATGCCGCCAAAATTCCCACGCTTTTAACCGAGGCGCATGAGCTTTTGGGTGGTCAAAAAATCCAGCGCTTATCAAGGCAGTAAGCCGCTATACCCAATAATCAAAACCTCGGAGGTTTAAGCAGCGACATTGTTTAATGCGTCATGCCTATTAAAACCTCCGAGGTTTGTGTCAGTCGTCATGAAGCGATAAGGGACTACATCATCCCCATGCCACCCATGCCGCCCATACCACCCATGCCACCCATGCCGCCCATGCCGCCCATATCGGGGGCACTAGCCACTGCTTTGGGTTCAGGCTTCTCGACGACGAGGGCTTCGGTGGTCAGCACCATGCCTGCAATCGATGCGGCATCTTGAATCGCAGAGCGCACCACCTTAGCAGGATCGACAATACCGGCTGCAATCAGGTCTTCGTAGACATTGGTAAGTGCGTTGTAGCCGATGTTGAAGTCAGCGGTACGAACCTTCTCGACCACAACAGTGCCTTCAACGCCAGAGTTGTCTGCAATCTGACGCAGGGGGGCTTCTAGCGCTTTGATGAGGATGTTTGCACCAACTTGCTCTTCTGCACTCAGGCTGTTGCTAAACTCAGCCAGCTTGGGGATGAGGTGAATCAGCGTTGTGCCGCCGCCAGGAACAATGCCTTCTTCCACCGCTGCTTTCGTTGCATTGAGGGCATCTTCAATGCGGAGCTTGCGGCTTTTAAGTTCCGTTTCGGTTGCCGCACCAACTTTGATGACCGCCACGCCACCTGCCAGTTTGGCAATGCGCTCTTGGAGCTTCTCTTTGTCGTATTCGGAATCGCTGCGTTCAAGTTCTCTACGAAGTTGGGCTACGCGCTGCTCGATGTCTTTTGTGTTCTCAACGCCAGAGACGATCGTGGTGGAATCCTTTGTGATGGTAATCTTCTGCGCTTTGCCCAGCATTTCGAGGGTGACGGTGTCGAGGCTGAGTCCGATTTCTTCGGAAACAACCGACCCACCCGTGAGAACGGCAATGTCTTGCAGCATGGCTTTACGGCGTTCGCCAAAGCCGGGTGCCTTGATTGCAGTGGCGTTTAGTACGCCGCGCAAACGGTTTACCACCAGGGTTGCTAACGCTTCGCCTTCTACGTCTTCGGCAATGACCAACAAGGGCTGCCCCGATCGCGCGATTTTCTCCAGTACCGGAATCAAATCCTGAATGGAGCTAATTTTTTTGTCAGCCAGCAGAATGAGTGCATTGTCCAGTTCGGTAATCATCCGCTCAGCGTCGGTGACAAAGTAGGGGGAGATGTAGCCGCGATCGATCTGCATCCCTTCCACCAAATCCAGCTCGGTGTTGAGCGATTTGGATTCTTCGACGGTGATCACGCCATCTTTGCCAACTTTATCCATTGCTTCAGCAATCATCGCGCCGACTTCTTCATCGTTGCCGGATGAAACGGTAGCGACCTGGGCGATCGCGTTTCCTTCCACGGGCTTGGCGACTGCCTGAATTTCATCCACCAGCTTGATCACGGCTTTCTCAATGCCGCGACGGAGGGCAACCGGATTTGTCCCAGCGGCGACATTTTTCATGCCTTCGCGGATCATGGCTTGTGCCAGCACAGTAGCAGTGGTGGTGCCATCGCCTGCTAAATCTTTCGTCTTGGAAGCAACTTCCCGAATCAAGGAAGCACCTGTGTTCTCAAGCGGATCTTCTAGCTCAATTTCGCGGGCGATCGTCACGCCGTCATTCACAATCTGGGGTGCGCCATACTTCTTTTCCAAAAGGACGTTACGCCCTTTGGGGCCCAAGGTCACGCGAACGGCATCTGCCAGCGCATTCACGCCTCGCTCTAATGCCTGCCGCGATTCGTCATTAAAGACAACAATTTTTGCCATAACTACTCGCTCAGTTCTCCACATTGACTTTAGCACTCTCTGCGATCGAGTGCTAAGAATTCACAAGGTAATCCCTTTGTGAGCAGATTTTGGGGTGAGCAGATTTTGAGGTAAGGCGGTGGAGTCTACAGAAGCGCGATCGCTCGCGTGGGTTTGCTTCTGCTGCGTTAACTGGCTGGTGTATTGCTCGCCCCACGTCCGCATGAGCAGCAAAATCGGCTCTAGGCTGCGACCAAACTCCGTGAGCGAATATTCCACTTTGGGCGGCACCTCTGCATAAACCGTCCGTAAGACCACCCCGTCCTGCTCTAGCTCCCGCAATTGCAAGGTCAACATCCGTTGAGTACAACCGTCGATCAGCCGATGCAGTTCATTAAACCGCTTGGTGCCTTCCATCAGGTGAAAAAGAATCACCCCTTTCCAGCGTCCGCCAATGACATCTAGCGTGGCTTCCACAGCGCAACCGTAGCGGCAGTCATACTGTCGTTTTCCCATAGCATCTTTAGGTAGGATACTTTTTGATAGTACTCTACAAAATTGTGCGTACTTGTCAAACAGTAGGCTGGCTCTCAGAATGAAGGTGTTCGTAAAGAGGTGAAAGTCGGGGAAGCAGGGGGAGATGGGGAGGCAGAGGGAGTGGGGAGGCAGAGGAAGCAGAGGGAGCAAGGGAAGTAGGGGATCAATCCAATCTCTCTAGCGCAACTCAGAATTCAAAGCTTAAAACTTAAATCTTCCCTTTCTCCCTCGCTTCCCTTGCCTCCCCCGCTTTCCCACGCCCTCAACCCTTTTAGGAGTTTTCTATGCAAGTGTATGAATTACGGAGCGATCGACCTGGATTGGATGCCGTGACGTTGGTCGAGCGGCCTGATCCCCAACCACAAGCAGGGCAAGTGTTGGTAAAAATGCACGCCGCCTCGTTGAACTATCGAGATTTGCTGGTAGCGAAAGGCGCGTATGGTTCCCAGGAAGTACAGCCGATCGTGCCGCTGTCGGATGGTGCGGGCGAAGTGGTTGCGGTCGGTACGGGTGTGAGCCGTGTGCAGGTGGGCGATCGAGTGGCAGGCATCTTTATGCAAACGTTTTTGGCAGGCGAACTCACATCAGAGAAGTCGAAATCGGCATTGGGTGGCGCGATCGATGGCGTGCTGGCAGAGTACGTTGTGTTCGATGAACAGGGCTTGGTGAAAATTCCTGCTCATCTTTCCTACGAGGAAGCGGCAACGCTACCGTGTGCCGCCGTCACAGCCTGGAATGCTCTGGTTGCCGAAGGGCAGTTAAAAGCGGGTGACACCGTTTTGCTGCAAGGCACAGGCGGTGTTTCACTCTTTGCGCTGCAATTTGCCCACCTAATAGGTGCAACGGTTATTATCACCAGTAGCAGTGATGCCAAGCTAGAGCGGGCAAACCAGCTAGGGGCCGCCAGTGGTATCAACTACAAAACCACGCCCAACTGGGAAGAAGTGGCCTGGAATCTGACTGACGGCAGAGGCGTTGATCATGTAGTGGAAGTGGGTGGCTCCAGTACCCTGTCTCAGTCGCTCAGAGCCGTCCGCTATGGAGGGAGAATTGCCCTGATCGGCGTGCTGACGGGCACGGCAGGAGATGTGAAAACCAGCGCCATTCTGCATAAGCATGTGTGCGTCCAAGGCATCTATGTTGGCTCCCGCGATCACTTTGAGGCGCTGAATCGGGCGATCGCCTTACATAAGCTACATCCAGTCATCGATCGCACCTTCCCCTTTTCTGAGGCCAAAGAAGCTATGCAGTACCTCGAAAGCGGTGCGCACTTTGGCAAAGTCGTCATTACCATTTGAGCCATTGTCTAGCCGTCAGCGGTTAGCTTTTAGCCTTCATCCTTCATCCTTTAGCCTTCATCCCTCATCCTTCCTCTTTACTTCTGCCCTCTGCCTCCTGCCTTTTGCCCCTTAAGCCATCACCATACCGCCATCCACATTCATCACCTGTCCCGTAATGTAGGCAGCCGCCGGATCAGCCGCTAAAAAGCGGATCAAACCTGCCACTTCTTCAGGCTTGCCATAGCGTCCTAAGGGAATAAATTGCAGGATGCCCTCTGCTTTTAGGTCAACAGTCATGTCGGTTTCGATAAAGCCAGGAGCGACTGCGTTGACGGTAATGCTACGGGTTGCTAGTTCTTTTGCCACCGTTTTGGTAAAACCAATGACCCCTGCTTTCGCCGCACTGTAGTTTGCCTGACCGGGATTGCCCATTTGTCCTGCAACCGAGGTGATGTTGATAATACGCCCTGATCGCTGCTTCAACATAATCTTGCTCACCGCACGGGTACACAAAAAGACCCCAGTTAAGTTGAGGTCAATCACTGCTTGCCAATCTTCGGGTTTCATCCGCAGCAGCAGCGTATCGCGGGTAATGCCAGCATTGTTCACCAGAATATCCACCTGCCCCCACTTCTCCATGACGGCATTGATTAAACCATCCACCTGCTCGGCTTTAGATACGTCTGCCGGGAGCGCGATCGCCTGACTGCCCATTGCCTCAATCTCTGCCACTACCTGATCGGCAGACTCGCGTGAACTGGCGTAGTTTACAACAACGCTTGCCCCTTCTGCTGCTAACGCCAGCGCTGTCGCACGACCGATCCCGCGTGAAGCGCCTGTGACGATCGCCACTTTCCCGTGTAGCCGTTGCAGGTCGGTTGGCAGTGCTTCCATAGTTCTCTCTCCAAATGTCGCTTACTGAATCATAGGGGAAAGGGGGAATGGGCGTGGATGGGCAGAGGGAGCAGAGGAGAACGTTGATTGCAAGGATTAAGAAAGTGTTGGGTTTTAGCGGTAGGAGAGATATGAGGCGCGATCGTAGAGAGCAAAGCCAGGATTAAACGATCGCACTGGAGAATTGAACGATGGCAGTAAAAAAGCAGTTTGATAGCTTTGAAGAGTTGCTCTCTGGTTCAGACTTGCCTGTTTTGGTTGATTTTTACGCAACGTGGTGCGGTCCTTGTCAAATGATGGCGGGCATTTTAGAGCAAGTAAATGCTCAAATGAAGCATCAGGTGAAGGTGATTAAGATTGATACCGATAAATATCCGCAAATCGCTACAGAGCATCAAATTCAAGCGCTGCCCACGCTGGTGTTGTTTAAGCAAGGGCAACCTGTAGAGCGCATTGAAGGCGTGGTGCCAGCGGAGAAGCTGATTCAGCGGCTGCGATCGTTGGTGTGAGGAAGACAGGAGGCAGAAGCGACTCAGAACTCTTAACTCAAAACTGTCTTCTCCCTCCCTTTACTGATACTCCCCCTTTCCCCCACTCATATGCCCTCCTTATGGCTACAAGCACCTAGAATCAGCAAAAAAGTCCCAAAAGCCATATAACTTAAAGGTTTCGTAGATCAAGAGCCAGAGGAACGCTTTAGAATAGGGCATTGAAAGTTAGAGTGGATGCGTGTTTCAGCCATTTTATTGAAAATCCTTGTCAGGTTTTCGATCGCCGCCCTTCACTCAAAACTTCGATGAACAGTGTGTTACGCCCTAAAAACCCAAGGAGAACCTATGAACAAGGGAGAGCTAGTAGATGCGGTGGCAGATAAGGCCAGCGTGACGAAAAAGCAGGCAGATGCTGTGTTGACGGCAGCTCTAGAAGCGATCGTTGAAGCCGTGAGCGATGGGAGTAAAGTAACACTAGTTGGCTTTGGGTCGTTTGAATCACGAGAGCGCAAAGCCCGTGAAGGTCGCAACCCCAAAACGGGAGACAAAATGGACATTCCTGCGACCAAAGTGCCAGCCTTTTCGGCTGGAAAATTGTTTAGAGAGAAGGTTGCGCCGGAGAAGAAGTAAGGGAGTTGCTGAAACGTGAGGTGTGTTGAAATAAGTTTTTTGCCTCCAGCCTCCTTTTACCCTCTAGAATCAGCAACACTAAAAGAGCACCGTTTTGATGACGCCATTTGACTCAGCCATCGGTTAAGCGTCCATCGCATGGGGGGAATTTAGTTTGGGCAGCGTCACTTGCGGACTGTTCCCCCTCTGCCATTCTGGATTTTTCTGCCAGTATTAACCCGCTCGGTCCACCTGCTTCCGCGATCGCCACTATTCAAACGCACTTAAGCGATCTCAAAGCGTATCCTGATCCCCAGTACCGCGAACTGCGATTGGCGCTTAGCGAGTTCCACCAAATTCCCTCAGAGTACATTCTGCCTGGGAACGGTGCCGCTGAACTTTTAACCTGGGCATGCCGGGATCTCGCCGCTCTAGATGTTACCTGCCTGGTTACACCTGCCTTTAGCGACTATCAGCGTGCGCTTAAAGCGTTCAACGCAACGGTAAGGGCATGTCCTCTAGAACCATTCGCTAATGGAACGTGGGAGTTGAGCAAACCGCTTATCTCTGGCGATCTTGAAAGTCTGTTTCTTAGAAAAGCGGCTGGTTTATTGCTTAACAACCCGCATAACCCAACCGGGAAGCTGTTTTCAAAGGCATTAGCATCCCTTCCCGACGATTATGCTCTCGTGGTCGTGGATGAAGCATTTATGGATTTCTTGCCACCAGATGAGCAGCAGAGCGTGATTGATCTGGTAGTGGAGTATCCAAATCTGGTGGTGCTGCGATCGCTCACCAAGTTTTACAGTTTGCCAGGACTACGCCTGGGCTATGCGATCGCTCATCCCGATCGACTCCAGCGCTGGCAAGCATGGCGCGATCCCTGGTCTGTGAATGCACTGGCAGCCGCAGCAGGTGCCGTGATGGTAAAGGATACTGTGTTTCAGCAACAGACATGGCAGTGGTTAGCCGCCGCAAAGCCTTTACTGTTCAAGGATTTGTCTGCTTTACCGGGATTACAACCCTATCTAGGAGCAGCGAATTTCTTACTGGTGAAGTCAGCGCGATCAGTTGTACAACTCCAAACAGAACTCCTGCAACGGTACCAGATCTTAATTCGAGATTGTCTGAGTTTTCCTGAGTTGGGCGATCGCTACTTCCGCGTTGCCATTCGCACCGAGGCCGAAAATCAGCGATTACTGGACGGATTGAGGCAGATCCTTTCCAATGGAGAATAGGGTTAGTTTGAGCAGTAAATGCCATTTTGTAACTCAAATTTTTAACTCAAAACTCTTTTTATGCCTGTTGATTACGATCTCGTCGTTATCGGTAGCAGCGCGGCTGGCATCCATGCAGCCATTGCGGCCGCCAATCTCAAAGCCCGTGTAGCACTGGTTGAGCAAGGGTGCTCAGCCGTTAGTGATGGGTTTGGCACGCGTGTTTTAAGCGAGGTTGGGCAAACGCTCTACCAGAAGCAACGGGCAGCACAGCTAGGCTTGTGGGATGAAGTGGCTTTGCCCTCGGTAGCAACGGCTTGGGAGCAGACACAACGCTGGTCAAAGGCAGCAGCGTTGGCGATCGCTGATCCCCTGTCTCCTTCAGCCCTTTCTGCAATGGGCGTTGACGTGCTTTCTGGCTGTGGTGAGTTTCATCGTAAGCCAACGTTGGGCTTTAGGGTGAACGATCGCGCGCTGCGATCGCGCGCATACTTGCTTGCGATCGAGCAACTCCCCGTTATCGTCAAAACGTCTGCCTCTCGCTATGCTGTACCTGCGCCTCTTGCTCTCCCAAACATTGATGGCTTGGCAACAGTCGGCTATTTGCATGCCAACACCGTACTGCAAAAGATGCCAGCATTTGAGGCGTTGCAGCGCTTGGTGGTTATTGGCAACGACGCGATCGGCGTTGAACTGGCGCAAAGCTTGGTTCGGTTGGGGCAAGCAGTCACGCTGATCGTTTCGTCTCCCCGCATTCTGCCTGACGAAGATTCAGACGCCGCATTTTTGCTTCAGGCACAGCTAGAAGCCGAGGGTGTTGAGGTTTTAACGGACACCACCGTAACGCAAGTGCGACACATTGATGACAGCAAATGGGCGCAGGCGGGTAATCACGCGATCAAAGCCAGCGAAATTATTCTGACGACTGCCACCCCCCTTGACTGGAAAACGCTCAATCTTGAAGCTGCCAATGTCAAGATGTCTGCCTCAAACGTGATCGTGAACGCCAAACTGCAAACATCGAACCCTCACATTTATGCCTGTCGGAGTCAGTTTGATGGCGCTTACACCTCTCATCAAGCGATCGCCGACGCAAACACTGCCCTCAAAAATGCACTTTTTCTGCCGATTGCCAAGATAAGCGATCGTTCGGTTCCATCGGTCATTGCCACGGTTCCTCCCCTGGCACGGATCGGACATACGGAGCCTTCTGCGATGCAACGTTTCGGCAAGGATGTTGTTGTCCTCCAGCAGTCGTTCAAGGCGCTAACGAAAGCCCAACTTCAAGGCGAAACAACCGGATTTTGCAAGCTGCTCGTGCATCGCAATGGTTCGCTGTTAGGCGCACATATTGTCGGTTTGCAGGCAGAAGAACTCATTGCCCCGATCGCCCTTGCCATGCAGCAAAAGATCAAAATTCAGGCGATCGCGGCTCTCGTCCTACCCTCTTCTTCTCTCGCCGAAATTATGCAACAAACTGCCGCTGAATGGCATCGTCTTCGATGGCAGCAGAACTCGAAACGGCAAGACTTTTTGGAAGGCTTTTTTAACTGGCGGCGATCGCAAAGTTGAGGAATCAGAAATCAAATTTTTTTTGGGCGTTTGTAGGGACGTTACATATAACGTCCCTACAAACGTCAAACCCTTGCCAGCGTCACCTTCTCCGGCTGATCCTGATACTTGCCACGACGGGTTTCGTAGCTGATCGCGCAGGGTGCTCCCTCCAGGAAAAGCAACTGCACCACGCCTTCATTGGCATAGATCCGACAGTCGGCACTGGATGAGTTAGAGAACTCTAGCGTCAGATAACCGCGCCAACCAGCTTCGGCGGGTGTCAGATTGGCGATGATGCCGCAACGGGCGTAGGTGCTTTTACCAATACAAACGACCGTCACATTTTCGGGCACTTCTAGTCGTTCGAGGGCAACCCCTAACCCATAGGAATGGGCAGGTAAGATGAAGTGATAACCATCATTGTCTTCATGCAATTGGGCAGGCTCTAAATTTGCTGGATTAAAGTTTTTGGGATCAACCACTGTACCTGGAATGTGCTTAAAAATCCGAAATTCGGACGGTGAGAGGCGCAGATCGTAGCCATAGCTGCTTAGCCCATAAGAGATTACAGGTAAACCATCGGCTTTTCTAACTAGCTGCGGTTCAAAGGGGCTAATCATGCCCTTCTCTGCCATTTGCGCAATCCAGGTATCGTTTTTAATCATAGGAATTAACCTGATAGAACAATGAGTTCAAACGAGGTGAGTCATCACCAAACTAATCAAGGACAGATTATGCACTAAGATGGCAACCGCTTAAGCACCATAGACCTCTTCGTAAATTTCCGAGAGTGTGTCATGGAAGCCCCATCCTATGTTGGATGTATCCTTGACAATTTTTTGAAAACGCTTCTGAAAACCATCTTGAATTTCATTTTTTGTAACCCACTTTATGGCATCACCATACATACTTTCCATGCTGTTGTAAAAAGGTTCGTCAATATCCCCATAAGCATTTGTAAATTTCACGCCCTGCTCTACATAAAAGAGCATGATGTCCGCCATATTTACAGGATTTCTGCACAGCTTTTTGTACTCAGAAACTGCCTTTCTTGCAACTGAAAGCCTCGCCTTGCCATAGCCGCGAGTCGGAAAAAACTCATGCTCAATGATCTGCTTGTACTTTGCAATGACGTGAGTTTCATCTTCAGGGTTTAGCTTGAGCTGATAATAATCCTTAACAGGTTGAAATCGCTTGCAAAGCTCGACAATGTCTTTGGCAAGTTCTTCTCTTGGGCAGTCTTTCAAATATTGCTTAAGAACAGTAAGGCTGAGAGTGTCTTTTGCCATGTCAATAAGTTCACAGAGTGAGCTAGTGGTCTGTCGAGACTTATTTTGTGAGTTTCTCACTTACAAAATAACAACCTTCACTAAACCCAAAGCACAAAATCAAAACTGACGAACCACTAGTTGAGTAGCGATTGGTTTGTACATCCAAGCGATCGCGGACTATCTCCTAACACCAGAAAATTGCCGACTTCAAGGTTGGTGGCTCCTGCGAAGTTCGGTAATTTGGTCTGCGACATCCAGGAGCGATCGCGGCATTTCGGGGCCAGTGAGAATAACATCGACATGACGTGGGCGCTGCTTCAGGAAGGACAGCACTTCTGTATCGGCAATTAGCCCAAAGTTGACTGCCAGGCTGAGTTCATCCAGTACTACAAGCTCGTATTTGCCTTCCAGGACGATCGCGCGTGTATACTCCCAGAGTTCCAGCAAAGATTGCGTCTCTTCCTCATCTAAATGAGGTGTATCAATGCAGCGCGGCAAGTTGCAGCGAATCCAATCCAGATTTTGCCCCAACTGCACGGGATGTTCATAACCTTGCCCAATGCCGCCTTTCAGGAACTGCACCACCAGCACAGGTGTTCCCTGCCCCGCAATGCGTAGCGCCTGCGCCATGACGTTCGTGAAAAAGCTGCGATGCGAACAGGTAAAGACCTGTACCAACCCCTCTACCCGATGGGTGAGTTGATGATTGACATCTAGCGAGGGGGTTTCGATCTGTGAAACCATAAAGCGTGACCCAGTAGCGGTGAATCGGTATCAGCGTTTGGTTGAATTTGAAGTACCCAGAATCTAGCGTGCTTTAACAAATTTCTCCCATATCAAACACTATATGTAATAGTCCGTCAAGTAATCGGGGAGAAGGGCGATCGTGGAATTAATCAGCCCAAACTGCCATAGCGCCTCACCAAGTGAAGATGCCCCTGTCTTTTAGGAGATGACGATCGTGGTCGCTGTTTCTAACGTGCTAAAGATAACCATCACGCTTCATCTGAGCACCGTCAGCTATGAAACCGCTTTACCTTTGGATTGCCGTCCTACTCAGCTTGGTAGGTTACTGGGTGTTGATCAACGTCCTGTTCTAACCTGCCCTCATTGTGGTGAGAGCTATCTTGCAACTGAAACGTTACACCACATTGAGCAAGCTAAATCAAACCGTTAGCACCTGGCGGTTAAGTGTTTTGTTGCGATCGCACATTACGAGTGAAGACAAGAACTGCTTCTTGCTTGACTCACTGCACTAGCTACAAGCAGCCGAGGATCTGGCAATTGAAGCGCTGATACTCGTTGTTGAGTAATCAAGCTGTAGCGCAGTATAGATTGTGGATTTGATAAGCAATGCTATCCAGTTAAGCAGGCGTATCTAACCCCAGAGAGAGGCGATCGTCCAATCGTTGATAAACTCGCTCAATGAGGCGCAGTTGGGCTGTTAGCTCGGCGGCTAATCCGACGATTTGATCCCGTTCCATACAATCCCAGTTTGGCGGATTTTAGCGGCAAAGTGACATTGATCTAAGGGCACCACATCAACCTCTCGATCGACGTGCAGAGAAAGATAGCTGCCAAGACCAAAGGGATCTCCATGCTGCAAACTTTCAACCGCCAGGTCAAGATCTGATTGACGGGAAAAGCGACCAGTCTGAGTGATGGAACCAAACAAATACCCCTGCTCGATCCCAAAATCAATCGCGTGGTGCTGCAACCAAATCAATGCCATTTGCAGAAGCTGCTGGCGATCGTGCTCCGATTTCTGCCGCTGTTGAGCCAGCTTTTCGTCAAGTAACGGGGTAGGGAATGTCATTTCCTGATTCTAGCCTGGTTCAATCATTTCCTCTCTTCGATCGATGGCGCAGCGAACCATCCTTTGCATCGTTTGGTTGACAGTAGCCGATCGCTCAAAGAATATGTCAGGATCAGGTGTTGCTTATCGGGTCTGCCATGCTGGTGCAAACGTCTTCTTCGCTGCCGTTTCTGGGTTCTGATGTCGCGGCGACTTACAACAATGCAAAGGTTGTGATCCTGCCCATTCCTTACGAGGCGACGACCACCTATCGTCGGGGCTGTGAGCATGGGCCTGATGCCATTCTGGATGCGTCACAGCAGGTCGAGTATTACGATGAGGAACTCGATCGCGAACTGTGGGACGTGGGGATTTATACAGAAGAGGCGATCGCCGATACCCGCAATGGGCAAAAAGTCTCGTCTGAAGAGATGCTTCGTGTCACGCAGGAGACCATTTATAAGCTGGCTTCAGACGGCAAATTCGTGATCTCGTTGGGTGGCGAACACAGCATCACGACCGGGATTGTGGAGGGATATCGGCAGGCAAATCCAGGCGAGTCATTTACGGTGGTACAGGTCGATGCTCACGGCGATTTGCGTCACGAATACGAAGGTTCCATCCACAACCATGCGTGTGTCATGCGGCGCATCGTGGATATGGGGTTGCCAACCGTGCAGGTGGGCATTCGCAGCATTTGCAAAGAAGAAGCCGAGCTGATCAAAGAGAAACAGCTTGCCGTTTTCCGCGCACGAGAGATTGTGGTGCAGCCAGACTGGATCGATCGCGCTGTAGCCAGCATCAAAACCAAAAAGGTTTTCATCACGATCGACCTTGACGGCATCGACCCCACGCTGATCCCCGGAGTCGGCACTCCCGAACCTGGCGGCTTAAACTGGTATAGCTTGCTCACCTTCATCCAGCGCATCTTTGCCAACCATCAGGTCATCGGCTGTGATGTCATGGAACTCGCTCCTATTAACGATTCTGTGGTGTCGGAGTTTACGGCAGCGAAATTGGTCTATAAACTAGTGGGATATCAGGCGATCGCGCAAGGGTGGGAGTAGAAGGTAAAAGGCAAAAGGTAAAGGGCAAAAAACCGCAGAGACGCAGAGGCGCAGAGAAGATTCAGCACAAACCTTTTAGCCTTCATCCTTTAGCCTTTTTCTCCTAACTAACAACTAACAACCTTAGCGAAGCCATGCCGAAGGCTTTACAACCAACAACTTCCCTCTCCCGCTCTACCAGGATTCAGGTTCATGGAAAAAATGAGTACCGTGATTGGTAATTACGCCCCCGACTTTGAGATTCCAGGGATTGATGGCACTGTGCATCATCTAGCACGGTATTTAGAGCGGTTTCGTGCGGTAGCGGTTGTGTTTATGTGCAATCACTGTCCATACGTGCATCGGCATCTCGATCGCCTGAAGCAGATCCAGACGGATTTTCACGACCAAGGAGTAACGCTGATTGGCATCAATGCTAACGACGCTGATCGCTATCCTGATGACAGCTTTGAGAACATGAAACGCTTTGCTGCCGAACATCAACTTAACTTTCCCTACCTGCGGGATGTGACACAAGAAGTTGCCCAGAGCTTTGGCGCTGAGAAAACACCTCACATCTTCCTGCTGAACCAGAACGGGGTGCTCTGCTATAGCGGCTCGGTAGACGATAGCCCAAACGATCCGGGCACTGTGCGGATGACGTATCTGCGAGACGCGATCGCCCAAATTTTGATCAATGCTCCCATTCGACCAACCTCAACAGAGCCAGTAGGCTGTTCTGTTAAGTGGCATGCTTAGGGTTATATTCCAGACCTGTGATTTATCTTTGTAGGGACGTTACATGTAACGTCCCTACAGATCACGACTGATTACTTTGCCGCTTTTGCACGATTTACAATCCTCAACCGTTGCGTAATCATAGTCATGCCGTCGTGTCGTACTAAAACGGCTGAGATCCAGCGATTGTCAGCCGTGAGTGGAGCGCGACCGACTTTGAAAATGCCGCCAGCAGATAACAGTTCTAAGTCAAGTGTGGTCGGGTTAACAAAGCCATCCGCTTTGACGGGTTCTTCAAGCGCTGTTCCCAGCAGCAAGTCGTTCCCCAGTGGTTCCTGTACAACGGCATCAAAGCTAAATTCTTGCCCAGTTGTCACCTGTTCTGGTAGGGTTAACTTCACGTTGGGGGGATTAGTGCCAGACGTGATTTGGCTGCGTTCAGCGAGTATATTCTGCCGCACAATCTTTTGATTTTCAAACTGTTGCTGTGCCTGTAAGGTAGAGTCAATCTTCAGTTCGCGATCGCCGACCTTTTGTGTTCCTGTGACATGGGTAACCGTTTCTGCTGTAAACCCACCGCCTTCGGCTTTCCAGTTTTTGAGTTCAGTCTGGTAGGTCAAATTTGGATAGCGTTTCCAAAGTTGAGTCAGGGCTTGCTCTAGCGTTTGACGCGTTAAGCCGTCTGAGTGCGTAAAGTTAGGGCTGTAGAACGCTAGAACAGACTGAACGTTATGATTACTAGCGGCTTTGTCGATCGCGGCTAACGTCTCTTTCAGAGGAGCGGGCGCTGTTTCAGGTGGCTCTGCATTCACGCGATTAGCCTGTAGGGCGCTACTAACCGTCATTGCTAAACCAAGCGCCACTAGAAACGCCTGCCAACGCCCCTGCCTTGCCTGGAGATGGCATGAAGCGAGTTGAGGCAGAGCAGGTAAGAAGTGCAAACGCTTAGGCATAGGAATAGCAATTGGATGAGTGGACAACAGCGATTTGAAGTACAATCTGCAACTTAGCATCCCAAACTTAACATCTCAGACTTAACATCCAAACTTATGTATCCCATAGAGGGTGGTAAGTGAACCACAAGAGGATGGCCCGATGGGTCGGCTGCTGAGATGCCAATAACGAATGCCGTATGGTTGAGACGATTGTGAACGATTCTCCTGATTCTACTCTGACAGCAAACGCCAACGCTGTAGTAGCAGAAACTTCTCCAAAGCGGTTACTGCTTGCGGCAAGTGGTACAGGTGGGCACGTTTTCCCCGCGATCGCGGTGGCTGAGCAGCTTTCCGAGGGCCAGGCAGATTATCGGATTGAGTGGTTGGGTGTTCCCGATCGACTGGAGACGCAGTTGGTCCCCGATCGCTATCCACTCCATACCGTTACCGCTGAGGGGTTTCAAAAACGGGGTTTAGACAGCCTGCGCGTTGCCTTCAAGCTCATCGCCTCGATCTGGCAGGTGCGACGGTTATTACAAGTCGGTCGCTTCCAGGGCGTGTTTACGACCGGAGGCTATATTGCAGCTCCGGCGGTGCTAGCGGCACGATCACTGGGCCTGCCAGTCATTTTGCATGAATCCAACGCGCTACCAGGAAAAGTGACGCGCTTTTTGGGGCCGTGGTGTAGCGCTGTCGCCCTTGGCTTTGAGGCCGCAGCAGCCTATCTTCCTCGCACAAAAACGGTCTGTACCGGCACGCCTGTGCGATCGCAGTTCCAGGCAACAGTGCCCGTTGCCTTACCTGACCTGGAGATCCCAGCAGAAGCCCCCCTCATCGTCGTAGTGGGCGGTAGTCAGGGCGCGGTAGGCGTCAATCGATTGGTGCGGCAGTGTGCACCTGCCTGGTTTGATATGGGCATTTGGATCGTGCATTTGACGGGGGAGAATGACCCTGATGCCAAAACGCTACAGCATCCTCAGTACATTGTTTTACCGTTCTATGACCACATGGCGGGCTTGTTGCAACGGGCCGATCTGGCAATTAGCCGATCGGGCGCTGGTACACTAACAGAATTGGCGATGACCCATACACCGTCGATTCTGATTCCCTATCCCTTCGCAGCAGAAGATCATCAAACGTACAATGCCACCGTGTTTTCCCAGGCAGGAGCCGCAACGCTGTTTCAACAAGCTGACCTCACACCAGAGGTTTTGCAGGCTGAGGTTTTACGCCTGCTTGGGAGCAAAGGTCCGCACCGCCACCCCTCTGACGAGCTAAAACAGATGGCGCAACAGGCGGCAAGTCTAGCTGTACCGCACAGTGCTGAGCAACTGGCGAAACTGGTTCGTCAATGGCTGTAGGTAGGGACGTTACATGTAACGTCCCTCAAAACAAAATCGGCATCCGTTGATCGCTACGCGCCTTGATCCACAACCTGACTACCATGACTACGAGGATCGCTGCTGGTGCTAGCGGGGGTTGATACAGGCGCAGAAAACGCGGAAGTCTGCCCACTAGCTTGAGCGTAAGGGAGCGATTCACCAGAGGTGAGGGCAACAAGGTTTGCTTCCATCACCGAGTGGGGTTGTTCACCGATCGCCTGCGCGATCGCCGACCCGTCTTGACCCAAAAACACGAAATGGGGAATGCCATTCACCCGGTAAGACAGCACTTCGGGCAACCACTTGCTGTTATCTACATTCAGCATGACAAAGTTCACCCGATCGCCATACTGCTGCTTCAGTGCTTCAACATCCGGTGCCATTGTTTGACAGCTTGTACACCAGTTTGCGTAAAACTCCACGAGCGAAGGTTTGCCGTTACTCAGCGCGATCTCTAGCGGTACGGCCTCTTCTGCCATTGTAGATAGCAACCCCGACCCTGTCTCCGTTTTCAGCCCTAGAAACACCGATGAGGCTAAAACGATCGCCACCAACACAATGATAAAGTTGCGGACGCGTTTGCCTAGCGTTGCTTGATCATCCGAAGGCAGATTCGCTGGGTCTGGTGATACGGTCATAGGTCAAAAGGTTTACATCAGCAAAGAGAATACTCTCTATTGTAGCGATCGCGGCTCTGACTTGAGCTATCAGCGGTCAGCTATCAGCAATGACTGCTGAGATAGTTATTACAGCGGTTCTCAATCTGGTAAACCACAGCAAACCTTCTGTTTTCTGCTTCCTACCTCCTCTCTGCCCCCTGTTCCCTATCCCCTAAGCCCTCAATCTGATCCTCCAGATTGTTGCAATTGACATAGCCGAAAGTGGCAAGCTCCTTTACACTGCATATGATTTGTTTCGATGCTGCTGCCATGACTAACGAGAGTGAATATATCCGCAAAGCGGAAGCCACCAGAGTTCGCGTTTTAAGTGAAGCACTGCCGTACATTCAGCAGTTTGCTGGCAGAACGGTAGTGGTCAAGTACGGTGGGGCTGCGATGAAAGACGGCAGCTTGAAAGACAAAGTGATTCGTGATGTCGTCTTCATGGCGTGCGTGGGGCTGCGTCCGATCGTCGTACATGGCGGTGGCCCAGAAATCAACACGTGGCTCGACAAGTTGGGGATTGAACCACAGTTTAAGAACGGATTGCGCGTTACAGATGCCGCCACGATGGATGTAGTGGAGATGGTGCTGGTTGGCCGGGTGAACAAAGAGTTGGTGGCGCTGATCAATCAGGCGGGTGGCTCGGCGGTTGGCCTATGCGGCATGGATGCCAACTTGATTAAAGCCCGCCCTGTGGATGCTGTAGATGTCGGCTTTGTGGGTGAAGTCACTAGCGTTGATACCCGCATTCTCGAATCACTGGTTAAAGACGGGCATATTCCCGTGGTTTCGAGCGTGGCAGCCGATGAAACAGGACAGACCTACAATATTAATGCTGACACAGTCGCAGGAGAGATTGCCGCTGCCTTGGGTGCCGAAAAGCTGATTCTGCTAACTGATACAGCGGGCATTCTGCGCGACTATAAAGATATGGCTACGCTCATTCCCAAGGTCGATATTCAGGAAGCGCGGAAGCTCATTGATGATGGCATCGTCTCCGGGGGCATGATTCCGAAAGTGACGTGCTGTGTGCGATCGCTCGCTCAGGGCGTGCGTGCTGCTCACATCATCGACGGACGCATTCCCCATGCGGTGCTGCTAGAAATCTTTACCGACGCGGGGATTGGCTCGATGATCGTGGCTTCAGAGTTTATGGGATGAAGGATGAGGGATGAAAGATGAAGGGGAAAAGGGAGCACCGGGCAACTTACGTAAACCTTGAAGGTTTTGAAGGATTAAGCATCGTGACCTGGTTAACTGACAAAACATCGTTGCCCTCATCCCCAACCCTTCCCCCGGTCGGAGAAGAGAGCTAATCCAGAGTTAGTTCCCTTTTCTGCGGGAGAGGGCTAAGGTGTAGCTTGCTTCCCGCAGGTGGGCAGCTTGGACAGTGATGCAAAAGATTTGTTAGTCAATCAAGCATCGTGACTAATACGATGGCTTAAACCTTCGGGGTTTGGTTCAAGATAACCAAAGACACATTCCACAAAAGCTGCGGTTGGTTGAGACGCGCTTCGTGTGGCTTAAGATGAAGCAACGTTTATTCTTGATTAGAATTTATCCTCTAGCCCTTATCATTCAGCCTGCACACATATGCCAAACTACGCTGACCTGACAACCGCGATCGTGGCTGAAGCAAAACTTCGTGAGGATGCACTGCCGCTCCGCAACGAGTCTTGCCGCTCCAAGTTTCTCTTTCACGACACGCCGACACAAAAGGTCTGTCTATTTTTTCATGGGTTCACCGCTTACCCAGATCAATTTTTACCGTTGGGTAAAGCTCTGTTTCAGCGGGGATACAATGTGCTCATCCCGCTGATGCCAGGGCACGGCAAAGCAGGCAAATGGACGCGTGATAACCCAACCCCCTTGCCCACTGATCCGAAGGTATATCAAGCGTTTGTGCTGCAATGGATTCAGAAGGCACAGGCATTGGGGCAACAGGTGGTCATTGGTGGTCTATCAGGTGGTGGTACCTTAGCGGCGTGGGTAGCGCTCAATCATCGTGAGTTGATCGATCGCGCCCTGATCTTTGCCCCTTACCTGAGTGGCGACATTATTATTGACAAGTTGTTTATCAAACTGTCGAACTCTTACTACTCCTGGGGCGGCAATGCTGATCAGGCGATCGGCTACACCAGTTTTCAGGTGCCAGCATTACGACTATTTATGGATATGGGCGGTCAACTCATGAAACAAGCCCGCACCACACCCGCCGCACCCATGTTTATGTTCTCGACCGAAATTGATGATTCGGTTGATACCAACGATCACAAAGCCTTTTTTGCTGATGCGCTCCAGTTCCAGCCTAAATGTTGGTACCACTGCTTCGATCGCTCCTATAAAGTGCCCCATACGATGATGACGGCTGCTGAAGGCAACCAATCGGCGGAATTGCTCTACTTGATGGCAAAAGCCTACGTTGAGAGTGACCTGACCTGGGCAGAAGTAGAGGAAATTGGGTTTCGGATGACTGAAGGCAAAACCTTTCCCAGCATTGTGGCAGAACTGGGGCTTGCTAATCGCGTGGGTCCTGATATGCCCGCCATGATGACAATGGTTGACAAGGCGGCGATCGTGCAATCGCGCAACCCCTCTATGAGCGATGATAACTAGTACAGCGCATCAAAAGTTCTGCAACGTCGGTTGCAAGAGTGCTGAGCGCTGTAGCTTGCTGCCGCTTTGCAGTGGACTGAGTGCTGAGGACTGAGTAGCGCTCAAGCCTGTTGCCTCATTTCTGTTTCAGAACACCAGGCTGAAGTCTTTTAGCTGACCGTTGTAGCGGACGGGCCATTGTTGGAGCCGTTGGTGGCACCGTTTGTCGAAGCGATCGGTACACCATTTGTCATTAAAGGAGTGGCAGGACTGCTGGTACGGCGGCTTTGCTTACGACGCGAGCCACCCGCCATTTCGTATTCCTAGCTTTCACCTCAGCCTAACCCCTGTTTTGTCAGTCAAGCAGGGGCAGCACCTTAATGTTCCATTGGCACATCAGCGCTTGGGTCGCCTTTATCTAGCAGCAGCAGTAATGGTAACGAGCAGAGAAACACCACGCCGACCACGCGAAACAGATCGGCATAGGCTAAGACAGATGCTTGCAAATCGACGGTTTGACTTAGAATCGCGAGGGCTTGCTGCTTGGCAGTGACGGCATCTGTGCCGCGACTTTGCACGGCTGATGCCAGCGTGTTCAAGCGTTGCGTCGTTTCAATGTTATAGGGCGTAAGATCCGCTAGCAGCAAGGCGCGATGAAAAGCCTCACGGTCATCGAGCAGGGTGGTCAGGGCAGCGATCGCAATACTGCCACCCAATTGCCGGGTGAGGTTAAAGAAGCCTGATCCGGCGGCGATCTCTGGCTTGGGTAGAGACGAAAGCGCAGCCAGATTGAGCGGCAGATACATGAAGATGGTGAACACCCCGCGCCAGATCAGCGGATAAAATAAATCATCTTCGCCACTCTGCGGTGTGATGTTGGCGAGCTGAAACATAGAAAAAGAGATGCCTACTGCACCGATGCCAATTAGCAGGCGAGCATCGACTTTCCCGGTTAGGCGGCTCATTAGCAGCATGGCGATCGCCGATGCCATTGCACTAGGAGCCAGCAGCAACCCGGTTTGGGTGGCGGTAAACTGCAATACACCCTGAGCGAAAATGGGGATAACAAAGGTCGTGCCATACAGCCCCAGCCCCAGAATGCCGGAAAAAATACTGCCTGCTGCCAGCGATCGATGCCGCAACACCCTCAGATCCACAGCGGGATGCCGGATCGATAGCTCTCGTCCGATAAACAGGACAAACCCGATCACACTGGCGATCGCCAGTGTGGTGATGAAACTGGAATCAAACCAGTCATCTTGTTGTCCTTCCTCCAGGAAGGTTTGCAGCGAACCCACGGCAACGATTAAAAACACAATCCCCCACCAGTCCACTTTTGTCGTCTGGCTGGTCGCGTTAGTGGGGTGATCCGAATCGTTGGGCAAGGCAAACCAGGAAATCAAGGTTGCCAGAATGCCCACGGGCAGGTTAACGAAAAAGATCCAGCGCCAGCCTGGACCATCGACCAGAAAACCGCCGAGCGTTGGACCGATCGCCGGACCGACAATCACCCCCAGTCCAAAAACGGCTTGCGCCATCCCCTGTTCGGCAGGCGGAAAGGTGGTAAAGAGAATCGCCTGCGCCTTAGCCAGCAGCCCTCCGCCACAAAGCCCCTGCACAATGCGGGCGACGATCATCATCGCTAAATTGACAGAGAGACCGCACACCACCGACGAGATCGTAAAGCCAATTAGCGAAAAGATGAAGTAGTTTTTCGTGCCAAACCGTTCGCCCAACCAGGCTGATAGCGGAATCAGAATCACATTCGCGATCGCGTAGCCGGAGACAACCCAGCCAATTTCACTGACGGTTGCGGACAAACTCGCCTGCATATCGTTCAGCGCCACGTTCACGATACTGGTATCGATCACTTCTAGCAACGCACCCAGGGAGGCAGCCGCGACGATCGCCCATTTCAGCGGACCCTGGACGTACCCCATCGCATCAACGCGAGAACGGCGCTTGCCATTGCGTCTAGCAGGAGTGGCGGAGTGAGAGGATGAAGCCATAATGTTAGTTCCCCTACTTCCCACTCGTATCAACCGTTACGGTGACGCTAAGTCCGGCTCGCAGCTTGTGCTGGGGATCGGTATCGGGTTGAAACGTTAGCCGAATGGGCACCCACTGCACCACTTTGTTGTAGTTTCCGGTGGCGTTGTCCGGCGGCAGTAAAGCGTAGGTGGCTCCGGTTGCCGGACTGATGCCAGCAATGGTGGCTCGAAACACCTGTCCTGGATAGGCATCGACCCTGACCTCAGTGGGTTGACCAATGCGGAAATTGCGAATCGCCGTTTCCTTAAAGTTGGCATCCACATAGATGCGGTCTAAATACAGAGGCACTAGCGACAGCATGGGTTGTTCCGCCTGAACCCGCTGCCCGACTTGAGCCGTTAAATTCCCCACATAGCCGCTGACTGGCGCTTTGATCAGCAGATATTTAATCTGTTGGCGAGCTAGGGCTAGGTTCGCTGTTTGCTGCTTCACCTGCGCCTGATACTGTTGCTGATCATCCTGTTTAATCCCCACCTGCTGGCCACCAACCTGGTTTTGGACAAGCTGTGCTTTGGTGGCTTCGGCTTGGGCGATCGCCTTTTGCAGTTGGGCTTGAGCATTCCCCACATCCGCAACCGATTGCTCGACGGTTTGACGAGCAGCCGCTACATTAGCTTGGGCGGTTTTAACGTTAGTGCGATAGGAATCGAGCTGTTGCGCCGAGATTCCCCCTTCCTTGTACACAGCTTCATATCGCTGAAAGGTGGTCTGGTTATCCGTCAACGTCGCCTGCGCCTGGTCAACTTTTGCCTGGTTGGTTTTAACGGTGGCTTGAGCCTGCACCACAGTGGCTTGAGCCGCTGTAACGGCGGCTTCATCGGCGGCGACCTGGGACTGAGACTGCCGCACCTGAGCCTGATTGGTTTGACTCGTGTAGGGAACCGTATCCTTAGCGCTTTTCAACTGAGCCTGAGCACTGGCTAGATTGGCTTCTGCCTGCCTGGCTTTCAGCGTCAAATCGTGGTCTTCTAAGATCACCAATGTTTGCCCCGCTTCCACATAATCCCCATCTCGTACCAGCACCTGCTGCACTGTGGCATTAATTTTGGCGGCAACCGGGGAAGGATGTCCCTTAATTTGGGCATTATCCGTACTCGGATGGGTGCGCTGATGCTGCCACCAGCGCCAACCAAAGACACCGCCGATGAGCAAGACAATGATTCCAATCAAAAAAAACCAACGCTGTCTTTTGCGCTTTTCTGGAGACGATGGATCAGGCGTAGAGTCTGCGTTTGATGGTTTTCTATCTGCCGATTGATGGGATTGATCTAGTTCTTCTACGGGGCGATCGTCCGTTACAGGGGAGTCCGTTTCTAGTTGAGTCATAGGACTTGAGTGATTCAAATGATTTAGTGACACAAGATTCTTTTGTCCATTCAGCGCAGGTTGATCAACGTTGCGTTCAACATTTTGACCAAAACCTCCGAGGTTTAAGCCACTCTGTTGGTCGCTTGCTTGATTCTTCGTGAAAACCTCCGAGGTTTGCGTAAGTCCTACACTTCTGGCTTATCCTGATGCACCTACAAATGAGTAGGGTGCTGCGCTTTCTATAGCAAAACACTCAAGCTTTCCAGTCCATGCACTCTGATGTTGGGAATGGGTTTCAAAGGCTGGGTTGAGTCAACGCAGAGGTTGGGAAATTCCTCCAGCAGCGCTTTGAGTCCAATCTTGGCTTCCAACCTCGATAACGGTGCACCCAGGCAAAAATGAATGCCATTACCAAAGGCAATATGTTCATTGGGGGTGCGATCGATGATGAAGCGATCGGCATTTTCAAACTGACGTTCATCTCGATTGGCACCTGCTAGCCAGGGGTGTACTGTTTGCCCTGCAGGAATGGTCTGGTCGGCAATGTGGGTTTCAACTTGCGTAAATCGGTTCAAAAAGGCGATCGGAGAAGAGTACCGCAGAACTTCTTCAATGGCACCAGGTAAGAGCGACAAATCGTTCCGTAATCGTTCGTTTTGGTCAGGATTTTCATGCAGACACCAGATGGTATTGGCAATCAAGTTTGTGGTGGTTTCATTCCCTGCCGTCAGCAGCAGGACGCAAAAATCGACCACTTCCTGTCCAGTCAACTTTTCGCCCTGCTCATATGCCGCCGTTAAATCGCTGATCAAATCTTGCCCAGGATGAGATTGCCGCTCCTGAAGCAAGGTTCGGAAATAGTCGGACATGGTCTGGCTCGCGGTTGAATCGCTGGCTAAGATCCCATCTGACCAGTGCTTGAAGTTTTCTCGATCGTCCAGGGGGACACCGAGAATTTCGCCAATCACGACGATCGGCAGCGGTGAAGAGAACGCTTTGATCAAATCAATCTGGTTTTGTGATTTCATTTGATCCAGCAGTTCGTGAGTCAATTCAGTAATCCGAGGTGCCAGCGCTTCGACTCGATTGGGCGTAAAGACCTTCTGGACGATCGCTCGCAGTGACTGATGTTTCGGGGGGTCGGTAAAGGGTAAAGCTTGAGTAAAATCTTTGCGATCGGGAGCTTGAGGCGGTTTAGATGAAAAGGTTTTCCATTCGCTCAAGACGTGTTTCACATCGTCATAACGAAACACCATCCAGGCTTGTTGCGCTTCATCATAGAAAGCAGGCGCTTCTTGCCGCATTTGCGCTAGCCAGGGATACGGGTTGAGCAGAAATTGGGAATCGATGGGCTGGAATTGTAAATTGTCGGTCATGGCCGATCTCCTTGTGTCGAAAGTTGTGGGTCGAGCGCTACAGTCATTACGCTAAACTGCGGACTATACTCCGCAGTCAAGGGGTCTATGCAAAATGGGCTGATAAATCATGCTGATGGGAGAATTAGCGAAGGAAACCGGGCTATCGAAAGACACAATCCGCTTTTACGAAAAGCTGGGGCTAATTACTGCCCAGGAGCGGCAGGCGGGAAGCCGGATTTACAAGGAGTTTGGGGAGGAAACCGTCGATCGCTTGAAGTGGATTAATCGAGGTAAAGTGTTGGGCTTTACCTTGAACGAGATCAAGCCGTGGCTGGATGTCTGGCAGGAGGGAACGCTACCGCAGTCGGAATTGATTGCGCTGATTGAGCAAAAACTGATAGACATTGCTGAAAAAATCCAGCAGTTGAGCGAGATTGAGGCTGACCTGACTGCCACATTGAGTCGGTTAAGACAACAAAAATGACGATCGCGATAGGTATTTTGCAATGAATTCACATGCATGTATTTGGGCTACTACGACAGAGAATGAAGTTCAAATCTTGTGTTGGGCGCGCTGAAAAATGCCATCCTCCAGCCATTCCGCTGTTACTTTCAAGTTGTGGGCAGGCAAGGGCAGCATCTCCAGGTAGGTCAATTGCCGAATGGCGTAGCCCAGCTTGCCCGTGACTTTGTGTCGGTTAAATACATCCGCTGCCCCCTCTTCCATACCCAGTTTCAACAAAGTGCCGCGCAAGGATACCTGACTGGCTTGCAATGGTTCACCCTTGGAAAAGGCAATCAGGTTTTGGGCAATCGTCTTTCCCTGTTGATACGCCACTTGCGCTAAGGCAGGTTCGGGTGGCGACTGCGTCACACAATCACCGCCTGCAAACACCTCTGGATAGTTGAGTAGGTGCAGCGTCGGGGTGACAAATGGACGACCGTGTTGATCCCGATCGGTCTCTGGAATCGACAGATTTTTGATCAATGGATGCACTGCTGTTCCGGCTGTCCAGACAATTGTGGCTGCCTCTAACACCGCAGGCTGACCGTCCTGAATATAGTCAATGCGATCGGGATGCACCGCTGTCACCGTTGCTCCTAACACCAACTCCACCGGAATCACCCGCTCCTGTAACGCAGTCCGGGCGGTGTCACGCAGACGATCGTTGACATCACCCGACAAAATATCCGGGCTGCGGTTAATCAACACAATCCGAACTTCACGATGATCGCCGCCAAATCGGGCATAGAAGCCAGGGGCACTATCTGCCAGGGTAGCGGCGAGTTCAACCCCAGTCGGACCCGCACCAAGCACAGCGATCGTCACCAGCTTGCGACGCAGTTGTGGGTCTTCAACCTGGCTGGCGCGTTGAAAGCACTGAATCGTGTGCTGCCGAATCGCTAAAGCATCCGCTCCACTGCAAAACGTGAAGGCGTATTCAGCGGCTCCCGGTGTGCCAAAGTAGCCAACTGTACCGCCCAATGCCAGCACCAGATGGCGATAGGTATAGTGCAATCCAGAGCCTAGTTCTACCTTCCGCTCGGTCAAATCGATATGCTGCACCGTGTCTTGCAGAAAAGTAATATCGGTGCCATGCAGAAGTTGTTGATAGCGGGGGCAGACCTGATTGCTTTCCATCTGACCGTTGAGAAACTCATACAGCAACGGTTTAAAAACAAACCGTTCCGATCGATCAATCATCAGAATGCGACCCGAATAGTTGTGGTGGCTGAGGTAAAGCGCCGAGAACAAGCCTGTGAAGCCACCACCCAAAATGACAGTTTGTTGATTTGAATGATTCACTTCGTCGTTTAATTCTGAAAAGCAAAGGGCATTTGGCTTCATACAATGTGACATTCAAGCACCATCCAATTCGATTAATCAATGCGCTAAGAGAATGTTTGAGAAGTATGTTTGCAGCGGATTAGAACCGGATGAAATGGATAGTTGAAATGGTTTCATGCTCAGTCCTCAGCACTTTGTCCTGCTACTTAAACTCGTGCTAATTGATGCATTTGCAATCGTTGCGTGACAAACTCCCAATTCACTAAATAATCTAAAAACGCTTGAATAAAATCAGGACGACGATTCTGAAAATCCAGGTAGTAAGCGTGTTCCCAGACATCGCAAGTCAACAGTGGAATTTGTTGATAAACCATTGGATTTGCCGCATTACCCGTTTTAACGACTTTGAGTTGGTTCTGATCGAGCACTAACCAGACGTAGCCGCTACCAAACTGAAAGACTCCGGCACTTTTGAACTCAGCCACGAACTGATCAAAACTGCCAAAGCTATGGTTGAATTTCTCAGCCAAAATTTCACCTGGCTGACCACCGCCCCCCGGTTTCATGCAGTTCCAGAAGAAGGTGTGATTCCACACCTGAGCCGCATTGTTAACGATCGCTGCCTGATTTGTGTCCTGACTGGAATCGCTGTCGATCGCCAGGATGACCTCTTCTAACGATTGGTTCTCAAATTTAGTCCCTTTAACCAGCGTGTTGAGCCTGGAAACATAGGTGGCATGGTGGCGATCGTGATGGAACTCTAATGTTTTCTGAGACATATAGGGTTCTAGGGCATCGTAAGCGTAGGGCAGAGGCGGAAGTTGGAAAGCCATAATCAAGGCTCCTACAGGGCTTCGGATGCAACTGAAGTCTAGGCTTCAAGCTACGCTTTTAGTTTTGCTGATTGCCGAACGTTGGATTGCTATGTTTGTCCTGTTAAGCTGCAACTTAAGCGATCTCTGCCTAAAGGAATACTAGAGAAAATACGTTGTAAAATCTGATGCCGAGGAGCATTAGTACGGTCAAAGATTGCTTCAGGGTTAGAGCCAAGGATGAAGCAGGATAGGGTAGGCGATCGCGATGCAAAAGCAACAGAACGAAGGGCAGCAATTACAAGCACGTGTGGTACGCCTAAGGCAGCAAAACACCGCTTTGCAAGCTGAAGTAGCGGCTTTGCGTCAACAAGAAACAATGCTGCAGGCCCAAGCCGCGCACAGCTATGTTGGCAAAGTGACCGCCCATCACACAGCGATGCAAGCTGAACGTCTGCTACGGCAACAGACTGAAGCGGCTCTGAGCGAAAGCGAATGTTGTCGCCGCGCCTTTGAACAAGCTGCGATCGGCATGACCATTGCCGATTTAGAGGGTCACTGGCTGCACATCAACCAGCACTTTTGCAGCATGGTGGGCTATACAGAGGGCGAACTGCTCGCGCTCACCTTTGCCAACATTACCCACCCCGACACGCTGGAGAGCGATCGTGCCTTGTTGCAGCGCTTAGGTAGCGGCGAACTGCCAACCTACCAGACCGAAAAGCGCTACATTTGCAAAGACGGCTCCTTGCTGTGGGCTTGCCTGACCGTTTCTCTCGTTTGTGATGAGGTTGGAAACCCGGCTTACCTGATTGCCATTGTGCAAGACATTAGCCCACGTAAAGAAGCCGAATTGATTGCTCAAGAACAGCAACAGGCACTCCAGCAGACGCTTGCGTTTCTTGCCACTGAACCAGAACTCGACAAATTTGTGGAACAAGTTCTGATTACGATCGCAGCGCAACTTCAGGCTCCGGTTGCCGATATCTGGTTGCAAAATAACGAGCAATCTACGATAGCGCTTCACGTAACCCACCGGAACGTTCAGCTTGCGCCTGAACCGCTCACGCCCTTTAACCCGACTCCGATTCCGTTGGCCGCCCTTCAAGGTAATGTGGCGCGGGAAGCGATGACGAAGCACAAGCAACCGTTTGTCTACCCAGATTTGCCCAACCATCCGGATATGGAGATCTTTCGGGCTTGTTCAGCCGTGCGCGAGGGTGTGCAAACATTGCTGACGGTGCCGCTTGTGTTTGGCAATCATCATATGGGTTCGCTGGCGATCAGTCACATGGAAAGCCATGACTATTCCCCTGAAGCCGTGCGTCTGGTGACAGCCCTGACGCAACAGATCGTGTTAGCCACTCAACTAACTCGCTTAGCGGAAGAGGCAAAACAAGTGGCGATCGTCGAAGAACAAAATCGCTTAGCACGAGAGATTCACGATACGCTGGCGCAAACCTTTACCGGCATTACGCTGCAACTCAACAACGCACAGTACTATGCGACTCAAGAGGCCGCGATCGCCTGGGACATCATTGAGCAAGTCAAAACTCTGGCGCGGTCTGGGCTAACCGAGTCTCGTCGGTTAGTCTGGTCGCTGCATCCCGATGCGGATGAGTACCGGGATTTAGCTGGTTCGCTCCAGCGATCGCTGACTCAACTCACCCTGCACACGCCTCTGCAAGCCAATCTAGCAATTGTAGGAATGCCTCAACCCGTGCCCCCCGACATTGGCATGAACCTGTTACGCATTGGGCAGGAAGCCATCATGAATACGCTGCGTCATGCTCAGGCGCAAACGCTACAGATTGAACTCAGCTTCAAGACCGATGCGATCGCGCTTTACATTCGGGACGACGGGATGGGCTTTGATCTGCCATCGATACACGATCGTGTCGGCTTTGGCTTACTGGGTATGCAACAACGCTGTGATCGTCTGGGTGGGCGGTTCACCCTTTGCAGTCAACCGGGACAAGGCACTGCCATCCTGATTCAAATTCCATTCACTTCTCCATGAGCAAAATAGGGGCAAGAGGGCAAAATGCAAATGCAGCCAGAGGAGTTGCAGCAACTACAGGAACAGATAGTTCAACTAGAACAGGAGAACGCAGTGCTACAGGCTGAAGTGGCTGCTTTACAGCAACGAGCGTTGGCATTGCAAGCCACGGCCATGCAAGATGATACCGCAGAGTTGGCAGCACTCAACGATGAACTACAAACTGAACTCTTGCTGCGGCAACAGACGGAAACCGCTTTGGGTGAAAGCGAATGTTGCCGCCGTGCCTTTGAGCAAGCTGCGATCGGCATGACGATGATGGATTTAGAGGGTCGCTGGCTGCACATGAACCAGTACTTCTGCGACATGGTGGGCTATACAGAAGCCGAACTGCTCACGCTCACCGTTGCTGACCTCACCGACACCTTGGCGGACGATCGTGCTCTGCTACAGCGCTTGAGCAATGGCGAACTGCCTGGTTACCAAACCGAGAGGTCCTACCGTCGCAAAGATGGCTCCCGGCTCTGGGTCAGCCTGACCACCTCACTCGTGCGCGATGCGGGTTGCAACCCAGCTTACCTGATGTCGATTGTGCAAGACATCAGCCCACGCAAAGAGACTGAATTAATTGCTCAAGGGCAGCAGCGGGCACTCCAGCAGACCCTGGCGTTTCTTGCTACCGAACCTGAACTCGACAAATTCTTGGGGCAAGTTCTCGCCACGATCGTCGAGCAGCTTCAGGCTGTAGTTGCGGATATCTGGTTAGACAATGCCGAACGCACGACGACAACGCTGCACTCAAGCTACTGGAATGTTCAGCTTGCACCCGAACCGCTAGTTCCGTTTAACCCGCCTCCCATTCCGTTGTCTGTCTTGACTAGCATGGCACAGAAGCTAAAGGAGTATCAACAACCGTTTGTCTACTTGGATTGGCCAAACCATCCAGACGCAGCCATCTTTCGGGATCTGTCAGTCATGCGCGATGGAGTACAAACTCTGCTATTAGCTCCACTCCGGTTTGGTCACGACTTTCTGGGTGCGTTGGTAATCTGTCACCTGCAACGTCATACTTACTCTCCTGAAGCCTTGCGTCTGGTGACGGCCCTGTCGCAGCAGGTCGTATTAGCTCTGCAACTGACTCGACTGGCGGAAGAGGCGAAACAAGTGGCGATCGTCGAAGAGCAAAATCGCTTGGCGCGAGAGATTCACGATACGCTGGCGCAAACCTTTACCGGCATTACGCTGCAACTCAACAACGCACAGTACTATGCGACTCAAGAGGCCGCGATCGCCTGGGACATCATTGAGCAAGTCAAAACTCTGGCGCGGTCTGGGCTGGCTGAATCCCGTCGGTTAGTTTGGTCGCTGCACCCTGACGCAGAGGAGTACCGAGATTTAGTGGGGGTGTTGCAGCGATCGTTCGCTCAACTGACGCTACACACCGCTTTGCAAACCGATTTTGTGGTCACAGGCACCCCTCAGCTTGTGCCGCCTGACATGGGTATGAATTTGTTACGCATTGGACAAGAAGCCATCACAAATACATTGCGTTATGCGCAGGCGCAAACTCTACGCATGGAAATAGGCTTTAGGGTAGATGCCATCTCACTTCATATTAAGGATGATGGTGTCGGATTCGACCCGCAGTTAGCCCACGATCACGGAGGGTTTGGTTTGCTGGGAATGCAGCAGCGCTGCGATCGACTCGGTGGGCAATTTACCCTCCATAGTCAGTCTGGACGGGGAACTTCTATCCTGATTCAAATTCCACTCACTTAATCCACTGCGATGACGTTAGATTCCAATATCCGCGTTCTAGTTGTTGATGACCATCCGGTGGTGCGAACGGGCTTAACCACCATGCTGCACTCTGAACCCGGTCTGGAACCAATTGGCGAAGCGAAAACAGGTGTCGAAGCGATCGCGCAATTCCAGGCGCTGCATCCTGATGTGACGCTGATGGACTTACGGATGCCAGAACTGAGTGGCGTAGAAGCCATCACCACCATTCTCAAAGACGACCCCACTGCTCGCATTATCGTTCTCACCACCTACGACGGTGACGAAGACATCTATCGCGGACTGCAAACGGGAGCCAAAGGCTACCTCCTCAAAGATGCCGATCGCAGTGAGCTATTAGAGGCAATTCGAGTCGTACACGCTGGACAGAAGTACATTCCGACACTTGTGGGTGCAAAATTGGTTGAGCGCATGAGCGGTCCGCAACTCAGCGATCGCGAAACTGATGTACTGAAGCTGTTAGCCCAAGGCAAAAACACTCAAGCGATTAGTTTATTGCTCAGCATCACAGAAGGAACCGTCAAGTTTCACATCACGAATATTTTGCAAAAACTGGGCGTGAGCGATCGCACTCAAGCCGTCGTAACTGCCTTCCAACGTGGCATTGCAAATCTATAACCATTCTCGAAGGGCTCAACCAGACTTCACAGAAACTAAAGTCCACTGCTTGGCTTGCTTTAAGTCTTCAGTTTAAGATTTAATCGTAAAATACGACTCTTTGTAAAGAGTGCGATAGCTGTGCAAATGGGTACCAGTCCCTATCGAAGCTGAGTAACGTTTTCATAGAGGGTTTCGATCGCGCAAGCATAGCCAATGCTGGCGAATGCGATCGTGTCTCCGGCTCGATAAACCTGGGGCATCCACAAATTATCGGCTTGACGCTGAAACTGCTCGACCAGAATTTGCTTTTGGTAGATCAGAACGTATTCAGTAAATGCTGAGATTGACTTGTAATCAGCGAACTTATCGCCGCGATCAAAGGCTTCTGTGGCGTCGGAGAGGACTTCAATAATGAGTTTGGGATACAGAATGAAGTCTTCGTCGGAACGCCGATTCTCTTCGAGAGGTTTCGCCAACGCATCGTCGCAGGTGACTGCCAAATCGGGATAGTAAAAGAGGTTGATGGCGGGCGCACTTTCATATCGGAAGTGTAGGGAAGACAGCCTGTGCCGCGTAGATGGTTGACGAGGAGGGCGGAGAGGTTGCCTGTAATGATGACATGGGCTTTGCTGGCTCCTGCTATCGCCACCAGTTCTCCCTGGAGATATTCGTGTTTGATGGGAATGGCTTCGGTTGCAGCATCTCGCATATGGCGTAATTGAGTTAGATCATCAATCTTGGACATATGGTACGAGGGCTTCACTGAGAACGCGATCACGAATGTAGCGGCTGAGTTCTTGCGGGGTTCGCAAATCAATCCTGCGATCGCCGAGCAGGTGCGAGAGTTCTCGCTGCATGGTGACAATGGCGAAGCTGGGTGTTTTGCCCGATATAAATTCAACTAAGACATCAATATCGCTGTCGGGGCTAAAATCATCTCGCAGAACGGAGCCAAAAAGGGAGAGTTTGCGGATATGGTGCCGTCGGCAGAATTCAGCGATCTTCGTTTGAGAGATTTGAATCGGTAGAGTGGGTTGCATATATCTACTTTTTGTGGGGATACCGCACAGTTAGCGACTTGGCGATCGCTTCTCAATTTAATCGTTTCGTAGTTGTTCAAGTATGTCTTTGGTGAAAATGGCGGAGGGTGGTTTGCCTGTACGGAGGTTATCGATCCAGCCTTGGCGTTGGGCTTTTCGATCAACCTACAGGCAATCCGGTATGGTTAGCTCCAGTCTTCGATCGCCAAGCCAGAAACCATTAGATCTCTTACAGTTAGAACCCGTTGAGTTGCAGCGAGGAGAACCATCAGGAAC
>NZ_JCACKR010000122.1:0-32331 GCF_059505485.1 Stenomitos rutilans
CTGTGTCAACAACTCAAACATCCATCGCTCAAAATGGCTTGTGCGTAAGTCCTATAACCGTGTCTTACAGCTACCCCGGTTCGTAACGTTGAGCTCTTCGTAGCATCTGCTTTTGCAACAGTAGACAGCGTAACAGTAGGCAATTTGCGGCATTGAGCTATGTACTGCGTTGAGCTTTTGTAACAATAAAGCGTGGTAATTAACACATTGGAAACACTGATTTGCTTGTTGTCATGCACCACTCAATCACAAGCAGACAAACCGATTTAGCACTGCCATGAGACCCATACTTTATGAGCACAATAGCGACGATCGGTAAGAAAAATTAAGCGTACTCCGAAAAGGCCAACGCCTTCTTTTAAGAAAAAACTTCATAAAGTTCTCTATGCTTTTGCCCCGCTTAACAATTATGTTCAGATGGGCTTTTGCACCAGGCTAAAAATTGAAACGCCTACCTGTCGAGCTTTGTAGCCTCCAGGCAATGATAAGTAATGATCGAAGACTGTAAATTTATTCTACAGGGACTCATCTAGCCTCGGCGTTCTCTTTATACTATGAGAACTTCCGATCCTGTGTGTGGGGATCGCTTAAAAGCATTTCGATTAAAACAACTAATTTTTAGCTTAGGAGCATGGATATGACGCTTTCTCAGAGCCAGAGCTTTAAAGATCTCTACTACATTTTGGCTATCAAAAGTTTCTTGATTTGGGTCTTTGCACTGACGGTTTGCCTCTTGATAATTGGCTTTCCACTGATCATTCTGATGGTGACGATCGGCTCTTTAGCAGCCGTTGTCTTGCAATCCGTCTTGCCAGTGAGCGCTGTTCTAGTCGTCGCCGCTACCATCCTTGGCTTTAACCTGCTTGGCGTTATGCTCGGCGCAGCGCTCTTAACCCTAAAGGGCGTGCACCCCCAAGAAGTAAGCTGGTTGCGTTGGTTGCATGGAGAAGCAGACCCCAGCAACACCTCCACTTATGCCGCTTGCCCCCTTACCTGCGACATCAAAGGATAAGCGAGCGTTACTAGCGCAAGACTCGCGGTTCTTATGCCGCTTACGTTTATCCAAACATGCGAGTGTATTAGCTTCGGAACCCGGTTAAGGCCGGGTTTTTTATTGGGATGATAGGTTTTTTGCACTCCAATATAAGCGACAACGAAGCCGTGCTTTGCTTCACATATATTTTTCTGCCAACCTGATCTTCAGCGCGATCCTCTTACCGTCTGCTTTCTACCCTCTGCCTTGTGCTTTTACCTTTTGCCTTTTACCCTCCCAGGTACCCAAAATTTAAGCCTGTGATGCAGTGCTCTACTCTGTAGAATGAGATGGCCTTACTAAATAAGATGACCTTTTCTAGGCGCTCTTGCTCACGTCACATATCAAAGCTCGATGCAGAAAACTCCCATCCCAGTAAGCATTATTTTGGGAACCCGCCCAGAGGCTATCAAACTCGCCCCTGTCATTCAAGCGTTTAAGGCATGCCCTCTTTTTGAGACGCAAGTCATTTTAACTGGGCAACATCGGGAAATGGTGGATCAAGTCATGGCGCTATTCCATTTGACGGCGGATCATGACCTTGCCATCATGCAGCCAGGACAAAGTTTGAGCGATATTACCTGCCTGAGTTTGCGAGGGTTAGAAACGCTTTTTCAGACGCTTCAACCCAAACTGATTTTGGTGCAGGGTGATACCACGACAGCCTTTGCGGCGGCACTGGCAGCGTTTTATCAAAAGATTCTTGTTGGGCATGTCGAAGCGGGGTTGCGTACAGATGATATCTACAATCCATTTCCTGAAGAGGCGAACCGCCGCCTGATCTCGCAAATCACCCAATTGCATTTTGCACCCACAGCGTTGGCTGTAGAACACCTGGAGCGATCGAGCGTGTTAGGCACCATTTACCATACTGGGAATACGGTGATTGATGCTCTTTTAACCACAGCAGCCCATCAGCCATCCTGCAACATTCCGCACTTAGAGTGGGAGAAATATCGCGTCTTGCTATCAACCGTGCATCGACGTGAGAACTGGGGTAAACCGTTGCAAGGCATTGCTCAGGGCTTTCTGAAGATTCTTGATCGCTTTTCAGATACCGCCCTGCTGTTACCGTTACACCGTAATCCTGTCGTGCGTGAGCCGTTACAAGCGCTACTGGGCGGCCATCCCAGAGTGTTTCTCACCGAGCCGTTGGACTACGCAGATCTGGTTGGTGCCATTCAGCGCTGTTACTTGCTGCTCACTGATTCGGGTGGGCTACAAGAAGAAGCACCGAGCTTGGGCAAACCCGTTTTAGTGTTACGGGAAACCACAGAACGACCAGAAGCGGTCACTGCTGGGACTGCAAAGCTTGTAGGGACGAATCCTGAACAGATTGCAGACGTTGCCGGAACGCTATTGAGCGATCGTGCGGCTTATGAAGTGATGGCAACAGCCGTCAATCCTTTTGGCGATGGGAAAGCTGCGGCCCGTATCCTACAAAGCGTAAAGGATTATTTCCAGCTTTAGCCTATTCGTCATCTGGTAATTGTGGTCTATCTCGCTCCACTTGTTCTAACAGTGCGTCTTTCGACTCTTTAAGCTGCTTCCAGAGCTTCTTAATCTCTTTGTAAGCATCACCTGGAGGCACTTTGCCACCTGTTTCCAGACCACAAATAAGGGAAACCCGTTGAGCAAATTCTTGCAAGTTGGCGTTAAAGGCTAAATGCTCAGGTGTGAACTCACCCCGGTAACGAGCCGTTGGGTAGAAGAACTGTTCCTTTTCTTTGCTGTTGTCTGTACTTTCTGACACAAGAATCACCCAATAAGGTAGAGGACAGCGATCGGCTAACCTAGTCCATAAACTCCACTCTGATAGTAATGCTCTCCCGATAGCTTGACCAGTTTTTGACAGATCTAATGCCAACAAAGTACATCGAGAAAGAGCGCTTGAACAAATGCGATGTATAGTGTCAAACTCAGAGTCCGTTTAGATAAACTCTAAAAGATTTTTTAGGATTTACGCAAACTCGGAGGTTTTAACCAAAAACACGCGTCGTAGCGCCTGTAATCGCTTAAACCTCCGGAGGTTCTGGTCAAAATACACAAATCCTGATTAAGAGTGGCGTCCTGGCCTGAAATGAGCTTGAGTAGGATGCATGGGGATTACATCCTACTCAAAATCACTTCATCTCTAAGCTTTACGAGACTTTTGTCAGTGCCGAAGGTGCAGCGATCTCAGCATGAATAGGATAGACTTCTTGCCGTTCCAGTTGCGTCCTCTCCGCGCGACTGTTGTCTAAGCCGCCCACATCTGGACTACCCAAGCAAAGCGTATTGGAAATGGATTGTGCAAGCGATCGTCGGTACAAATCGCTGAGGTGGGCAGCTACACCCGACCAGCTAAAGTTTCGCTGAACACGGATTGGCGCTTGTCGCCGCAGTTTTTTGGCCCAAAGTTCGTCTGTTAAGACGCGATCGATCGCTTGAGTGAATGCTTCAACATCCTGTGGTGGCACTAGCAAGCCTGTTTCATCAGGTACCACAGTAAACTTCAGCCCACCCACATCAGACGCAACCACTGGTGTACCGCAGGCCATCGCTTCGATCGCCACTAACCCAAATGGTTCGTAGTGGCTGGGTATGACGCAAACATCGGCGGCGGTGTAGTAAAGCGGTAGTGAGGCGTGCCCAATTTGTCCTGCAAAGGTGGTCTGGTCTGCCAAACCTGTTTCCCGCACCAATTGCTCAATGCGCGTGTATTCCACAATGTCGTCACTGTCTGGGTCACGACCACCGACAATCACAAGCCGCAGTGCTGCCGGGTTTAAGGCCGTGCCAGTAGCCCGGTTTTCATGCTCTGCGTTTGCCTTCAGTTGGGCACAGGCTTTTACCAGCGTTTCGATACCCTTACGCGGATCGAACCGTCCCACATAAAGCATGATCGACTCATTAGACCCAAACCCCAGTGCGGCTCTGGCCTCTGTTTTGGGCATGGTGTGGAAGTTGCTGACATCGGTACCACAAGGAATGACTTCAACATATCCCCGTTCTGAAACTAGAGTGCGCAGGGCCTCTTGCTCTTGAGGACTGGTTGCCACAATGCAGTCTGCTTGTTCTAACACTTGCTGCTCGATCGCCAGTCGCGTATCGGCGATCGCGGGTCGGGTTGGCACGGTTTGATATTTGATCGCGCCTAGCGAATGGTAAGTGTGGATCAGTTGAATATTACTTTGTTGCTTGAGCTGTAACCCAACCCAGGCAGACATCCAGTAATTGGTGTGAATCAAAGGGTAATGGGTGCCTTCCTTGCTCTGGAACGCTTGAAACGCAGCAACAAACTCTGGCATGTAAGCAAACAGTTCGTCGCGGGGAATAAACTGTTCGGGGCCTGCTACAAGCCGAATCGTGCGGCAGTGGGGTGCATGTTGCACGATCGCGGCATCATCTGGCTTGGTTTTGCGGGTAAACATATCTACCTGCCAGCCCAGCTTTGCCAAGGCTTCACCCACCTGCCGCACGTAAACGTTTTGTCCACCAGCCGCATCTTTACCAATCTCTGCGGCTGGATCGCCATGCTCCGAGATCAACGCGATCGCCTGTCGGGGCGGCACCATCTTGCGAGAAGACACATACGCCTGATTGGTCGGTATCACAGACGATGAAACGGATTTTGCGCTGTTGAAACTGATCATACTTTCACCTCACAACAAAAAGGTGGAAGCTAATGCCTCCACCCATATCACAAACGCGTTACTTACCGAGCGTCGCCAAACTGCGAACATGCCCATTTTTCGCAAAGCGGGCCTCAATGAGTTGCTGATAAACGGCCTCGTACCCATCAACCATCCGCTGTACGCTGAAATGGTTGACAACACGTTCACGGCAAACCCGACGGTCGATCGTCAAAACCTGGTCTAATGCGGCAATACATTCATCCACATTCTGACAAAGGAACCCTGTTTTGCCGTGCTTGATCACTTCTGTTGCGGAGCCAAGCTCCATCGCAATCACGGGTGTCCCAGAGGCCATCGACTCCACCATCACCAGCCCAAACGGTTCACGCCACGTAATTGGAAAGAGGGTTGCCACAGCATTACCCATCAGCACGTTCTTTTGCTGGTGGTTGGCCTCGCCAAGATATTCAATCTGAGTGCCGTCGATATGTGGCTTCAGCTGTGTTTCGTAATACTCCACATCGACCGGGTCAATCTTGCCTGCAATCTTTAAGTTCCAGCCTGTGCGCTGAGCGATTTCGATCGCGAGATGCGTGCCTTTTTCAGGTGACAGCCTTCCCAAAAATGCAAGATAAGGCGGGTCACTGGGCTTAGGGTAAAAGGTATAACTGTCGGTATCAATACCGTTATAGACCGTGGCAACGCAATTTAGCCCCAGTCTTGGCTCTCGCTGAGAATGAGAAATACTGACAAAGGGCTGTTCCTTCGCATGTTTGAACATCCGCTCGTTATCAGGTGTAAAGATGCCGTGTAACGTATGAACCGTAGGCGTTTTCACTAGTCTTGCATATGCCAGAGCTGCACAGCCCATGTGGGAGTGAATCACGTCAAATTCATTAGCGCGATCATAAACCTGGCTGAGTTGCAGCATTTCGTAGATGCCGTACTCTTTCACGCTATTGTCAAGTCGCAAAGCGCGAGGATGAATCGCTTCCAGTTCCGCAAGGGTCATTGAGTCGCCAGAGGCAAACAGGGTTACCTCATGACCACGTCGCACCAGCTCGTCCGTTAAAAGAGAAGCAACCAGTTCGGTACCACCGTACTTTGGAGGTGGCACCCGCTCCCATAGAGGAGCAATTTGAGCGATCCGCATATCTTAATACCTCCTGGAAAAAGGAACCTCAGGACTCTTCGTTGGCTTGCCGTACCGCAAACGATTTGGGTCAACTAGCTTCGAGCTGAGTGCAGGAATTCGAATTAAAAAGCAACGAATAGCAATGCTTAGCCAAGAATGTAATAGAAACTTTACATTTTGTCTAGACGGACTTCCCTCTGGACGCGGTAGAAATTACCGAACCTGTTCTATCGTCAAGTGCTGCTTCGTCATGTATTCGCTGACACAACTTTATCTTTATCAAAAATTATATCCATCCCCCTTCGGGAAGGCATGTTGAGGGAGTGATCTGATCATTCTCACTCGAATGAGACAGCATACATGTAGAGTGCAGCGCTTTGCATAACGAGGAGATGACACCCTTGAAGTCTGTTTGAAATGTATGCTACTTTAGCCCCTCCAGCATTCAGTAGTCAGCTTTTCAGGTTTTATGTGTAGAGGACGAAGACTGCTTTAGAACACGTTCGCCAAGCAACCTTAGATGGCTATATCTGGGGTCTGAATCTAACGTTCAATCGCTGGCACTTCAGCTAAGTGGCATCTGGATTTTTACGAGACAGTCCACGGCTGGGCTGCTCTTGTGAATTGAAATGATGGTTAGGTTAAGTTACATATGCTTTGCTAAAGGTGAATGATACTGTTTGGGTAGCCTTAATAGTGAGTAGGGTGAGAGCAGGGTGATTTTTGTTTGCGTAGAAAGATCGGCCTTTTCGCTTTGCCGCTAAGATAGGTTTGCAAAGCGGCTAGTATTTCTCTGTTAACGACAGGCTAATTTAGTTTCAGGTAGTGCCGTAAGGTGAAGCCGACACAATGAGGCGATCGGTAAGCACCCGTAAAGCGAACATCAATGGCGCAAATAGGCGCAGATATCCAGTCTCGTTTGCATTGTTTCGACAACAGAGTAACTAAGGTTAATTGCGGATGACCAAGCTTTCAGAAAAATTGCTCGAAAAGGTGTGCTGGCAGTCTTTAAAGTTAGACTTCAGCCCCAAGCGTGGAGAATGCTATGCAACTCACGAAGGCTCATTGAAAGTGAATGCGTTTGAAATCAAGTGCTACAAGTCTTCTGATGGTGTTGCGGCGCTTGATATTGAAGATATTGAACGGTTTTTGCGAGGGTGCCCTAACTGCAATGCTCCTAGCGAGTGTCGTCACTGCAACCAAATCTGTGATGCATCAGATCAATTCCGTACAGCGATCAAGTTAGAACCAGAGCCTTAACTATCGTCCGAGTCTTTAACTAGTTTATCCAGTCACTCTCATTAGTCTGTCAAGATCGAAACGATCGGTAGAGAGCGGATGTGTCGAGGAGTCTTTTCGTACAGCCACTCATCCACCTGTCTAAACTTCAACTCAAAGTTGACTATCTCCTAATATGCCTAATAAGTACGTTTAACAGAGTTCATACGAACTCACGGTAGTTAATGTGCCTGAAAGGGTTTCAGGTTGTAGTTCCGATCGTTGCAATCTTATCTATCCAACTCAGCAATGGTTGTTTAGGCTTTGGCTACTTCATACTGCGATCGTAGGGCGTGTTGAGCATCATCGTTACGCACCCTTAAGCTTGGTTTTGATGCGTGACGCTGTCGCTTTTCTTGAATGCCGAAGGCTATACGGCACCTCACAATTCATGTCAGACTTTTGATTGCCAGGTTAATAAAATCTGGTTAGAGCGCGCTTTGGACACCAGAACCACTTGCAAGGAGCAACGTGGGTCACTAGAGAGTGATATTTCAGGAAAGACCTACAAAACGAAATTTTCAGCACAGTTTCATACTCTTAGTAATTAACACTTACTTCTATGCATCCTCTAGAGAGTATTTCTTAGAAATGTCGTTGTACTGCTTATGCTGGTTTCACCGAACACAGCCCAATGTCATAAATTACGCCAAATTATTACTGCTTTAAAGCATACACAGTGGTTCTGACACAGTGGTTCTGATATTGATGCCGTGTTCAATAGGCTTCACTGTGTAAGGGTCTCGGACACTATACGATACCTCATCCGACGAAAAAATGCTGTACCTTTAGCTATGCGGTACGGCGACCTTATTTGTGAAGCTTTTATGAATTACTCATTTCTCTACGGAATGTATTTATTTTCTCAGAATTGATAAATGGCGAGAATAAAGGTTACGTCATGGATACCCTAAAAACAATTCGACTATCGATTATTGTTGCTTGCTTTAATGACGGGCAGTTTATCAAAGAAGCGCTAGCAAGCGCTGAAGCCTGTCCTGATCCTATCTATGAGATTCTTATTGTCAATGATGGTTCTACAGATCCATCGACTTGCCAGATACTGAACGAACTAAAAAATAATGGTTATAGAGTGATTGATCAACCAAATCAGGGGGTTGCTATTGCTAGAAACAACGGAATCAAGCTAGCACGTGGAGAATATATTCTGCCTTTAGATTCTGATAACTTACTTCGACCTGCCTATATCTCTAAAGGAGTTGAAATCTTAGATAGATTTCCCGATGTTGCTGTTGTCTATGGTGATGTTGAGCGTTTTGGTGAAGGAATTGACGCTTCACAAAAACTTCTAAATTTTAATTTGGACTACAGTAGCATTAGCTTTGACAATGGGTTTAGAGGTGTGCAGAGAGTTCCCGATTTCAATCTAGCCTGGCTAGTAAGACACAATTATATCGATGCATGTGCGGTTTTTCGCAAGTCGGCGTGGGAAGAATGTGGGGGATATGACGCAAATACACCTTTTGGATGCTATTCAGATTGGGATCTGTGGCTGAGTATCGCTAAGAAGGGATATCGTTTTTATCATGTTCCGGAAATTCTATTTGATTATAGGATTCGAGCGATCTCATTAAGTACAGCGGCTAGAAGCGAAGAAAAGTCCAAGGTTGTTCGTCGCTATTTTGCATCTAAACATATGGCTCTACTTCCAAAAGAGTATCGCTACTATTTCAAGCCTTATCAATACTTGCTTGAACGATTAACAAAGTTTCAGTCTTTTTTGGTTACTTTGATTGAATTTTTTATTGGCAAAAAGAATATCGCATAAAACAGGCATACCTATCTAGACATCTCAATTTTCTCAGCTCGACTTTATCCAAACGCTGTCAGGGCGTGGCATGTGGACAACCATTTTTCCGAGGACTGAGGGAATGGTTTACCGAATGTCACGCTAAACAGTGCCCATTTGGACTGCTGTGCCTCATGTGCCTCTAAAAGTGGGAAATTGACCCGTAGCGATTAAAAGAATTGTCTCGAAGCTTTGGCTGGCGAAGCCGTATGTCGCGTTGCTTATGGCAGTGAGGGACGCCTAATGCTTGCCTGCCAAACTTTTCATGTTTGAGAATAGTCCTCATTCGATCAGGAGCCGCTAGAGCTGATTGACTGACAAGAGTTTTGCAAGGCTGATGGCTCCGTTGCTCACCCACCCGTGATTGAAATCTGGACTAACGGTGCAAAACCCGTTGCAGGCTTCCCTTCCCAAAGGGTAACGGGTTGAAAGACGCTTGAAGCCCTCTACCTTTGGGAATGCAACGCCTACAGAGGACTTTCTTCTCTTAGCCCGCCCCTTGAGTGCAGAGCGGGGCAGATGATCGCTAAAAGTTTTGTCAGTCAACCAAACCGCTAAAACCAATCAAATTGTATCCAGCTTCTAAGCCTGACACTTGGCTTCCATTTATGCGAGGCAAAGCTGTAAACGCCTGCTTTAGAGAATGCACTCATGGCTTACAGCTATTTTTGTTGGCATTCACTACGCTCGATACCCTACATCCCATACTCGTAAGCGCAAAGCTGGAACTTGCCCAGCGAAAACGCTGTAAAGAAATCTTTCCTTGATCTTTTACTAAAAGTACCTTCTACTAGAAGACCAGCGCCCAACAATTGATCACTCGTAATTGATCGAGACAGCATGACTAGCAGCATTATTACAGGTGTAGCAGGATTCATTGGTTCTAACTTAGCAGAGGCGTTGCTGAGTCGGGGCGATCGCGTGATTGGGATCGACCACTTCAACGACTACTATGACCCGCTGCTAAAGCGCAAAAACCTGTCGCATCTGATCAAGCATCCCTCGTTTGACTTGGTGGAAGCAGACATTCAGCAGGTAGACTGGTCTACGCTCTTGGCGGGTGTTGATGTGGTGTATCATCAGGCCGCACAAGCGGGAGTTCGTGCCAGTTGGGGGAGCGGATTTCGTACCTATACCGAACACAACCTGAATGCCACTCAGGTGCTTTTAGACGCTGCCAAAGAGGCAACGCAGCTAAAGCGCTTTGTGTTCGCGTCTTCGTCCTCTATATATGGTGATGCCGAAACGTTACCAACTCATGAATTAATTTGCCCTCAGCCCGTCTCGCCCTATGGCATCACCAAACTGGCAGGAGAGCGGCTCTGTTTGCTTTACTACCGCAATTTTGGTGTGCCAACGACGGTGTTACGTTACTTTACAGTCTATGGCCCTCGTCAGCGTCCAGATATGGCATTCCACAAGTTTTTCAAGGCCGTTTTAGAAGGTGGCTCGATCGTGGTCTACGGTGACGGTCAGCAAACACGAGACTTTACCTTTGTGAGTGATGCCGTTGCCGCTAACCTCGCAGCCGCAGAGACTTCAGCGGCGATCGGAGAGGTGTTTAATATTGGCGGAGGCAGCCGGGTCTCACTAATGGAAATTTTGGCGACGATCGAACAGATTGTGGGTGAACCCCTCCGCCGTGACATGCTGCCATCGGCGATCGGCGACGCGCGTCATACAGCAGCGGATGTCTCAAAAGCACAAAAGCTTCTAGATTATCAGCCACAGGTCACGCTGCCAGAAGGGCTAACAAAGGAATGGCTGTGGGTTAAATCTCTGTATGCGTGAGTGAGGGGATAGGAGAGAGGGGGGATGAGGAGAAGGTAAAAGGTCAGAGGTAGCGGTGGCGGTTGGATGCGATGGCCTTTTGTCAGGATGAGGCCTTGGCTAGGGCGATCGCTGAAAGTCCGCTTAGCATTAAGCCCAGCCCAATCCAATGCAAGGTCAGAATTTTTTCCCTTAGCAAAATAGCGCCGCACAGGGTCGTTGCTACCAGGGTGAGACCAATGACCATTGGGTAGGCGATCGACAAATTGATTTTGCCCAGTACTAAGACGTAAAAAATGGTGCTCAAGCCGTAGGCTGCGATGCCTGCTATCAAGTAAATGTTAAGCGGGTTTTGGCCCGAACCAAGTTTGAGCAAGGTCTGGCCCAGGGTGTTGAGTCCAACCGATGTCAGAATCAGCAAGGCAAAAAAAAGTTGAGCGATCATTAACCACCTAAAATTGCGCACAAAATGTCATGCCTCAGAATAGAGCAAAACCAATCGTGCTGGTATGGCTTTCCTACGACGCGGGTGCGTCCTCACCGTTACAATCCTTACAAGTCCTATTCAAAGAGCGCTGTCTAAATGTGTCGTTTAATGGGGTATCTTGGCTCGCCAGTGCAAATCGATCGCCTGCTGACGAAGCCTGAGCATTCGCTGATTGTGCAAAGTTACCAGCCCCGCGAGATGACGGCTGGGTTACTCAATGCCGATGGATTTGGGCTGGGCTGGTACCACCCGCAGCAGGACGTTGAGCCGTTTACCTACAAAAATACGCTACCGATTTGGAGCGATGTCAATCTACCCAGCCTCAGCCGCTATGTGGAATCGAGATGTGTTTTAGCGAATGTCCGCAGTGCTACGCCTGGTCAGGCGATCGACCTTAGCAATTGCCAGCCTTTTCAGCATGGTCTCATCTTAGGCGTTCATAATGGCTACATTGAAAATTTCCGGCAAACGCTTTATCGACCACTGCGCGATCGACTGAACGACGTTGCTTATCAATCGATTGGAGGCAGTACAGATTCTGAACACATTTTTGCCCTGATCGTTGATGCGCTAGAAGCTAATCCTGCGATCGCCCTGGTCGATGCGATGCATCAAACGCTCACGACGTTATTTCATCTGGGGCAACAGTACCAGACCAGGTTTTCTGCCAATCTCATCATTAGTGATGGGCGGCAGCTAGTTGCCTCACGGTGTGCAAATCGTTCTAGCGCCCCATCACTTTACTGGTTACGCGACGATCCACTCTTTCCGCAAGCGGTGCTGGTCGCTTCTGAACCGCTGTTTTCAGGCAACTGGATCGCCTGCCCCGAATATAGCCTCCTTACGGTGACCCATGACCTCGACATCCAAAGCCACCCAATCTAACCGTCTGTTTAACGTCGATCGTGCCCCTGAGCGATCGCCCGATCCCGATGGACTGCAAGCATGTCGTCGTCAGATACGGCAGGGTATGGAACGATGTCGTCAGGCGACGCTCGCGCTGTTTCAGTCCATCAACCACGAGGCGTTTTGTCTTCAGGTGCATCCAGACTTTAGCCCAATCGGCTGGCACCTGGGTCATATTGCCTATACAGAAGCCCTCTGGCTTTTGGAGCATGCTGCTGGTTTAGTACCGCAGTTCCCAGAGTATCGACGGTTGTTTGCAGCCGACACCTTACCCAAAGCAGAGCGTGTCTATTTACCTGACTTTGCTGAAGTGCAAACGTATCTACAAACGGTTCGTACCGCTGTCTTCAACTATCTAGAAACAGCCCCGCTGGAGCAGCAAGAACGGCTCTGGCGCTGGTTACTGCAACACGAAAGTCAGCATGGAGAGACGATCGCGCTGGTAATGGAGTTGATGAAGGAGCGGTCAGGAGTCAGGAGTCAGGAGTCAGGAGTCAGGAGTCACCTTTTAGCCTACTTCCCTGCCTCCTCTGCTTCCCCTGCCCCCACTGCTTCCTCCGCTCTCCACTCTCCACTCCCCACCCCCATGCTCTGCATCCCCGCAGGTTCCTTTGAGTGTGGCAATGACTCGATCGAGGCGTTAGACAATGAACGACCTGTGCACCGGGTATATGTGGAGACGTTTTGGATCGATCGCACGCCCGTTACTTGCGAACAGTATCAGACCTTTATGACGGCGGATGGCTATCGAACTTCGCGCTGGTGGTCAGCAGAGGGGTGGGAGTGGCTCCAGATGGCCCAAGTGACGCAACCGCTCTATTGGTCAAACTCTAGGGATCGTGCCATGCATCCCGTTTGTGGAGTGAATTGGTACGAAGCTGATGCCTATGCTCGGTTTGTGGGCAAGCGGTTGCCGACCGAAGCCGAATGGGAAAAAGCCGCAAGCTGGAACTCGATCGCGCGCCAACGCCAAACCTACCCCTGGGGCGAGGCACCCAATGAGGACGACTGTAACTGTAATCATGCTGTGAGACAGACGACACCTGTAGATGCTTATCCTAGCGGGAGCAGTCCTTTTGGTTGCTATGACATGCTGGGGAATGTGTGGGAATGGACGGCTTCCTGGTTTGATCGCTACGCTGGCTTTGAAGCGTATCCCTATCGCGGCTATTCTGAAGCGTATTTTGATGGGCACCATCGCGTGCTGAAAGGTGGTAGCTGGGCAACGCAACCATCGTCTCTGCGCTGCGCGTTTCGCAACTGGTATCATCCCCATGTCCGCGAAATTCTTGCTGGCTTTCGGTGTGTCTCAGATGCTGATCAGGACGGAGTTTCCGTATCAGATGCCTGTTGATCAAGTAGTGACCATCGGGGTTGGCTCAGCAAAGTCTGGTTCTCGAAAAGTTTGCTAGCTGCGTCTATAAGGTGGATGATTAGGGCATTCTTTGAGGAGGCATTTGGTGCCGTATGGCGTGCTTACAGGTCGATCGCCAGACCATGCCTGGATAATCTCCTACCTTCAAGTACCCTGTACCAGAATGTCTTGTTCTGTTACTTGAGTAGCAGCGAAGTTCGCTTTTCTTGTGCATTCTAGATAGTATTGGGTTTCTGCGGTGCGATCGTCTCCATCATCAGCGGCTATGAATTTCACACCTAATAGCAAAGTCCTTATCCAGGGCATTACGGAACCACTGGGTGCAACGTATGCGCCGCTTATGCTGGCCTATGGCACTCAAGTTGTTGCAGGTGTTAGCCCCGGTTATGGTGGCACAATTCAACAGGGCATTCCGGTGTTTGACATGGTTGAGCAAGCGCTGTCGGTTGTTGGCTTGATTGATGCAACCGTAATTTTTGTGCAACCTTATGCAGCCTTGGATGCAGCCTTGGAAGCGATCGCGGCGGGTATTCGTCAGATCGTTCTAATCACCGAGGGCATTCCCCCGTTGGACATGGTGAGCTTACTACGCAAGGCCGAAGCAACTGAAACCCTGGTGGTTGGGCCGAATAGTCCTGGCATTATTGTGCCTGGTCAATTATTACTGGGGTTACATCCGGGTGAATTTTACACCCCTGGCCCCGTTGGCTTAATTAGTCGCAGCGGTACGCTTACCTACGAAATTGCGTTAGAGCTAACGCAAGCAGGGTTAGGGCAATCGATCGGCGTTTGCATTGGCGGCGATGCGATTGTCGGTTCCTCGTTCCCTCAATGGTTACAAATTCTAGACGAAGATGACAGCACAGAAGCGATTGTACTGGTAGGCGAAATTGGGGGCGATAGCGAAGAAGCTGCTGCGCACTACATTGCCGAGGCGATCGATAAACCCGTCATTGCCTACGTTGCGGGGCGCACTGCACCCAAAGGCCGACGGATGGGGCATGCAGGAGCCATTATCAATTCTCAAATTGCTGAACTCGGCACCGAAGTTGGCACTGCAGATAGCAAAATTAATGCGTTCCGACGAGCCAAAATTCCCGTTGCCGATCGCCCCTGGCAGATTCCTGAACTGGTGAAAAAAGTGCTAAAGCTGCCGACGCGGAAAAGCTAGGAGAAGGCTAAACGCTAAAGAAGACAAGTCTAAAGGCTGAGGTCTAAAGGCTAAATTTTTAGGACTTACGCAAAAGCGGTCATCTTTCGCCCCCTAGCCCCCAATGCTGGAGGAACCGAGCCAATTAAAGCCCCAAAAGTTGGGGTTTTGGGGGGCAAATGCGTAAGTCCTAATTTTTAGACTTCAGCCTTGAGCCTTCAGCTTTAGCTCCGACTTGCTGCCAGTAATGCCTTCATTTCCGATTCTCCGGCTCGTTGCAGTTGGTGGGTCAGGCGTAATGACAACGTGGTGAGAATAGCCAGGTGCCCCAAAAAAGCGGTGAAGACCATTGTGGTTGACACACCAGTCTCTAGCACAGCAAACGCACCGACCGAAAACAGCCATGCTAACGGTGCTTTCTCTGGATAGAGTTGCAACACACTCAGCACAAGAGGCGGCAGGACAATGACCGCCGCGATCGCACTCGCTGCCCAAACGGCCCGCTTCTGAGACTTCATCAACATGAGGAGTTGGGCAATGACGGCACAAATGAGCGCGGACATTGCACCCAGTAGCACCGTTGCGAACCCTTTAAACTGGTCTTCCCGACTCTCCCAACTCAGCACCCAAGGGACGACCACCACAAACGCAATCAGCAAATTGAGCACGATCGCCACCAGTGCTGGGCTTTTCTCACCCCAAAGCAAATCTTTAAAGATCGATCGGCTCCAGAATTTTTTAGCACTTGCCACTCGCTCACGTCGATAACGCGCCCAATCCAGTAGCGTTTGGCGTGATGGGCTGATCGCTGCAATCAGCACCAGAAACCACAGCAGATTGAAAAAGCCCAGTAAGATTAAGTCGTAAAAGGGGCGACTGTACTCAGACGAATCGCGTAAGGCAAAGCCGAGCAGCCACACCTCAAAGCATAGCGTCATGTAATAGCTCTGGCGCTTGCTCAACAGCGTCACAGCAGGGTTACGAAAGCGTCGATTGGTTGCCTGCCAAAGCCAGTATGTGCCAGCGCCCAGCATTAGCAATGCTACGACTAGCCCGAAATCGTAATAGTGACCGCTATCCAGGTAGAACCATTGCAGATGCCAATGCTCGGTCTCCGGCAGCACTTGGTAAAAAGACCAGTAGGCCACTGCCACCGCAACAGCACCCATCCAACCTTGAAAGCCCATCAAGGCATAAAGCAACGCTGCACAACAAGCACAGGCGCAGGCAGCCCCGGTGAGAAGATAAACGCTCAGAAGATTTGCAAGGGAAACACTGGCGCTCTTGGCAGCCATAAGATGTAGCGGTAACACCAGCGCTACTGCAAGATACGGAATTGCTGGTACACCCAAGAGCTTGCCCAACAAAATGGTCTGGCTTGTTTGTGGGGTCAGCCGGATAAAGTTCAGCGTTCCCCGTCGCTCCTCCTTGCTTAGATCGCCCATTAGCAAATAGACCCCTGCAACCAACAGCACCCCCGGCAAAGCCCAACTCAGAACCTGAAATATGTCCCACCACCAGGTTTGCCAGTTGATCTGTGGATTGCCCAGCGCATCATACAGGCATGTAAGTGAACGTCCGCTGCTACTTCCTGTGCAATACGGATTGTATTGTTTGGGATACTCTTCCAGCGACTTAGTAGTAGGTAACATGCTCCAAAAAGACAGCAGCACCAAAAGCTGCGTTGTCAATGATCCGAGCAGGGTGAGGATAACGTAACGTTGCTTCAGGCGACCTTTCAGTTCACGAAAGACTTGAGGATTGCGTGAACTGAATCTGTCAAACCACCGATCGAACCAGTTGAGTGTCATGACAATAAAGGCTCCAGGTAAAAAGCAGTGACGAGCGGGAAACATGAGACGGCTTTCTAAGCAGTGCCGCGATCGGCTGGCATTAAAGAAGATGCTCTTTCATACGTGAGGACGGCGAAAGCGCTTCACGCACTCCCACCAAGCAGTTAATGCAATCAGAGCAAACGCGACCAACCAAAAACTGACAACCAGCAGAAATTTGGCACTAGGCTCAAACGTCACAGTGGAAAACACATGGCGAGCCTTTACCAGTTGGTCTTGAAAGTAACCATACGTCTTGAGCAGATACAGCACCGAGTAGATAACGCAAGGAACAGGTAAGACATACCAAACCTGAGCTTTAGCACCCCGACTTAGCACATGAAGCACTGCAAAAGCATAGACAACACCGCAGGAAGCGGTAGCCAGTAGATAGGTTCCCCCGATCGTCAGTAGCGATAACCGCGCATTGCCTGCTGCCCAAAGATGAAGCGGAACGGTAGCCGCGATCGCGATGTACAACAAGGCTGGCACACCTAGTAACTTACCCAGCAAAATGCTGTGACTGGGTTCTGGACTCAAGCGCACAAACTCCAGGGTGCCTCGCCGCTCCTCTTGCACCAGATCCATGACGAGCAAGTAGCCTCCTACAAAGAGCAGGAACAGCAGTGCCACCGAAGTGGTCATGTCGAAAACATCAAACCACCAGCTTGGACGGAAAGCGAAACTAAAACTCCGCCAGTTGCGCCCCAGAATGAGCAACTGCACCACCAGCGAGACTGCCACTGCCACCAAGACACTACTCCACTTCACACGCCCTTTAACCTCTCGCCAAAGCTGAGGATTGCGATCGCCTACTTGAAACAGCCAGTTAGACAGCATGAGGTGAGGGATAAAAGTTTTGAGTTTTGAGTTGATTGAGCGGTCAGCTATCAGCGGTCAGCTTTTTAGCCTTTAGCCCTTAGCCTTCTGACTCCTGACTTCTGGCTTCCGCACACTAACAACCAACAACCATTACGACGTTTGCTGATGCCCCATTTTGAGAAAGATGCTTTCCAGGTTTTCTTGTGTGCGATGGAATTGAGTGATAGGAAAGCCAGCAGCAATGAGCGATCGCAGCAAAGCCGCTGCTTCCTCTACGCCACCCGAAAAGTGCACGCAAAGACTCTGAGTATCTGACAAGGCTTCTATGCCATCGACTTGTGGACAGTGATTTAATTCAGCTCGCAGCGCTTCTAAATCGCCGATCGTCGTCACCAGAATTTGTTGACGGCTGAGGCGTTGGTACAGATTTTTCAGCAGGGCACTTTCCACTAGATAACCCAATTCCATAATGCCAACTGAGGTGCAAAGCTCCTCCAGATCGCTCAATACGTGGGATGAAATCAGAATCGTCATGCCAGCTTCTTGCAGCACCTTGATGATGTCGCGGAACTGCACACGAGCGATCGGATCTAGCCCCGATACAGGTTCATCTAGCAGCAGCAGCAGCGGTTCATGAATAATCGTCCGAGCAAGGCTCAGCCGTTGCTTCATCCCCCTTGAAAGGGTGGCAATCAGACTATGACGTTTGTGGGTAAGCTGCACTAGTTCCAGTACATCCTTCAAACGTCGGCTACGATGCGGCTCTTGCAATTGATAGAGCCGCGCAAAATAGTCCAGATAATCCCAAACGGTGAGGTCGTCATACAGCGGAAAATCGTCGGGGAGGTAGCCAAGCTGCCGCTTGAGGTGAGGGTTGTCGCGATCGCGCAAAAGCTGTTCACCGTTGATATAAATCTCGCCAACGGTCGGCTCCTCAGCCATCGCCAACATACGAATCAGCGTGGTCTTACCTGCGCCATTAGGGCCAATCAAGCCATACACTTCCCCTGCATGCACTTGCAAATCAACATCATTCACAGCAATCTGGCGCTCGAACTGCTTCGTTAGCCCGTGGGTGGAAATTGCAAGTGATTGCGGCATAGGGAGTGTGGGGAAAGGGCGACAGAGGGGGTGGAGGGCAGGGGAAGCGGCGGGAGCGGGGAGGCAAGAAGGCTTTTGATTTCTGAGTAGCGATCAGTCACGAGTGACCGATTTGTTAATCACTAGGGGCTGTCATCAATGATTCATGACATGGCTTTGTAGCAAGGGTTACAGCCCCTAGCCTGGTTTGTGAGGACGAGCGCGGTAAGGCTGATACTTCAAGGTTCCTGAAATTAATTGGTGACGCGCCCTAGTGAATCGAGATGAGTTGGACTGAAAGTGTAGATTACTTTTGCCTTTTGCCTTCTGCTTTCTTTCTTGCCTCAGAAGTTACCCGTTAGCCTAGCTTCTCTCTACAAATTTTGGTGGTTGCATTACGGAAATTGAAACAAAAGCCCGATCGCTATTTGATGCAGACGCGTTGACTAGCGCTGCTTCTGCTCCAAGTCTGACCTTTTACCTGAACTTGTTTCAAAGTTAGTGGATGCAATTTGCTAGCTTGGCTCGGTTTACTTTGCCCCATCAAAAGGGCAACCTAGTAGTCTGTCAAGGGTGAAATGAGGGGATGAGAGGTCGATGGGTCGCTGCGTCAGTGAGAACGATCGCCCACTCACTCATCTACTCATCGACCTCTCAACTCAAAGCTGACATTCTATTAGCTTATGACGCGCCGTCAATCAAGCCTGAGTACTGGTTAAATGGTTAAAAAGCATTGCACGTTTAAAGTAGTCAGCGATGAGTGCAAATGGATGGCTGATCGCTCTAGACAGCACATGTTTGCTTATTGGCTTTTTCGAGATGGCGCAATTTAACTGAAAAAACGTCATGCAGCAACGTGGAATCATCTCTGGTTGGGTGTACCTCAAGCAGAGTGTTCTTAAAACAAGTAGGGTACTCCTGACGGCGTCGGGTGTCGCAAGCTGTGTCATCATGCTACGACTTGCTGGCGTGTGGCAACCGTCAGAGCTAGGCAGCCTGGATCTGCTGTTTAATCTGCGTCCGATCGAGCCGATCGATCGCCGTGTGGTGGTGATTGGCATTGATGAAGCTGACCTTCGCCGCGTGGGCAAGTGGCCGATTCCCGATCGGGTCATGGGGCGACTGCTGACAAAGCTCCAGTCTTACCAACCGCGTGTAATTGGCTTAGATATCTACCGAGATTTGCCTGTTGAGCCGGGTCATGCTGAACTTCTGCGCCTTTATCGCACCTTTCCTAACCTGGTTGGGATTGAGCAAATTAAGGATCAGACGAATGTGGGCATTCCAGCACCGTCAGTGCTGGCCGAACGGGAGCAAATAGGCTTTAACAATCTGGTCTCTGATGTTGACGGTAAAGTCCGTCGTAGCTTGCTCTACTGGCATGTCGATGGGAAGACCCATCAAAGCTTTGCGCTGACGATCGCCCTTGCCTACCTGAAGCGTGAAGGAATCACCCCTCAAGCCTCCACCCGTGATTCCCGCTACTTGCAGCTTGGCAAAGCATCCTTTCGCCAGTTTGAGCCAAACGATGGGGCGTATGTTCGTGCGGATGATGGTGGCTATCAAATCCTGGCGAACTTACGGGGTGGAACGGGAACGTTTGCAACCGTCTCGTTAACAGACTTCTTAGCTGGGCGAGTGCAGCCTGAGTTGCTACGCGATCGCATTGTCATCATCGGGTCTACTGCCATTAGCCTGCGAGATTTTTTTCAAACGTCTTATAGCAACAGCTTGCTGGGTTCCTCGCCCCAACCGATCACAGGGGTTGAACTACAGGCTAATTTTGTCAGCCAGATCCTTAGTGAAGCATTGCAAGGGCGTGTAGCGCTTAATGTCTGGTCAGAGCCTTTAGAGTGGCTATGGATTCTGTTTTGGGCCTGGGTTGGTGCCAGGGTCTGTTGGTCGTTACGCTCGCCTCCACAGGCTGCTTTCACGCTTTTATTGGCGAGCATTAGTTTGAGTGGTCTGTGCGCACTCGCCTTTCTGCTGGGCTGGTGGCTCCCCCTGGTGCCATCGATGGCTGCTATGGGGGGAGCGGCGATCGTGATCCTGGCTCACATTGCTCATTTGCAAGAAGAACTGAAGCGCTCCAAGGAATTTCTCAGCACCATCATCAACACCATTCCCGATCCAGTCTTTGTGAAAGACAAGCAGCATCGCTGGGTTGTGCTCAATCAAGCGTATGCAAGATTTCTCGACTGTCCTCTGGATGACCTCCTGGAGAAGTCTGACGCAGATGTGTTTTCGCCCGCTGAGGCCGAAATCTTTCGCCAGCAAGATCAACTCGTGTTTCGCAGCGAACAAGAACAGGAACACGAGGAGAATTTTACGGACAAACGTGGGGTGACGCACCAGATCGCTACGAAGCGATCGCTCCACAAAGATGCAGCAGGTAATGTGTTTCTCGTTGGCGTGATCCGCGACATCACCGAACGCAAACGCGCTGAAGAAGAACTGAAACGCGCGGCGGCTGAACTGATGCGATCAAACGCTGAGCTAGAGCAATCTGCCAGTCAACTACGCCACCTGGCTAATCACGATGTTTTGACGGGGTTGCCCAATCGCAAACTGTTTTATGAGCGCCTGGGTCAGTCGATCGATTGGGCAAAGGATAACAAACAGGCTGTAGGCCTGCTGTTCCTCGATTTGGATGGGTTTAAGCTCATCAACGATACGCAGGGGCATGATGTGGGTGATTTGCTGCTCAAGGCTGCCGCCAAGCGCTTAACGGGCTGTTTGCGTAGCAGTGATACGGTTTCACGCTTAGGTGGCGATGAGTTTACCGTCATTTTGCCAGCCATTCCCAGCAGCGAAGATGCAGCGCGAGTAGCCGAGAAGATTCTCACCACGCTTGCTAGCCCGTTTCAGATTGAGCAGCACACGATCTTTGTCTCGGCAAGTATTGGTATCAGTCTTTATCCCCAAAACGGTGAGACAGTGAATGCACTGACCAAAGCAGCAGATGGTGCGATGTACTCAGCGAAGGAATTAGGCAAAAACCGCTGTGAATTTGCATCTCTCGACGCGACTGCTCAAGATTAAGCAACGATCGCCAAGATTGCCGTTAAGGTTGCGCCTTTTCTAGCGATTGGAGTGAGTTTGAGGACGGGATGTAGTGAGGCAACACGATCGACCCCCCCCACAGCAAAATGACTCCGACCAAAAGACCTGTGAGCCAGCGCACCTGATGCTGTAACTGCTGAATCTGGCGATCGCGTTCTACAAGCTGTTCCGGTTCGACAAGACGGGCAGATGCAACAGGTTGAGCTGCAACAGGTTGAGCAGACGCTGCACGCTCAACAGGGTCTAACGAGGGTGTGAGTGACGGCGTTGCCTGAGCTTCAAGCACCTTGGTCGCCGTTACAGCAGGTTGGGCATCGGGGGTATTGAAGCGAACTTTGCGATACAGCCAGTTTGTAATCAGGCGCGAGCAGTTTTTGTTGAGCCAGCGTTGTGCAAACACTTTGAAGGCAGGTTTCGACATGACCGCGATCGCTTTAGTGAGCTGATTGAGCGGCTGCGATCGAACCTTTTGGTTAATGAGGTTGACTGAACCGACATCATAGAGGCGATCCAGAATGAATTTAACCGTAACGGCTTCTTGCCTCAGCAAATGGTCTAGTAGAAGGCGCACGTCTTGCATGCGTTCGGCTTCCCGTTGAGCTTCTGCGACTAGTTTCGACTTTGCTGTTCGTCCTGAGAGTGCCAGTTTCGCCATCACAAATTAAGTTAAATCCGTGAGTACATTTAACCAGTATGTTACCTGTGTATTTTCAGCATGGCAGAGATTGTGCCTATTTTGCTTCTGTCCAAAGCAGAATATCTGGTAAAAGGCACAGGGAGTGGGGAGTAGGGAGTGAGGAGTGGGAAGAGTTTTGAGTTACCTCCTCTGCCTCCCCTGCCTCCCCTGCTTCCCCTGCCTTGAATCACCCACTACTCCATCACGGGCAACAAAATGTGGGAGCCCCCACTCGCGATCGTTACGGTAATAATCTGCTGGTCGATCAAACGTGTTTTATCCGCCGACATCCCTGTTCCAGCATTGACGGGATAGGCAGGAAAGCAAGCTGCACTCAGGCTCAGGCGCAGTGCGTTGCCTTTGGTCAAACAAATGCAAGTGGGTTGAAGCTGTACCTGTACAGGATCGGTTGCTTGTCCTGGGTTTATACGAAGATACCCTTGGGTGAAATTGTGGATAGTGCCATTAGGTTTCACTTCAGATAAAATAGCGCAGAGGTCAAAACTAGGCGTGTCCGCAGTGCAGGCGATCGACACCGCAACATCACCGACCAGATGCAAGTTTTCTGTTAGTGGCTCGGAGGTGTAGGTGAGAATATCAGTACGACAATCAAGGCTGGAACGTTCTTGAGGGCCAGAAGGAACAGAAGCATGACCACCATGTGCGGGAACGGGTCGCCAGGGATCGTGGACAATGGCATCAAAGGTTTGAGTAGCACTTCGTGCCGCTATGCTAGAAAGTTTTGAGTTTTGAGTTAAATCCTGCTGAGAGACAAGGGTACCTTCACGATCGCTGATGCTGGCGAGTCCGTTACTGGCGAGGTAGCAAGGCGTTGGGTTGGGCGTAGGCCATTGGGCAAAAGTGCGCCAGCGATTGCTGCCCATTTCAAAGAGGGCGATCGCAGGTTCCTCCAACAACCCGGTGTCAATGCCTTTGAGAAACTGATCAAACCAGCGGATTTGTAGGCGATCGCAGGGACTGGCGGCTTCTGTGCCAAAGTCGATCGCGCCCACCTTCCGCCCCCAGGGTAAATGTGCCCAGGGGCCTACCATCAATTGCTGACGATGGGCACTTCGGACTGCTATCTCCTGATAAAGATGCATTGTCCCCCGCAAAAACGTGTCAAACCAGCCGCCAATATGCAGCATGGGTAAATCCACATCATGCAGGTAAGATTTAGGCGACAAATGTTTCCAATACGCATCTGGTGCAGAATGCTCCAACCACTCGTAGTAAAAGGAACCGGGATTTAGCGTTTTGAGGGCAACCGAATCGACTGGTACAAACTCAGAGAAGGTCAGATTCTTAGCAGCGGTGGTCAGCGTTTGATGGGCTGCAACATCGCCTTCTAACCGAGCCGTTTCAGCCGCGATTTGCAGTGCCCAACCTAAATTGGCTTGTAAGCAAAAGGCTCCACCCTCATAGGCCCAATCGGTAAAGAGGTCATACGCCATCATGGCAGGGCAGATCGTTTTCAGTGCTGGTGGCTTGGCGATCGCGGCATAGAGTTGCGTCATGCCCTGATACGAAAAGCCATACATCCCAACCTGCCCCGTACTGCCAGGAAGATCGGCTGCCCAGTTGACCGTATCTTCGCCATCGTCGCTTTCATGGGCAAAGAGCTTGAATGTACCTTCTGAAGTGCCACGTCCACGCACATCTTGAATCACGACGATATACCCGTGAGCGGCATACCAGGTGGGATGGGCATACGCAACTGTTGATGCGATCGACCTTCCATAGGGCTGACGCATCAACAAGACGGGAAACGCCCCCTCTGCTTCAGGACGATAGATGTCCGCATCTAACCGCACGCGATCGCGGGTCAGCATTGATGCAGATTCTTTAGGGCGGAGCTTCAACATTGGAAGTGGTTTAGCTGTAGAGATCGACTAGTTGCTACAGTACCGCGCTCGTTGCTTTAAAACCGTGAGATGCAAGCAGCATTTGCGGAAAATTGGTTTTTAGACAGGGAACTCAGGCAAACTGAAGGTTTAACGTGCATTGTCTAAGGTGCAGCTTCATGCCTTCCCGCAAGTCTCGCTTGTTCTCGTGGCTACCTGATCTGAATTATCAAGTGTGGGTGCTTGCAGCCGGACGGCTGCTCTCTCAAACAGGTTCAGGGTTTACGCTTTTTTATGCCCCAATCTTTTTTGTGAATCAGGTTGGCTTGTCAGCCACGCAAGTCGGCCTGGGTTTGGGCAGTGCAGCCATTTCGGGTGTTGTCGGTCGCTTGTTGGGTGGCTCGTTTGCTGATTCACAGTTTTGGGGACGACGACGGACGCTGCTGCTATCGGCGATCGTCTCGGCGATAGCATCCTTAATCCTTGCCATTTCTCACAATTTTCTTGTGTTCGTAGCGGGCAATTTGATGATGGGCCTGAGCATTGGACTGTATTGGCCTGCCAATGAAGCGATGGTGGCTGATCTAACGACATCGGCCCAACGGAATGAAGCCTTTGCCTTAACGCGCCTTTGTGACAGCCTTGGATTAGGGCTGGGGGTTGTTCTGGGTGGGTTGCTGGTAGGTACGGGTGCCTATCGGGCGCTCTTTGTGGTGGATGCTGTTTCGTTTTTGGTGCTGTTTGCCGTCGTTTACTGGGCGATCGCCGAATCGAATCAATCTACTGTGAGCCACAAAGCGGTGAGTGGTTGGCAACAAGCGTTGCGCGATCGACGCTTACTCACCTATGTGGTTGCCAATGTCCTGTTCACGACGTATCTGGTGCAGATCAACAGCACCATGCCGCTGTACTTTACAAATTTTTTGGCTAACTTGCCAAAAGGCTTCTCGCCACCCACACTGAGCGCTCTATTTACCTGGCATATGGTGGTATCCGTCCTCTGTCAATTGCCAGCCGCACGACTGCTTAATCGCTTTAGCCGCGCCTGGGGGTTAATCCTTTCTGCTGCCCTGTGGGGCGTCGGCTTTCTGCTGGTCTGGGTGACAGGCGTTGTCTCGTCAAGTCATTTACTTTGGGCGATTTTGGCGTTGGGCGTTTTGGCACTAGCAACCGTTACCTATATGCCATCAGCCTCATCTATTACCGTTGAAATGGCTCCAGAGTCGTTGCGGGGCGTGTATTTGGCAGTCAATTCGCAGTGTTGGGCGATCGGCTCGTTTATTGGCCCACCATTGGGCGGTTGGGCGCTGGATCAGTCTGTATCTGTGGCTCACGGCTTGTGGCTTGGACTGGCGCTGAGCGTGACGATCGCCATGCTAATTCTGCAACGGCTCGATCGCATGATAAAGCGACATCCACCACAAGCTTCACTGCTCTTGTCTAAGAAATCAATGCGTTAACCTTCAGCAGCGTTGCACAGCACAATTAAGCGCCATGCCCATCGCTACGATGGCGTTGAAACTCCGCAATCAAGCGCTCAAATTCTGCTGATGAATCGTAGCCACTTGTAAGAGTGCTACAACAGACGATCGCAAGTCTGTTGTAGACGTGCGTAATTCTGCCATCACTGGAATTTGTCTAGTCAGTTGCGACTGGGTTTCTTCTTGCCGCTGCCGTAGTTCATCAAGCTGTTGTTGGCTTGTCTCTTGCCGCTGCCGTAGCTGGTCGAGAGCAAGTTCAATGCGGTCTAATCGATCGCCTCATAGCAACCTGAGAACTCACTTCATTTTAACTGCTTGTCTTCGTCTACAACCTTCTCACCGTCGTCGTTCTTGTAGCTTGCGATAGACCGCTTTCAGGTCAACGTTGTGATGTGCCAAGGCTACAAGGGTATGATAGAACAGGTCAGCCACTTCACCCACGATCGCGTCTGGGTCGTCATCCTTGCACGCCATCACCACTTCAGCGGTTTCTTCCCCTATTTTTTTGAGAATTTTGTTGTCGCCATCTGCCAGCAGCTTGGACGTGTAAGAGCTTTCGGAGGGATGATCCCGGCGATCGCAGATCACCTCAAACACCTGTGACAGCATATCCGCTGGTGGTGGCGTTACCGAACCGTTAACGCGATGAAAGCAACTCCGCTCTCCGGTGTGGCAAGCGATCTCGCCCATCTGCTCGACTCCAATCAACAACGCATCGCTATCGCAGTCGTAGCGGACGGAGTGGACTCTCTGGAGATGTCCTGATGTCGCGCCCTTGTGCCAGAGTTTCTGACGCGATCGACTCCAAAACCACGTTTCGCCTGTATCCAGCGTTTTTTGCAGTGAGTCCTGGTTCATCCACGCCATCATTAACACGGTGCCATCTAGGTAATCCTGTACAATGGCCGGAACCAACCCGCGATCGTCGTAACGGATCACTTCTACCGGAATCGCGTGCTGTAAAGCCATTGTCCCAAACGCTCCTAAAGTCGGTGTCTTCATCTTACCGACTGTCGGACGCTTTCCCCATTATGCATGTCAAAGTTCCGCCGATCAAATGTCAGGGCATTAAAACGAAGCTTGTTCCGTTTATTTTGAGTCACATTCAATGGACTGAGCAAGAACACGCTCGTTGGATTGAACCCTTTTTAGGATCGGGCGTTGTAGTGTTTAATCTGGCACCGAAACGCGCCCTTTTAACCGATACCAATCAGCATATTATTGCCTTTTATCAAAGCATTCAGAAAGGTGGAATTAATCGCTCGATCGTCAGTAATTTTTTGAAGGAACAGGGCGATCGACTGCTCAAGAATGGAGCTGATCATTATTATGAAGTGCGCGATCGCTTTAACCAATTCTCTTCCCCTCTAGATTTTCTGTTTCTTAATCGTGCCTGCTTCAATGGGCTTATGCGATTCAACAGTAAAGGTGGCTTTAATGTCCCTTTTTGTCATAAGCCTCAACGCTTTGCCCAAAGCTACATCACCAAAATCGCGAATCAGGTTGATTGGGTTGCCAAGCAAATGGCAGGCAACGATTGGGAATTTCGAGTTGCAAATTGGCAAGAAACGCTAATCAAAGCGCAACCAGATGATTTCGTCTATCTTGATCCGCCCTACATTGGTCGCCACACCGATTACTACAATGCCTGGAATTTGGCAGAAGCAGAAAGATTAGCGACTGTCACAAAACAACTTCCCTGTGGTTTTGCCGTGTCCATGTGGCTCGAAAACCAGCATCGCCAAAACAGCCATATTCAAGCATGTTGGTCAGATTTAGAAATGCACATCTGTCAACATTTCTATCATGTTGGATCGAGAGAAGCATTGCGTGGAGCGATCGAAGAAGCACTCTTAATTAAACCTGGCTTTTCCGCAAACCTTGATACAATACCCAGCCGATCATTTGCCAAACTGTGCCAATAATCAAGCCAACAAAGCAGCAGAATAAAACAAACGATAATGCAAAGATTGTATTTTCATCTGTCCCCGCACCGATGACTAGAGAGCCTGTTGCAGCTCCAGTGAAGATGCCGCTAAGAGAGTTTAGAAAGATCTCCAAACCAACTAGCACTCCCTTGTAAAGAGAGCGTTTTGTGATGGTAGCGAGCGTGCCAATCGTCAGTCCGATTATGGCAGAAGCCGTTCCAAAGAACTTCAAGGTTTTCCAAGAGGAAATTAATAGTATTAAAACTAGACCCTCTATAGAAGCACTTTGGGTTACCGACCACCAGCAAAGAAGCAGACTCACTGCCAACAGTCCTAACGGCAACCCAACTCTCCAAATGCGCCAAAAAAGGGTGCCGTTTCTTGTTCGCATACCGTGAATAGGTTTGTCTTTATGCATTCCTGGCTTGCGTATCACGTTTTCTCACTCCGCACCTCCAATCTATCCCAGCTAAAATTGAAGTATTCCCGTTGCGCTTGGTCAGGCTATGGTTCCAACTCCAAGTTCGCCCGCTGCACAAACGCCAGTTGTACAGACGCCTGTTGGTAAGACCGCCCCGCCTCTGGTCATTACCTGGGAACCTTTGCCTGACGATGTACCCTTAGACGACGAACCCGTGGAGAATACTGGTCAACCTCTCCTTGCGGGTGCACTCCGCGAATCTTTGGAACTGGTTGGCTTTATTCAACCAGAGATGCTGATTGCTTCTAATTTTGGACTCTGCGCCACTGTTAATGATGAGTTAATCATCAAAGCGCCCGATTGGGTGTACGTGCCGTCTGTGCAAACGCCAGCAGTCGATCGCAGAAGCTACACGCCCACACTGCAAGGCGACGTACCCCTTGTTGTGATGGAGTTTTTGTCTCACAAAGAGGGTGGCGAATATTCGGTGAAACGCACCTTTCCACCCGGTAAATGGTTTTTCTACGAGCAGATTCTAAAAATTCCGGTTTATGTAATCTTTGAGCCAGCGGGTGGCTTGCTGGAAGTGTATCAGTTAATAGAAGAACGGTACGAGTTGCAAACCCCAACGACAGAAAACCGCTTTTGGCTGGCAGATATGGGGCTGTTTCTGGGTATTTGGCAAGGGACAAAGGAAGAACGCATCGGCTACTGGCTACGCTGGTGGGATGAAACCGGAAACCTTCTACCTTGGGCAGTGGAGCAAGTGGAGCAAGAACGCCAAAGAGCTGAACAGGAAAGCCAAAGAGCTGAGCAAGAACGCCAAAGAGCTGAACAGGAAAGCCAAAGAGCTGAGCAAGAACGCCAACGGGCGGAAAAATTGGCGGAGTATTTGCGATCGCAGGGGATCAACCCAGAGGCGCTTTAAAAACAGCGTTCACAGACCTCTTTCTTAAACTTCTTTGCCTTGCTACCAGCTAAGATAGAATTGTTAAGGCTTCTTTACCAGAAGATACAGAAATTTTTTGGGAAAACTTTCTGAAGAATCAGTAGCTTACACCTTCAGGCAGTCCTTGCTGGACTGTGGATAGTCTTAGCGTCTCTATCCCATTTTTACGGCTCGTCTAGAGTCTTTTGCCCACTCTCCCTTTCCCATTCCAATCTCACCGGAACCCGTTATGACTCTTCCTATTCGCAACGTTGCGATTATTGCTCACGTTGACCACGGCAAAACCACCCTTGTGGATGCTCTGTTAAAGCAGGCAGGTACCTTCCGTGAAGGAGAAGAGGTTCCAGACTGCGTGATGGACTCCAACGATCTGGAGCGGGAGCGGGGTATCACCATCCTCTCGAAGAACACAGCGGTACGCTACAAAGATACGCTGATCAATATTGTGGATACACCTGGACACGCAGACTTCGGTGGTGAAGTTGAACGAGTGCTGGGCATGGTGGATGGCTGCTTGCTGATTGTGGATGCCAATGAAGGCCCCATGCCTCAGACACGCTTTGTGCTGAAGAAAGCGTTAGAGAAAGGCTTGCGCCCGATCGTGCTGGTAAACAAGATCGATCGAGAACGAGCCAATCCCCACACTGCCGTGGATAAAGTGCTGGATCTCTTCCTGGAACTCGGTGCCGACGATGATCAGTGCGAGTTCCCCTATCTGTTCGCGTCTGGTATGGCAGGCTTTGCCAAAGAAAAGCTTGAAGACGAGTCGGTGGATATGAAGCCGCTGTTTGATGCGTTCTTGCGTCATGTTCCACCCCCCGTTGGTGATTCCGAAAAGCCGTTGCAGTTACAGGTCACGACACTCGACTATTCCGATTACCTCGGTCGGATTGTCATCGGCAAAATTCACAACGGCACCATTCGTGCAGGTCAGCAAGCCGCGCTCATTACCGAGAGCGGTGCGATCGTCAAAACCAAAGTCACAAAGCTCATGGGCTTTGAGGGGCTAAAGCGCATCGACATCGAATCCGCGTCCGCAGGAAACCTGGTGGCAGTCGCAGGTTTCGCTAGTGCCAACATTGGCGAAACGATTACCGACCCTAACGATCCCCAAGCGCTACCGTTGATTAAAGTAGATGAACCTACTTTGCAGATGACCTTCCAGGTAAATGATTCACCGTTTGCAGGACAGGAAGGCAAGCTGGTTACCTCTCGTCAAGTGCGCGATCGCCTCTTCCGCGAACTGGAAACGAACGTCGCCCTGCGCGTCGAAGAAACCGACTCGCCCGATAAGTTCCTCGTCTCAGGACGGGGTGAACTTCATCTGGGCATTTTGATCGAAACCATGCGTCGAGAAGGCTACGAGTTTCAGGTGTCGCAGCCACAGGTCATCTACCGCGAAGTCAACGGACAGCCCTGCGAACCGTTTGAAACGCTGGTCTTAGATGTCCCCGAAGAAGCCGTTGGTAGCTGTATTGAGCGGCTGGGTCAGCGCAAAGGCGAAATGCAGGATATGCAGGTTGGCGTAGCTGGTCGAACGCAGTTGGAATTTGTGGTTCCCGCACGTGGTTTGATTGGCTTCCGGGGCGAATTTATGCGTCTGACTCGTGGGGCTGGCATCATGAACCACAGCTTCCTGGAATACCGCACCATTAGCGGCGAGATCGAAATGCGCCGTAATGGTGTACTGATCTCCTTCGAGGAAGGGGTGGCTACGTATTATGCCATGCAAAATGCCGAAGACCGGGGTGTCTTCTTTATCACCCCTGGCACGCGCGTTTATAAAGGCATGATTGTGGGCGAACACAACCGTGGACAGGATCTAGAACTCAACATCTGTAAGAGCAAGCAGTTGACCAACCATCGCGCCTCTGGCGGTGAAGAGCTAGTGCAACTGCAAGCCCCGGTTGACATGAGCCTGGAACGCGCTCTGGAATACATCGGTTCTGATGAACTGCTCGAAATCACACCGCAGTCCATTCGCTTACGGAAGGTCGATAAAGCGAAGAAAATGGCAGGGAGAAAGTAGGGGCAAGGCAATGCCTTGCCCCTACTCCTACCAAGATCTAACAAAAACCAAAAAGCTCAGGGGTACATCCTCCTGAGCCTTTTGGTTGAAGCATTACTATTGCTTAAGCATGGTTAAATTCACGGTTGGACGATCGCGCTGGGTCAAAGCCCTCATTCCGCACTCTCCGACGCAGATCCCCAGCATCGGGAGAGGCTCTCACGGCATCATCTGGGCTAATCTTGCCGAGCAGCACCAGATCACATAACGCCTGGTTCATCACCTGCATACCCTGATTGGTATCCGTTTCCATAAGCTGGAAGGCTTCTGTTTCTTGCCCTTTCAGCAGGTAATCCTGCATCGCGGGGGTGTTGATTAGAATTTCGTGAACAGCCGTGCGTCGTCCGTCTGTGGTGGGGATCAACTGCTGTGCGACGATCGACACCAGTGATTCTGTAATCTGTACCCGCATGGCTGGCTGTTCATCTGGGTTGTAAATGTTAAGCAAGCGGTTAAGGGTGTTAATCGCACTGCGAGTGTGCAAGGTTCCTAACACTAAATGCCCTGTTTGAGCGGCTTTGAGCGCTGTATCGACCGTTGTCCGATCGCGCATCTCCCCAATCAGGATGACATCTGGATCTTCCCGCAGCACGGCTCGTAACGCCTGGTGAAATTCATGGGTATGTAACCCGACTTCCCGTTGGCTGATCAAACACTTTTGGGAGGGATGGACATACTCAATAGGGTCTTCGATCGTTACCACATGTCGTGTCATGCTTTCATTAAGCTGCCGCAACATGGCTGCCAGCGTCGTTGATTTACCAGAGCCTGTTGGGCCGGTAATCAGAATTAAACCCTGTGGTTGACTGACTAAATGCTTGAGAACTTCGGGTAACCCCAAGCCATTAATCGACGGCACTTCTAGCGAGATGAGTCGGAGCACGATCGCGCCGCCCGTCAAGGTCTCAAAACAGTTCACCCGGCAACGCAAAAAGCCTGGATAGAAAATGGCTGTATCCAGTTCTTTATGCTGCTCAAATTCCTCTCGCTGTTTGGGTGAAAGAATTTCCGCCAGGTACTGCTCAAACAGGTCAGGCGTCACTTTGAGCTGATCGCGTGGCTGTACCATTTGCCCACGAATGCGAAATCTTGGCAACTCGCCAATCCGAATATGAATGTCAGAAGCCTGTCTGGCGTGAGCATCACGAACCATTTGCTCAATGGAGCTAGTCTCCTTTTGCCGACCCTGCGCAGCCATTGAAAGAGGCGGTGGAGGCGGTGCATTGAGTGGTTGATCTTGAGGGCGAGGTGCGGGTGAGCCGGACATTGGTATCTCTCTGGTAGGTCTTTCGTTATGCAGAGCCATCACATTGGCACAATGTAGTTCAACGAGGAAAGCCTGGGTAAACTAGCCTGAGCGGCTAGGCAACCTTGCTGCTATTGGCTAAGCTGCTATTGGCTAAGAACTTAACTGGCACGCCTGACAAATATCCACTTATTGTATCGAGTAAACTTGCAGCGATCGTCTTTTTAGCGCTTCTGTTGCGAAGTTGAATAATTCACTCTAGCCTAACGACGATTGCAAACATTAAAGCAGCCACAATAATCTTTATTTGGTAGTGCGTCAAAGAATGGTGGGTCGAGTAAAGTAGGGAGACCGCTACTT
>NZ_JCACKR010000123.1:0-31019 GCF_059505485.1 Stenomitos rutilans
ATTGTTTGTAAACCTGGTTCTACCCTCAATTAGAAAAGTTTTGTCAGGCAGTCAGATGTGATCCTTCTCGTAACTCAACTTGAAACTTTTTTGACAACTGAAACAAGCATGAGCGCCTAGATACGGGTAAAAATGATTTATGAATGATTGAGCACTCGCTTTGATGTAGCGATTTCCCATGTCTCGCCGAATTTCCATGCGGCGATGCTTTTCTTCTCTGCGTAACATGACTGGTTAAAATATGCCTTTATGGAATATCCTAACCAGAAAAATATGGACTGAGACTGGGTGGTCGATCGCAGCGCTCAGTCCATTACGATTGATGCAAACCTCGGAGGTTTTAACCGGGAACCAGACATCTCGACCAGTGTAGTGGCTCAAACCTCCGAGGTTTTGGTTGGTTAGGCTCAGTTAGCCAATCAGTTCTTTGACTTTGGCAATGATGCCGTCTGGGTCGATGCCCTGGTGGGGATACTGTTCCCATAGACCGCCGGAGCCTTCTTTGTGGGTGCCGAGGTGGGCATATTTGGGAGTCAAGCCGCGCTCCAGCAGCCAGGTGCCAAAGCGACTGCCCAAGCCTGTTTTGCGGTTGAACGCTTCGACGACGAGGACAAAGGGGGTTGCGCCGATTTTGGCGATCGTCGCTTCATCCACCACATTCAACGTGGGTTTGTTGACCAGACCCACATCAATGCCTTCCTCTTTCAGGCGGTGCACGGCATCCAGTGCCCGATACAGCCCATCGCCAAAGCTCACAATGTAGCCAGCGGTGCCTTCGCGCACAATTTCATCTTTGCCAGGAACAAAGGTGTAGCCGTCGCCGTGCAAATCCTTGCCGTTGGCATCCAAAATGTTGGGGGTTTTGGAGCGGGTGGAGAAGATGAAGCGCAGTCCTGGATCGTTGAAGACGCCGGAGACGACAGCTTTCATCTGACCCGCATCGGCTGGGAAGTAAAGGCGAGTTTCGTAGCCATCATCCAGCCCGTTATCGGCAAAGAAGTTGTTGATACCGAAGTGGCAGGTGTTGTCTGCCATGTCGTCGATGCCGGAATGGGAGAAGTGGCAGAGCAGGTTGGAGTAGTTCAACCGTGCCATCGTGATTTCAGAGATACACATCTCTAAAAAGGCAGCGAAGGTCGCAAAAATGCCCTGCTTGCCTTTTTCCATGCCAAAGCCAGCGGCAGCGGAAATGTTGCCCCGCTCCATAATGCCGGAGGGGATGAAAACTTCGGGGTGGGCATCGTGGATTTTCTTCAGACCGCAGGAGCCTTCCAGGTCGCTGTCGATGACGAGGACATTAGCTTTGCGATCAGCTTCGCTCATGCCATCCAATACCGTATTCACCGCGTCGCCAAAGACGTTGCGGTTAGAGTCCCATTTGTCGCCTGCACCAATGAACTTGTAGGGATTTTTGGGCGTTTCGATCGCCTTCAAAAAGTCCACCGCTGCCGTTAAACCACGCTTTTCCAGGTAGGCGATCGCCAGTTTCACCGAAATGACATCATGTCCGTGAGTGGAACCTTCCAGCCCTTCAATACCGACGGACATGGGGCGCTTATTCACCACGGCGATCGGCCCTGGTGTCGCGATCGCTTCGATAATCCGAGCGTACAGATCGTCCAGATCTTCGCCATCGCCTTCTAAAACTTTGAGGCCATGCCCTTCTAGCGTTTTAGCCACGCTGTAACCGGGGAGGTATTTTGAGGGATGCCCGGCGATCGTCACATCATTGTCGTCAATGATTAGCTTGACGTTAATGTGCTGAGCCACCGCTAACCGTGCCGCTTCGGCATCGTTCCCTTCTTGCTGCGAGCCATCAGAACCCAGGCAGAAAACCGTTTTCCCAGGGTTTGCCAGTGCCACACCGTTTACATAGGGCCACATGTGACCGAGACGACCGGAGCTAAATTTCACGCCTGGAGTCAAGCCCAGTTCTGGGTGTCCGGGCAGATGGGCATGGGCTTCCCGGTAGCGGGTGAGTTGTTCGGCAGGCAAGTCACCGTACAGGGTTGCCATGAGGTATTGCGTTGCCACGCGGTGTCCGGCTTCGTCGAAGAAGATGGGCACGAACTGATCGGGCGCGCTGCGAAAGAGTGCATCCAGAATCATGACTTCGGGCACAGTGTCGTAAGGCCCACCTGTGTGACCGCCCACGCCTCTTGCTGCACCCGTTGCGGTGAAAAAGATAATCGCATCCCGGCAAAGCTGAATGTTGGCTTTGAGGGTGTCGCGCTGTTCGGTGGTCAGCGTTTTGCTAGCAGGGTCTAGCGTCAGCGGTTGGTAAGCGCCGAGGTCGATCGGAAAGCGAGTAGTCGTGGTCGTCATAGCTTAGATCCTGAATAGGGCGATGTGAGGCAAGCGGACACAATGGTCTAACACACAAAGGGCTGACACGCGAACGTTGAGTAACGAGCAAAGACTAGCGATACTTCTTGAATGCCAGCGTAACGTTATGTCCACCAAATCCAAAGGAATTAGACAGGGCTACATCCACTATCTGTTCACGGCTGTGATTGGGCACGTAGTCTAGATCACAAGCAGGATCAGGATTTTCGAGATTGATGGTCGGGGGAACGCGATCGTTCGCAATCGCCATCACTGCCGCAACCGCTTCGATACCGCCAGAACCGCCCAGAAGGTGCCCCGTCATGGATTTCGTCGAGCTTACTGCAATCTTGTAAGCATGGTCGCCCAGTGCCTTCTTCATCGCTGCCGTCTCCGTCGAGTCATTCGCAGGCGTACTGGTGCCGTGGGCGTTGATGTAGCTCACCTGATCGGGCGTGAGGTTGGCATCTTTTAACGCAAGCGAAATGGCTCTCGCCGCCCCTTCACCACCCGGAACGGGAGAGGTAATGTGATACGCGTCGCAGGTAGCGCCATAGCCAACAATCTCAGCGTAGATGCGGGCACCGCGTGCCAAAGCGTGCTCCAGTTCTTCAAGAATCAAAATACCGCTACCTTCGCCCAGCACAAAGCCATCCCGGCCTATATCGAAGGGACGGCTGGCGTGGGCAGGATCGTCGTTACGGGTGGACATGGCTTTACAAGCCGCAAACCCAGCAACGGAGAGAGATGTAACCGCTGCTTCGGTGCCACCGCAGATCATAGCCTGGGCATAGCCGCTTTGGACGAGCCGGAAGGCATCGCCGATCGCGTTTGAACCTGCTGCACAAGCCGTCACTGAGCAGGAGTTGGGGCCTTTCGCGCCGAGGTGAATCGCCGTTAAGCCTGCTGCCATGTTGGCAATCATCATGGGAATCATGAACGGGCTACAGCGATCGGGGCCTTTGGTCAGGTTAATTTCTTGCTGATCTTCCAGCACTTTTAACCCACCAATGCCTGTGCCGATGAGTACACCCACCTGTTCTGCATTCAGATCGTTGATAACAAATTTTGCATCGGCGATCGCTTGCTTACTCGCAGAGACCCCAAATTGAGCGAACCGATCCATGCGCTTCGCTTCTTTGCGATCCATATAGACGTGAGGGTCAAACCCTTTCACCTCGCCCGCTATCCGGCAATCGTGCCGAGACGCGTCAAACAGGGTAATGGGGCCAATGCCATTGCGTCCACTCATCAACCCTTCCCAGTATTCGGGCAGGGTGTTTCCAATTGGGGTAATCGCGCCCAGTCCTGTGACGACAACGCGTTTCCGATCGATACTTGTCATGGCTTCAACGTTGTGGGTGGCTACCCAGAATGCAGAACACAGAAGAATATAAATACAGCGAACAGTCTTCAGCCTTCAGTGAACAGTCTTTAGCTGTCAATAACCAGTGATTCTTGCGAATCTATGATTAAGCACAAAGCCTTACTGTTCACTGTTCGCTACTGACTGCATCTAAGCTGATGCCGCTACTTTATTATTGATATAGTCTACGGCTGACTGAACAGTGGCAATTTCCTCTGCCGCTTCGTCAGGAATTTCGATATCAAATTCTTCTTCAAGCGCCATCACTAGCTCAACGGTATCCAGAGAGTCGGCTCCTAAATCGTTCGCAAAGCTAGCTTGAGGCGTGACCTCACTCGTTTCAACACCCAACTGTTCAGCTACGATTTTCTGAACTTTGTCAAAAATTTCTGTCTCGGTCATAAACTTCCTCAATCAATGCAGCGGCGATGGTTATGCGAAAAGCCTGTTTGAACGCCTACCTGTAAGCATTGTGAGCGTTTAAACACTCCCAGTGCTCAGGCAACCCATTACAAACATTCTCTGATCTTATCTGAAAGCGCGATCGTCCGAATCATTCGCAGACGCTTTCCTAAGTGAGCCAAGCTCTAAGCATAGAAGATTCAGGGACAAAAACGAAACCAAGCAACGGCAAAAGTCCTTTCAAGTGGCGATTTTGCTGCTCTGGTCACAAGGTCAAAGTTGAAGGTGCCGTTCCTGTCGAAAAAAGGCATGATGAAGGAATAGAACTTACGCATTTGCCCCCAACCCCCAACCCTGGGGGCTTTAAATTGGCTCGGTTCCCCCAAACTTGGGGCTAGGGGGCTGTCCTTTGTACTTCGTTAAATAATGTCAGCATCCACTCTCAAATACGCCTACTTCCCAGGATGTGTCGCGCAGGGAGCCTGTCGGGAACTGCATCAATCGACGCAAGCATTAACCCAGGCACTCGGTATCGAACTCGTTGAACTCAAGAAAGCGTCCTGCTGTGGTTCGGGCACCTTCAAAGAAGATTCTCAGTTTTTGGAAGATACGGTCAATGCTCGTAACATTGCCCTGGCAGAATCGTTGAACCTGCCGCTGTTGACTCATTGCAGTACGTGTCAAGGAGTGATTGGACACGTCGATGAGCGGCTAAAGGAACGGCAAACAACCGATCCTGCCTACGTCGATCGCATCAACGGCTTGCTCAAACACGAAGGCTGCTCGCCCTACAAAGGCAGTACGGATGTTAAGCATCTGCTGTGGGCGATCGTCGGTGACTATGGTCTGGATGCTCTGGCACAGAAAGTGACTCGCAAGCTTGAAGGGCTGAAATGTGCCGCCTTCTACGGGTGCTACCTGCTGCGTGCCCAGGATCACTTACCTTACGACGATCCTTACAATCCGCAGTCAATGGAGAACGTGTTTCGTGCGATCGGAGCTACCCCCGTCCTGTATCGCGGACGCACTCAATGCTGCGGTTGGCCCCTCTCCAGCTATGCCACCGATCAGTCCTTCAAAATGGCGGGCATGCATATACAGGAGGCGATCGCGCAAGGTGCTGACTGCATTGTTACCCCCTGCCCCCTGTGCCACCTCAACCTGGACTCTCGCCAACCCGAAGTCGAAAACGTGATTGGGCAAAAGCTCGGTTTGCCTGTGCTACATCTGCCCCAACTCATTTCACTCGCGCTGGGCGTTGATTCAAAAGCCTTGGGACTCGATCGGCATATTGTTTCCACGCGATCAGTCTTAGAGCAGTTAAGCCTGACATAGACAAACTTGTTATGCTTTCAAGTCTTCAGTAGGGGTAGTTCTTAAAATTTGTTGTTCAGCCTTCAAGATTTGAACAGCTATCTAGTTATCCCAAGGAGCAAGGATGTCTGATAACTTACTGGTCTGTATTGGTGACGGCGATAGTATAGGTGATGTTATTGATCTTTACTTGCTCTCAGAAAATCTTGAAGAAGCCAGTAAATTTTCGTTCCAAGTAAAATCGGCTCTTGAGGACATAGCTGCTCTGGCAAAGAATGAGATCAATGCTTCATTAATATATGTTGCTGGAGATGACATATGTTTTATTGTCTCAGATGATCTAAATATCTCAAATGTTTTGGCTTCTTACTCTGAGTATTTTCTGAAAAAAACTGGAAAAACAATATCTTTTGGCGTTGGAAGAACATCAGTTGAGGCGTTAATATCTCTAAGAAGAGCAAAGGTCTCAGGCAAGGGAAAAGTGATTTTCTAGAGGTGATTAAGATTGAGAGACTTATACATCTTTGTCACTACTGATAGACCAGATCAGTACCTCAATTCAATCGTACATGGCATTGAAAGAGGTACGAGAAGAGTCGTATTTATTCAGGTTGAAGATAGTAAAACAGAGCAGGTTCAACTAAACTTGCTTCGAACTAGTGTATACAACTTGCTTCAGAATCTATCAACAGGATTCTACAAATATTATAGCGGTGCTTCCAAAGATAAAACAGTTCAATTAGATGGAGAGTATAGTGACAGTGATTTAGCAAAACTGAAGGCAAAATATAGTTTGTGCTTGACAGATAGTGTCGATTGGGTTGTTGACAGGGTTCAATACCTAGATTTGAGGCGCTATATATCTAATTTTGGCAAAAGAGAAAGCGCAATCGTTGATGTTACATCAGTATCTAAAGTTTATTTAGGTGACATTTTTGCTTGTTCTCTACTGGAAAACATCGATAAATTATATACATTTGAGTTACTTGTTAAACCTGATTTTGACAAGCCCTGGAAAACACTCATTCACGAGTTGGAAGAGGGCAAGACATACAGATATACAAACTTAGTTGAGACACCAGTATTTAGAGATAGCAAAAAATCAATCTTGATTAGGACAACTCCCTTATTAGTTTCAGTAGTTGGGACTGTTTTGTTTGTAGCTGTTACGCTTGCAGCAACTTTTATTTTGGGTTTCAGTAGCGTTTTTATACAGGTTGTAAGCACCATCGGAACAGTGTTAGGAATCATTTCATTTGTTCTTATCTATTTTCCTGTGCGCGGCAAATAAAAAGCAATCAGCCCGAAGTATAACAAATCGCTTGGAGCAATCTACTGACATCAGCTACTAATGCCTCTCAACTGGACTCCAGATGCTTCTGCCACGCTAGACGAGCGGCACCCACCATCCCTGCCTGGTTGCCCAACTCTGCCCGCAGCAGTTGCAGTCCTGCCCGTGAACTGGGTAAGACGCGTTGTTCCAGTTCTGCCTGGATGGCTGGAAAGAAGAGATCGGCACTGGCGCAGACTCCGCCGCCGATGACGATCGCCTCCGGAGTTAGCACATAGATTAAACTCGTTAGCCCTGTTCCTAAGTCGCGTCCATACTCCTGCCAGAATGCCAGTGCTTTAGTATCACCAGCGATCGCCAGCGCACATAACTGATCTGGCTCCATCCCAGTGCGTCGTCGGATGGCTGGCACAGAGGCATATTGTTCGAGCGACCCACGATTGCCGCTGTTGCAGGGTGGACCATCTGGATTCAGCGTAATCAAACCGAGTTCGCCAGCAGAGCCGTGGTGCCCTGTAAACAGCTTGCCGTCTAAGATAATGGCACCCCCAACTCCAGTGCCTAGCGTCAGCAAGATCAGGTTTCGATACCAGCGTCCGGCACCCAGCCACGCTTCACCCAGCCCCGCACAGTTAGCATCGTTTGCCAGCACGCTAGGACGATCGGTTTTTGCTTCGAGCCAGTCTGCTAGGGGGACATCGTGCCAACCTGCGAGATTAATGGCGACACGCGCAATTCGTCCTGTGGCATCGGTTGGGCCGGGGGTACCAACGCCGATCGCGATCGCCTGATGGTCTGGATCAACCTGGGCGATTGCGTCAACCATTGCGACTAATACCGCATCAGGGGTCGCAGGTTGCGGAGTCGGCACCGTCAATGCCTGTATGCAATGACCATCCTGGCTGAATCGTCCTAATTTGATGGCACTGCCGCCCAGATCAAGCCCCAGAACCTGTCCTAACGTTTGCCCGTGCAGACTCGTTTCAGTAGAATCCGTACCCATATAGCTGTTCTAGACGTTGTGAACGTGTGATTGAAGCCGTTGCAAGCCATTGTTTAGCTGTGATTCAACTTAGCAGCATCATTCACCGCTTGCTGGTAGAACGCTTCCAGTGCTTCAACGCAGGTACGATCGTCGTATAAATTGGCCTGTCTATCGCGCATGGTTGCCACTAGCTGCCGCCTCCAGTTTGGATTCTGACCTAAGCGCACGGCGATTTTAATATACTCTGCTTCCGTCTGCGCGATCGTCTCGGTTACACCCAGCGCTTGCAGAATGCCGTAGGAATGGCGACCTCGCATAAATTCTCCAGGGCATGTGACCACTGGCAAGTTGCAGGCGATAGCCTCTAGCGTGGTGTGCCCACCCGACCAGCCTAAACTATCCAGAAAAACGTCCGATCGCTGATTTAAATCCCAATAATCTGCCTGGTTTTGCGGTGGCAACAAAACGCAATAGTGGTCACTCTTTAACCCAACGCTGGCAAACGCTCGTTTCAGACGTTGCTTAAACTGCTCCAACACATAAGCACTGGAAGGACGGGCAATAAAAACAAATTGTGCCTTTGGGATTTGACTGGCGATCGCAGCAAACAGATAGTCATGCTGCGGCAACAGTTTGCACAATAATTGACAGGCTAAATACACAATGGCATCTTCACGCAGCCCAAAATCAGCCCGCGTTTTTGTTGGCGCTGGGATAGCTGGTTGTGCATAATAAATGCCAGTTTTTGGTAGGCGGATTAACGTTTCTGAGTAGTGATTCTGAGCGTCTTCTGGCTCCATCAAAGCGCTCGATAAAAAATAGTCGATCGTGGGTAAACCAGACGTGACTGGATGTGCCCAGGTGGAACATTGGATCGGTGCTAGTCGTAATCCTGCCAGTTGCGTCATCAATCCCTGCATGCCCAGATCAAAAAAGACCAGGATGTGCAATTGATTCGCAGTAATCTGTTCGCAAATTGTTTCTAAATTTTGCGGAAGCTGATAGAAACGATCGCTATAAGCACGATACTCTTGAGTCAGCCGATCGTAACAATCTCGTACATTGTAAGTGTATAGCTCAAAGGCTTCAGCATTGTGATGGCGCAACCAGCCGATCATGAGTTTACCGACAGTATGTTCCCACAAGCAGCCTGAGACATAGCCAATACGGATTTTCTCATCAGGTTTGAGGGGCTTTAGCGGTAAGGGTTGGCTCCATTGAGGATAGTTAGCCGCCATGACTTGATGCACGAACTCCCCATACTGCTTTTGTAAATTAAGGTCATTTTGCCCTTGATACGACAGCAAAAAGTTAGTGCCTCGGCCAATGCCTTCTGACGCCGTTTCAATATATTTAGTCGTTAAAAGATTGGTCTCTTTTACCAATGCGTCAAGCGCGTGTGTATAGCGCGATCGATGCACTGAAATTTCATCTTGTGTTTGATAAATTAAGGGCAACAAACGTTGATTTTCAAGCTTTAACGCCAGGTTTTCAGGCAATAACTGCGTTGCGTGTGTTGCGACTTGCAAGGCTTCTTCTAACCTACCTGCATTGTGCAAAACCAGCATTAAAGCAAGGTGCAAATTGGGTTCTTCAGGATAGTGAGTTAAACCCTGATGGTAAATCTCGATCGCGGCTTCTAATTGGTCTAGCTTCTCGTAGCAGGCTGCTAACGATTGATAAAAACTCGCATCATCTACTCGATTAAGCGCAACTTGTTGATAGTGTTCTAAGGCAGCTTGATAGTTTTGCTGCTGAAATAAGCGATCGCCAAAAAAGAGTGCTGCTTGTGTTGCATCCTGCTGCAAGTGCTTAGCAAAGGATACATTTTCTAGCACGTCTGCATCATCAGGGCTGAGTTGCAGTGCCGTTTGATAGGTGGCGATCGCGCCATCCAATTCTTGCTGTGCTAGCAGCGCATTGCCTAAATTTAAGTAAGTACCAACATGGTGAGGTTGAAGCGTGATGGCTTGCCGATAGTACAACTCTGCCTGATGCGCGTCGCCGTGATCGAGGATCAAATTTCCCAGGTTGTTGTAGGCATCTACAAGGGTCGCATCCAGCGCGATCGCTTGCTGATAGGCTTGAGCGGCAGCAGCAATATCGCCCATTTTTTCGAGTACCAGCCCCAGACTGTAGTGGTAGGGGGCAATCGTGGGTTGAAGGGCGATCGCGTGAGACAACGCGTTGAATGCCTCGTCCTGACGATCCAACAGGTAGTAAGTTACACCCAACCCATGCCAACTGTCTGACTGTTGGTCATCCTGCCGCACAATTGCTTCAAAGGACTGTGCTGCTTCTAAACGTTGGCCCGCTTCCCGCAGGCGCACAGCTTCTGCCTGTAGCCGTCTGAGCATATCGGCTGACTGCGTTGTTTCATTCGGCTTTGATACTGCCTTTGGCTCCGCTTCCGGCACGGAAAGATGAGACATCACCTGAATAAAGGCGGGTTTGCTTGCCGCCTGTAGCGTTGACCAGTCGTATTGATGAGTCGCTTGCGCATCCCAGCTTAAGATTTGCAGCCCATTCCAGAAGGTGGGGTGTCCATTACCGGGGGTGGGCAAATCTAACAACAGGCTGCATTGAGGATGCGCTGCAATAAAGTCCCAATTTGCTTGCTGTACAGGATCCCAGTTGCTGTCGTCTACGATGATGAGGGCACGATCGGCGAGGAAGGGTTTTGCCAGCAACAAGCCCATCAGTTGCGATCGATAGTCGTGAGCACCGTCATACAGGTAAACACCAATGCGATCAGGTGTGTCAAGCGATCGCAAATCGGTAAAGAAGGCTTCAAAATCCTGGTCGCAGAAGAACACCTGCTCATCCAGACCAAAAGCCGCTAAGTTTTGCAGCAGTTTTGACTGATTTTCGTGGGTAGCGTCAAACTCCGAAAAGTTGTCGATCGCGTAGGCCATGCGATCAGGGTGATTGAGCAAAGCCCCCGTCAAGGTTGAACCCTGGAAGCAACCTACTTCGCAGTACACTTCACCCGGTTCCATACAGGCGACGGCAAAATTTAGCAGTTGCAGCACATTGGCAGTCGTCATGCCCTGAATGCGCTGCAAGATCGCTTGAAAGGCTGGCGCTTTAGGGTGTACTACTTCATCGCCCCAATTGTCATACAAGGTGGGCAACTGTTGTATAAACCGTTGATAGTCCATTGGCTCAGCTCGTTTTGACGTTGCAAGGGCTGTCATCAATTACTCATACACATGACTTGCAGCAAGGGTTCCAGCCCCTAGCCTTGTTTGTGAGGACGGGCGCGGTAAGGCGGATACTCAAGGTTTTTGAGCTTAATTGATGACGCGCCCTAGTATGCCCACCTTGCAAGGGTCTACACCAGAAAGGGTGGGGCAACAGTGACGAACAGAGGCAAGCACAGCATGACTGCATACACAGTTCTGCATACAAAGAGCTGAATGCAATCATGCTTGCCGACCTCAAAAGGCATCTGGTCATCGCCTAAGAATCAAGTTCTGGAGAAACAATTGATTTTGCTGTGGCATTTGTTGCCATTTTTTGCTATTGGAAACGGTATAGTAGCCTAGTATCAACTTCACGCTCACTGATCAATCGTAAGGCTTGCGTTTACCCCTGCTTGCCCCGGTCGTTGAGGTTCCCTCCCTTGATTCATCCTGAAACTCCGTTAACGAACCCGCTTAACCTTGTTGTACAGCCCCATGATCTGAAAACAGCTCATGATCTTAGTCTCATTGGCTTTCAGCCGTTACCACTTGTGCCACGACTTGTCTATTTAACGACGTCACATCGTCAGCTTACAGAGACGTTCGTGTGGATGAGTCAGACTCTTTCGGAGACAAGTCAATTGTATTCGCGCTACTGCATGACGCGATCGCCGTTAGATTCTAAAGCCTTGCTAGTCGATTTTTTAGACGCACAGCCACTTAGCACCATTACAGAATCAGTTCGTTACGCCTGGTTTCTGCAAGTGCTAGTAAAACGCAACCTCTTCTTTAAGTACCAACCCATTTTTGATTTGCGACAGGGGCATGTCATTGGGTACGAGTGTCTGGCGCGGGCGCGCTGTGCCCAGGGACGCTACTACGGTGGACAACAGTTGATTGACGCAGCGCTAGCGTTAAACTTGCTGCGAGAATTTGATGATGCAGCGCGCACGCTCTGTATCGAATTGATCGCGCAGGTAAGCCCAAACCTCGTAGCAGGCTACGCACTTAATACAGAACCACCTTCCTTCTTTATTAACGTACTGCCAAATACGATTCTCCACGATCCCAAGGCGTTTGAACAAAGCGTGCAGCAAGTGGTTGAACTGGGGTTGCAGCCACAGCAAGTCGTGTTTGAGTTAACCGAGGTAGAAACTTTAATCCACAATCCAGATTTGTACGGCCTCATTAAGCGTTTACGCGCACAGGGTTTTCGGTTCGCTGTGGATGACCTTTGTGGTAATGTGGCGGCTGATCACTATTTCATGGCCTTTCAGCCCAATCTTATTAAGCTCGATCGCCATTTAATCTCCGGTTGCGGGCAGCAGACTCTGAAACAAGTGCTACTCAAAAGCCTACTGCAATCGGCCCATGAGTTGGGCATTCAGGTGCTGGCAGAAGGATTGGAAACACCTGCGGATATTGAATTTTGCCGTACATTGGGTATGGACTATGGACAAGGTTTTGGCTTAGCCTTACCCGAACGTGCGCTGCAAACTCAGCCGCTGAACCTGTTCAAGCTTGCTACGGCGTCTTAACTCATGCCTTACTCGATCGCCCAACTCAATCAAATGTCTCAGGATGAGTTTGTCGCCGCTCTGGGTGCCGTTTTTGAGGATACGCCTACGATTGCCCGCAAAACCTGGAAGCAGCGTCCTTTCAAAACCTTAACGGACTTGCATCAGGCAATGGTAGCAGCCGTTCAACACATGACACCAGCAGAACAACTGGCATTGATTCGGGCGCATCCTGACCTGGGCAGCAAGGCAAAAATGGCGGATGCATCCGTACAAGAGCAAGCCAGCGTGGGACTCGATCGCCTGACACCCGCAGAATACGATCGCTTTCACACCGCAAACGAGGCATACAAAGCCAAGTTTGATTTTCCCTTTATCATTGCGGTCAAAAAGCATACCAAAACTAGCATTTTGGATGCTTTCGATCGGCGCTTGCACCATACACCAGAAGCGGAAGTAACCCAGGCGCTCACTGAGATTACTCAGATCGCCCAATTTCGTCTAGAAGCTCTAGTTCTCTCCGTTTGAGTGCAAGAAATTAAATAATAGGACTTACGCATTTGCCCCCAAACCCCCAATGCTGGGGGCTTTAATTGGCTCGGTTCCCCCAGCATTGGGGGCTAGGGGGCGAAAGATGATCGCTTTTGCGTAAGTCCTAAATAAGAAAAAGACCTGACAGCCCCCTGTCAGGTCTTAGACCTTTGTACTTGAAGTACCTGATCTATGTTCTTAAGATACTGGCTACTAGGACGTGGCTCCTTCGCCTACCAGGGCGAACGTTTGAGGTGATTGTGCCGTCACCCGGTTAGATTAGGAGACATTCACTCTGCGATCGCCGGCAACCGCTGGCAACCGTGGACATTCAATCAAACTCCGGTGCCCATAGATCTGTAATCTGCACTTCCCAACCAGGAAGCACATCGGGAACCGTCAATGTTTCACCATCTTGCAATGTGATGGGTTCCTGGAGCGATCGTCGCACCTCAACCCACCGCGGCTCTGAGTTAATGAGCATCCCCACTCGTGTTCCCAAACTCAAGAACTCGTCAATCTTGGCTCTCAACTTGGTCAGACTGTCGGATAGTGACTTCACTTCGACCATCAAATCAGGAGTCAATGGCGCAAAACTGCGCGGACTTTTACGTAACCGTTCTGCCTGCACAAAAGAGACATCCGGCGCACGGGTATCGTCATTGGGTAACGTAAACCCAGCACTAGAACCTGTAATCCTCCCCAGTCGGCGATCGTCCACCCAGTTGAATAGTTTGGCTGCCATTCTTACCGCAACTTCATCGGATTCGTAGCTTGACGGACTCATGACAATAATTTCTCCATCCACCAACTCCAGACGGTGATCGGGGATTTGCTCCTGTAACTTCTCCAGGTCTTTAACGGTGAGAGCCATAGTGCATCCAGAGAGACTCAAGTTATTTCAATCTTGACACAGAGGGAGAAGAGGGGCTGAAGGGCTGAAAGCTAAAGGCTGAAGGGATGAAGGCTAAAGGCTAAAAAGCTGATCGCTAATCGCTGATCGCTGAAAGCTATTGCCATTAATCTTGCAAAGGTGCTTATGGTGATGCGTTTTGGGAGGGGCGATCGCGGTAAGCTCACAACCAACGCGTTTTAGCGTTCGACCCGTTCAGTTCAGCGCCTATTCATCACACACTACGCTATGGCAGAACACTATCCACGCGACATGGTTGGCTACGGTCGCTATACTCCCGATCCCAAATGGCCCAACCAGGCACGGGTTGCGGTGCAGTTTGTCATCAATTACGAAGAAGGCGGCGAGACCTGCATTTTGCATGGTGATGATGCGTCAGAAACCTTCTTGTCTGAAATTGTGGGAGCCGTCCCATTTCACGGTATCCGCCATATGAATATGGAGTCGTGCTACGAGTACGGCAGTCGATCGGGCTTTTGGCGACTGCACCGCATGTTCACCGATCGCGGCATTCCTGTAACCGTCTATGGTGTGGCAATGGCGCTGGAACGCAATCCAGAAGCGGTTGCGGCCATGCTGGAAGTGGATTGGGAAATTGCCAGCCACGGCTATCGCTGGATTGATTACAAGTATTTTGGCAAAGCAGCGGAACGAGAGCATTTGCAGAAGGCGATCGCCATTCACACGCAGGTTACAGGTAGTCGTCCCCTGGGCTGGTACACAGGCAGAACCAGCCCACACACGCGCCGCCTGGTCGTCGAAGAGGGCAACTTTCTCTACGATGCTGACAGCTACGGGGATGATCTGCCCTATTGGGTGCATGACTATGGCAAACCCCATCTCGTGATTCCCTACACGTTAGATAACAACGACATGCGCTTCGCCAGCATTCAAGGCTTCAACTCTGGCGATCAGTTTTTTGCCTACCTGCGCGATGCGTTTGATGTGCTTTATGCCGAAGGTGACACCGCGCCGAAAATGATGAGTGTAGGGCTACACTGCCGTCTAGTCGGTCGTCCTGGTCGTGCAGCGTCTCTAGCCAGATTTTTGGATTACGTGCAAAAGCACGATCGCGTCTGGCTCTGCCGCCGTATTGATATTGCCCGTCATTGGTATGAGCACTATCAGCCTTGAGGAAATTGCGGCGTTTGAGAAATTCTAAGCTTAGATAGTCTCAGCCCTATATTTTTCAACAGAGTCTATTGTGATGAAGTTTAAGTACGGTTCAGCCTTGATTACCGCCCTGGTCATCTCGTTTGCAACAGTGCTGCCTGGTCTGGCAGAAATAGGCACCATTCAGGGGAGCGGTCGTGTGAATATACGGGAAACTCCTTCAACCAGCTCTAGTGTTCGGCACTATGGGTTAGGCGGCGATCGAGTGACGATTCTCAACCAAACCAATGCGCCGGATGGCTACCGTTGGTATTTCGTTGAATTTTCTAATTCTGGTGCACGCGGTTGGATTCGAGGCGATTTGCTGCGGGTGGGTGGCAACTATGGTGGCACTTCGACTCAACGCGTCTCATTTGCACCTGGCACGTCAGCCGCTACGGTAGGTGGCAAGGTGCAAGGGGCTCAGTCTCGTGACTATCTGGTGAATGCGAGAGCAGGTCAAACGATCAACCTCAGTACAGTCGGTACCAGCTCCTTTTTACAGCTACAGGTATTTGCTCCCAACGGCAGCAACGTCTACACGGGTAGCCGTAACTGGTCAAATGTATTGCGCCAAAGTGGAGACTATCGCGTGCGCGTGCGGATAGTGCCTGAGGAGCAGAAACCGGGTACAACAGCAGAGTACAGCCTCACGGTCAGCGTCCGCTAATTACAGAGGCGATCGCACCTAACCACTGCCATAGCCATTCCTTGATGTAGCGCGATCGCCCCTTTCGTAGATAGAGCGAATGTGATGCTACAGCATTAGTCAATTCGTACCGCAGGCATCAAACCTTTAATAGAAGGGACAATCGCGCGACCAAAAGCTTCCGAACCCGATCGCTCACAATTTTCAACAGCGAACGGATGACGCATTGAGCGAGAACGTTGCAAACATCCCGAATGCGATCGCGCTACAGTAAGCGTTGACGACTCATCCTTCTGCCTCCTACCTCCTGTCTGCTTCCCCTGCTTCCCCCGGTTCCCCTGCCTCCCCTGCTTCCTACTCCCCCTCTCTACCCTCATGACTGAACCACGTACAGCGGCTTACGGCTCCTGGAAATCTCCCATCACCTCTGATCTCATTGTTGCAGGCACGATCGGGCTGGGCGGCGTGCGGCTGGATGGTGATGATGTGTACTGGACAGAACTACGTCCCACTGAAGCCGGACGGAATGTAGTGGTGAAGCGCACATCGGATGGACAGGCGATCGACGTGACACCCGCTCCCTTCAACGTGCGAACGCGCGTACACGAATACGGCGGCGGTTCCTATCTGGTGCATCAGGGAACGCTCTATTTCTCCAACTTTGCCGATCAGCGACTGTATCGACAAACCGTTGGCGCAGAACCCATTGCCCTCACGCCTGAAACCGCATGGCGCTATGCCGATGGCGTGATGGATGCTCAGCGGCAGCGGCTCATTTGTGTGCGAGAAGACCACACGGGCGCAGGTGAAGCGGTGAATACGATCGCCAGCATCAGTCTGGACAGCAGCATGGAGCAACACGTCCTGGTTTCTGGCAGCGATTTCTACTCATCCCCGCGCCTCAGCCCGGATGGTTCTCACCTGGCATGGATTAATTGGAACCATCCCAACATGCCCTGGGACAACACAGAACTCTGGGTGGCGACGATCGCTTCCGATGGCTCCCTCGAAGCCTCACAGAAAATTGCGGGTGGTGTAGAAGAAGCGGTGCTGGAACCCCAGTGGTCGCCTGATGGCGTGCTGTACTTTGTGAGCGATCGTTCTGGCTGGTGGAACCTTTATCGCTGGCAGGGAGAGATTGAGCCGCTGTGCCCGATGGAAGCCGAATTTGGGTCGCCGCATTGGGTGTTTGGCATATCCAACTATGCCTTTGAGTCTGCCGATCGCCTCATCTGCACCTACAGCAAAGAGGGCATTTCCTACCTCGCCAGCCTGAATACGCAAACAAAAGCCCTGACCGTGCTCGAAACGCCCTACACCGAAATGGGCGGCATTCACGTCGCAGCCGGACGCGTGTACTTGAATGCCGGGTCAGCGACGGAACCGGGCGTGATCGCTCGGCTGGATCTGGCAACCAATCAAATCGAAGTCCTGCGCCGTTCCAGCCGTTTGACGATCGACCCAGGCTATTTGTCTGTGCCTCAGTCGATCGCCTTTCCCACCGAGAATGGTTTGACCGCTTACGGCTTCTTCTACCCGCCCAAAAATCAGGACTATACGGCTCCAGCGGAGGAACGTCCACCCCTGCTGGTGAAAAGTCATGGTGGTCCCACAGGCTCTACTTCAACCGTGTTTAACCTCAAAATTCAATACTGGACGAGTCGCGGGTTTGCCGTGCTGGATGTGAACTATGGCGGCAGTACGGGCTATGGACGTGAATACCGTGAACGCCTGAAGGGGCAATGGGGCATTGTGGATGTGGATGATTGCGCCAATGGTGCCAAAGACCTCGCCGAATCTGGCAGGGTGGATGGCGATCGCCTAGTGATTGATGGCGGCAGTGCAGGCGGTTACACCACCCTGGCAGCGTTGACGTTTCGCAAGGTGTTCAAAGCGGGAGCCAGCTTTTACGGCGTAAGCGATCTGGCAGCATTGGCACAAGATACCCACAAGTTTGAATCCCGTTACCTGGATGGGTTAATTGGTCCCTATCCCGAAGCAGAGGCACTTTACAGAGAGCGATCGCCCATTTATGCGACCGATCGCCTTTCCTGCCCCGTCATTTTCTTCCAGGGTGATGAAGACAAGATTGTGCCACCTAACCAGGCAGAAATGATGGTAAACGCCCTCCGTGCCAAAAAGCTGCCCGTTGCCTATGTCCTCTTTGCAGGCGAACAGCACGGCTTCCGTAAGGCTGAAAACATCAAGCGCACGCTTGACGGTGAATTCTACTTCTACGCGAAAGTGTTTGGCTTTGCAATGGCAGATGACGTGGAACCTGTGGCGATCGACAATCTCTAGTGATGCATCTCAAAGAAAACGCGGTTTTTACACCGTTGGTTAAAATTTGGGAAGCAATTGAAAAAAAGATGCTCTAAAGGTCTTTTGGAGGTAATAGATGCACCAGGTTAATCTCAAGGAAGCCGCTACTCAACTGGCAGCGCTCATTGATGCAGCAGCCAGCGGCGAGAAGGTTGTCATTACACGCAGCGACGGTGCCTCGTTTCAAATTGTCCCACTTAACACTCCTAAGCCTTACCCCAAGTTTGGCAGTGGAAAAGGCTTGGTGAGTATGTCTGACGATTTTGATGCTCCTTTAGAGGCTTTTGAGGACTATGCTCCATGAAACTTCTGCTCGATACCCATACGTTCCTATGGTTTATCGAAGGCAATCCTAATCTGATGGCTTAAGGCTTCGTCTCCTGGGATCAGTTGCACAGAGCCATTACGGATCTCATCACGTCGTTGCTTCGCCTCAGTCACCCAAACTGCCTGAACGGTTGAATCGGTATCAAATTCCAGGCTTTCAACTAACCTTTCTGCCAGAAGCGCCCTGGATGCAGGAGGGAGCGCGAGAAGTTCTTCGGTTAGCTGCTCAATCGATCGCATAGATCCTCGCAGAATAATTAGGTAAGATGTCGAACCGTCATTCATTTGAACGCGCTGCGACTTCACCTCTTGATTTTAGCTTGAAGAGGAAATCGCTCCAGAGCTGATGTTGAATTTTTCGGTGATTCATCCAATCAATAAGAGCAGCGATCCAATGAGTATTTTGATGCACCAAAAATTTTGAGGACAATACATTAACCGATATAACCCAAGAAACCTTCTGTTTCCAAAGTGTTTTTCATGCTTAAAAATAGATCTTCATATTCTGTGCAAGGATACTGATTAAGATATTCAGTTATAACTTCAGTACAATCTTGAATTGAGCTGAATTGTTCTAAATGTATAAGAAGAAACAACGCATTACTTCTCATTCTCTCGTCAAAAGAGCTATTAAAAGCAATTGATTTCAACAACATTTCCTTATCAGAGATCAAACTAATGATTGCAGATATAGCATACCCGATAGAACCTCTAGAAAAACCCCAATCATCGACGATAGAGAGAAGCTTGACGACCTCTGTTATTCCAAATATTTTTGCTAGATGCGATCTCGCGTATTTCTCAACCTCAATCTTTACAATATTGTCTTTATGCCAAAAAATATCCATGTGTCCTGACAAAAGAGATAAATATGAAATAAATTGAAAAAGTATGCGATCATCTTCAATACTTGAGAAAGAATTAATAAGATAGAACCATGCTGCTCTCTCATTCCTGTAGCTAACAAAAAGAGATATTAATCCTTCCAAGCATTTATCCAACTCATCCATTGTTGCAAAATATTCAAGGGCGCGTCCAAAGTTCTCATGTTTTTTGTATCCTTCGTAACGCTTAAGAAATAGTCTTTTGAACTCTGAAAATGTCTCAGAATTTAACTCATTGTCTAGCGAAATATGTAAAGTATACGGTCCATTTTTAATGGCAGATGGGTTGCTTTGAAGATAATCAGTAATGTCTATCCAAAATGCGGATTTAATTTCTGGGTCATAAACTACACCAACCACTGGTGCAATATTACTATTCCAATACTCAAAATGATCTTTATCTGCCGGAAGTGCATAGTATGACTTCCGCTTAAAAGACTCACCTGATTTTATTTGAACCCATACAAAACAGCCAGTTGTCTCTTCGTCTAGAATAAATTCGATATAAGCATCATTGCCCATATTATTATCTAGTTCCACCGCTTGAAAGATTGAATTATCACTTGTTACAACTTGGCGAACATAATTTACCCCTGCTGAACTTGTTGCTTTACTTTTCTTCCTTCTAGTACTCACAGCTTAGTTGTCTCACTGATAACTCAAAAAGAATGCCCTAGAGGGTGTGAACCTGATCGTCCCTCTCACACCTTCACCACAACGCCTTTACTTTCGACAGCCGATCGCCCAACAGCGCACAGAGCATACACCCCTGATGAAACAGCTAAGGTTGTGGTTGCAGCGGGAAGCACCTGATGAAGTGTCCAATTTGTACCGTTTTGCTGGTAGAGCGTCCAGCCGCGAATGGGTTGCGGGGAGGCATTCCATGTGAGTTTGCCGTTGCTGGTGTGAACGCCTTTGGGCATCGTGGGTGTATCGGCAGGAAGCCATGGCATGGCGGGCGGTAGAGAAAGGTTGGCGTAGGTTGTGGTGCGGAAGCGATCGCCAATCCCTTGATGGTTTGCGGTGAGTGCCTTTGCGCTAAAAAACACATTGCCCAGTGCCAGTTGGGGTGTAAGCTGTCGAGTCAGATCAATCTGGTTCAGAATTTCGGACAGATCCCATTGGTTCCCACCCAAAGCGCCCAAATTGTTACCAGGGTAGAGGTGCCGCTGTTTGGGGTTGTTGTCTGTCCACCAGCGCAGCAAGACGGGATAGCTTTGCGCCGTTGCATCAATGCGCCAGTAAAGCTGAGGCGAGAGGTAATCCACCCAGCCTTCCTGCAACCATTTGAGGGAATCGGCATAAAGCTGGTTGTAGGCATCCAATCCTCGCACCTGGGGCGGCTGACCAGGGCGGTAAATGCCAAAGGGACTAATGCCAAATTTAACGTGGGGTTTGGCAGCCCGAATGCCTGTCGCAAGGCGTTGAATGAGACGATTCACATTGTCGCGTCGCCAGTCTGCGAGAGATAGCGTTCCCCCACCTGCTTTGTATGCTTGATAAGTTTTGTCGTCGGGGAAGGTCTGTCCGGCGATCGGATACGGGTAAAAATAATCATCCAGGTGAATGCCGTCTACATCGTACCGACGCACCACATCGAGAATGACATTTGCGGTGCGGTCTTGCACCACCTTTGCACCAGGGTCCATCCAAAGCTGCTTATCCCACCGATACACCACGTCAGGATTTGTCACCGCGATGTGAGGGCTGACATTGATGATGCGTTCAGACGTGCGGGCGCGGTAGGGGTTAAACCAGGCGTGTAGTTCAATGTTGCGCTGATGAGCCTGAGCGATCGCAAACTCCAACGGATCATAAAACGGATCGGGTGGTTTGCCCTGAGTGCCCGTCAGCCAGAAACTCCAGGGTTCCAGCGACGAGCGATAGAGTGCATCGCCTTCGGGACGCACCTGCAAAATCAGCGCATTCAGGTTCAATGCCTGCATCCGATCGAGAATGGCGATCAGTTCTGCCTGCTGCTGTTGGGTGGAAAGTCCGGCTTTGGAGGGAAAATCGCCGTTCCAGACGCAGGCAACCCAGGCGGCGCGAAATTCTCGCGTATGGGAGACGGTGATCGTGTTCACCCACGGCACGATCGCACTGGAATTGATCGCAGGTGCTTTTCTTAGAGCGACCAGGCATTGATAGACAAAGGCGGCAATTTCGGCGCGGGTAGCGGGTTGGGTGGGTCGCAGTCGTCGTCGATCGGGGTGGTTGACGACGAGTTCGTTGGCAGTGGCAGAGGCGATCGCGGCGATCGCCCAACCTGCAATCTGAGCGTTATCTTGATACAACTGTGCTAACGGGACATCAGCCTCAGACGACAGCCCTAACCCACCGACCAGCGATGCCAGCGCCTGCACTCTGGGAATGTTCTCATTGGGGCGAAACTGCTGTCCCGGATAGCCTGATAAAAAGCCCCCTTCGTAAGCGCGGCGAATGGCTCCTGCCGCCCAGTGCGTCGTTGGTACATCCACAAACGGCACATAGGGACGAGTGGCAGTGGGACTAAAGGCAGCTTGCAGCACCGAGGCAAATTCTGCCCGACTCATGGCGCGTTCGGGACGAAAGGAACCATCTTCAAACCCGCGCATGATGTTGCGTTGCGCCAAGCCTTCAATAAAAGGACGGGCCCAGTGGGTTTGGGTATCGGGGAAACCAGAAGCGACCATACGCAGCCATTTTTGAGTTTATTATCCTCTAAGACTTACGCACTGATCGGTTAACCTCTTGATTTCTTCTCGCTCTTGAGGCGATCGTTTGCACACATTTTTAGCTACGTTGATGCATGTTGCCGGGGGACTTCCCCCCGGTCCCCCGCTATGTGGGGTCCTAACTCCCCCACGCCCCCCGAAAGGTGCTGTTTGTTTGAGTACAAAATCAGGGGTACACTTTTCAACGGTTTGGTAGATGAGGGCGCGCTGCTGGAGAGCCTCAGCTTACAAACTCCAGCTTTCTCAAGCTTTAAAGATCAAGCTTTAGAGACATTTGTTGGGCAGATGGTTCGTCTGGTTGATTGGTTTGGTCGATCGCCGGACCCGATGCCAACTTGTGTGCGTGTCGCGTCGTTTCGGGCAGCCGATATTTGGTGGTGCAGCGCATGACGTAGGCGATCGCGGTTTCTAGACTCACCCGATGACCCGGTGAAATGTAGAGAGGTTTGGTGCCGGGACGGGTTCGCAATGCGGCACCAATGGTTTCGCCCTTGTGGATCAGGGGTTGCCAACTGCCACGATCGTCCGCCAGTTCTGCGTGCTTGCCAACGAGTAGAGATTTTGCCACGCCGATCGTGGGGACATTGGCTAAAAGTCCGATATGGCACGCAATGCCAAAGCGACGAGGATGAGCGATGCCCTGACCATCACACAGCAACAAATCGGGAATCACGGTGATTTTTTCCAAGGCATCCAGTACGGCAGGCACTTCTCGAAAGGAGAGGAAACCGGGAATGTAGGGAAAGGTCGTGGGACGACGAGCGATCGCGCGATCCTGCAACTGCAAATTGTCTAGATTGAGTACGGCGATCGCGGCACGAGTAATCGTTCCCTCGGATTCAAAACCGACATCAACACCCGCAACATAATGAATGGTATCGAAGTCATCGATCGTCACAATCTCTTTGCGGAGGTCTTGCTGGATGGCGATCGCCTCTTCTGCCGTGAGCACCCATTCGTGACGTTGGATGATGTGCATGGGAGAGGAGGGGAGGCAGGGGGAGCAAGGGGGGCAGAGGTAGAGAGAGAAGACGCGGCGATACGGAGACACGGGGACGCGGAGACAAAAACAACTCAAAACATGGAACTCTTCCAACCCTACGTTCTGTACTCTATACCCCATCCCTTACTTTGCGGGTGGATACTTCATCTTAATTTTGATGGTTTCCTCAGCACCTGCCAGAAGGAAGACGCAGTCGCCGTAGCGGGTCAGATCTTGACGAGTATTGGGATTGTTGGAAAACCCGTAGCCTTCAGTGGGAATGCCAGTCGTGTTGCGGTTGAGTTTGCGATCGCCGTTCAAGTCCTGAAAAACTACAATGGCATAGCTACCAGAGGAAATGTCTTTAAGCGTGATTTTCAGCGGATCCTCAGCACTTTTTTCAGACAGTTTGACGCATCGGCGGATAACAGCATTTTTATCGTTGTTCGGAAACCCAAAACTTCTGGAAAATAGCCTAAAGCAGACTGCACCTTTTTGCGTTTTCAACCCATCAATTTCAATGGTCAAGGTGCTTTTAAGCTCAGCTTTTGCGATCGATGCCACGCATAGGCTGGAGAGTGTGATCAGGGCGATCGTGCCCATTCTGATTTTTGTTAATTCAAACATTGCCAAACTTTTATGTGGTTGATTTGAAGCTAGAACAATAGTAATTCTTCCATAACTTCAGAGGCTACCTGGCAGTGATGGGGCATTTTCCCTATATAGACGTAATCATACTGCTGGTTTCTGGCACAGTGCCCATGCAGTAATTCTCCAGAAAGTAAGTGCGCTCTGAGGAAATCAACCAAGTTGATTCTGCCATCGTCATCAGCGATAACGCAATCTGCTTTAGCTATACCAACCTCAAAGCCCATTGGTTCACAGGTGCTCATAGACATTCCAATTGGTAAAAAGCCTACCGTCAATACCGCTGGGTCAATTTTATTTTGAAGGTAATAGTTGCGAGTCCAGTCATCGACTTTTCCTTCTTCCCAAGCTTCCTGAAACTTTTTTGCCGCCTGTAAAACCTCTGTCAAGCTCTCTTCTAAACTCAAAAAGTTAATTCCTTGTATATACCAACGTAGCTCGTCATTATCGGCTAGATGATCAGAAAGATTTGCACAACTGGAAAAACTTGCAGCTATCAAAGCTGGGTCAAGTGACTGAATTAAATCTTTTGATATAGGTTTTGATGCAAATAAATTAACTGAATGGATACACTCATACCAGGCACGAACAGAAAATGGTAGTACTCCCCACTGTTGTTCAAATGCATCTAGAACTTTTAGGGAATGGGATTGAGCCACAACAAAAACCTTATCGGGATCTGGAAACTCAAATCCTAATCTCTTGAGACGATGCATTATTATCTCTAAGTTAATCTTGACACGCCTCATCGTTTCGCGTGCAACAGCTAAAGCATCAGCTTTTAAGGGCTGATCAACAATTTCACCTAATGCTTGAAGTTCTCTCCAAACATTGTTGTGATCTCCTGCCAAATAACGAGAGAAGAATATCTGTTCTGGCATAACATCAATTTTTCTCAATTTCTTCTGTCTAACAATTAGTCTGGTTGTTTATTAACGAGTTAGGTTGGATGTGAAACATAGATGACAAAAGGAATTAATTTCAACGTAAAGAAGTTTGATGCAACGCAGAGTTTTTTGGAGATTACTCTCCTCGTTGTCCGTTTCCACCGTACCGATCCTGAAGGATGGTTCTCAATTCAGCAATGCTTCGTCTTAACTCAGCAATATCTTGAGTATTAGTGGCAATTTGCTGAGCGTTTTCCTGTTGAATCTGAACCGTTTCCTGCTGCCGTTGGGCGATCAGCAACAGGATTTCGTTGATCTGGGCAATGGCAGCGCTATGGTGGGCGACGATTTGTTCCAGTGAAGAGGATTGATCGGTCATACTGATTTCTGTTTTAGGTAAACCAATTTTAGACGGTCTTGCCTTTGCCAGGTTTTGTAGGATTACTCGGCTTCATCTGTATTGGTATTTTTGCCTGCCAGAGCAATCGCAATCGCATCCACCACTCTGGCAACGGGAAAAATCTCGATGCCCAGATCGGGTACGACGGTGCCTTTGGGAACGATCGCCTGCTTAAAGCCCAACTTTGCCGCTTCTTTTAGCCGTAATTCCATCTGTGAAACGGGGCGCACCTGTCCGCCCAAGCCCACTTCGCCGATCAGAACCATGCGCGGATCAACGACCCGATCGCGGAAGCTGGCGACAACGGCGATCGCCACACCTAAATCAGCAGCAGGTTCCCCCACGCTCAAGCCACCGGACGACGCAACGTAGGCATCTAGTTTGGACAGGGGAATGCCCACCCGTTTTTCTAGCACGGCGAGAATTTGCAGCAGCCGATTGTATTCGATGCCCGTGGTCGATCGCCGGGGCGAACTGTAGCTGGTGGGACTCACCAATGCTTGGAGTTCTACCACGATCGGGCGCGTCCCTTCACAAGCGACGATCGTCGCGCTACCCGACGAAAACTCATCCCGATTGCCCAAAAACAGTTCTGACGGATTCAGGACTTCCTGCAAGCCCTGATCCACCATTTCAAATACACCGATTTCGTGGGTGGCACCAAAGCGATTTTTCACCGATCGCAGCAACCGATGGCTGGCAAAGCGATCGCCCTCAAAGTACAGCACCGTATCGACTAAATGTTCGAGTACCTTGGGTCCCGCGATCGCCCCTTCCTTCGTCACGTGCCCCACAATAAACAGCGTAATATTCTGTCGCTTCGCCATCTGCATCAGCACCGACGTACATTCCCGCACCTGCGCCACCGACCCAGGAGCTGATGACAACGCACTAAAATACAACGCCTGAATACTATCAATCACCGCCACGTGTGGCTGCAACGACTCCAATTCTGCAAGGATGGTGTCGAGATCGGTTTCGGGCAGAAGGTAGAGTTGGGGAGTAGGGAATGGGGAATGGGGAATAGGGGGGGGTGAGTTTTGAGTTTTGAGTTTTGAGTTTTGAGTTGAGGCAGTTGTTAGTTGCTGGTTGTTGGTTGTTAGTAATGAGGCTTCCTCGTCCCCTTGTCTCCTTGTCCCCTTGTCCCCTTGTCCCCGCCTGGCTTCTGACTTCTGACTTCTGACTCCCGACTCCCGACTCCCCACTCCCCACTCCTCTCTCCTCTCTCCCCTCTCCTCCCCCACTCCCAACCGTTGCGCTCTCAGCTTCACCTGTTGGGCAGATTCTTCAGCACACACATAAAGCGTGCGGTAAGTCTGAGAAAGACGATTGGCGGTTTGCAACAGCAGGGTGGATTTGCCGATGCCCGGATCGCCACCGATGAGGACGAGAGAACCGGGGACGATACCGCCACCCAGGACGCGATCGAGTTCCACATACCCTGATGACAAGCGCGCTTGGGGATGATCAGAAATTTGTGCCAGCGTTAACGCCGCTTTCGGTTGAGCGGGTGCTTGGCGGGTAGCACTGGCACGGCTGTTGAGCCTCGCAGCACCGGGACGAGCCGCTGTGGTTGTCGCGGGTGCTACCTGTTCTTCAAGAGCATTCCAGCTATTGCAAGCGGGGCATTTTCCAAAGTATTGCGAAGATTCTGCACCACATTGGTTACAGACGTAGTGCGATCGCTGTTTTGGCATAATTGGTAAGGAAATGTTAAAAATTCTTTCAGAAATGATCGCGCTGGGAAGTTAAAGCTTAAGAAAGTCTGAAGTGCTGTGAGGGAGAGAATTTTAGCGGTTCAAATTGGGATAGATCGGGTACTATCTTTGGGTACTATCTTTAATGATAAAGTACAGAAATTAATGATTCTAGAATTAGCTTAAGGAGTCTTCAACTTGGAAAGTCATAAGGAAAAGATCTTAGTAGTTGATGACGAAGCAAGCATTCGCCGCATTCTAGAAACACGCCTCTCCATGATTGGCTACGATGTGGTGACGGCTGCTGATGGGGAAGAAGCACTCGACACCTTTCGTAATGCCGATCCTGACCTCGTTGTGCTAGATGTTATGATGCCCAAGCTTGATGGCTACGGGGTTTGCCAGGAGCTACGGAAAGAATCGGATGTGCCCATCATTATGTTAACGGCGTTGGGGGATGTGGCCGATCGCATCACGGGCTTAGAACTGGGCGCTGATGATTATGTCGTCAAACCCTTTTCACCCAAAGAGCTAGAAGCACGCATTCGTTCGGTGCTGCGTCGAGTTGAGAAAACAGGCACCACAGGCATTCCCAGTTCGGGTGTGATTTACATCAACAGCATCCGCATTGACACTAACAAACGTCAGGTTTACAAAGGCGACGAGCGCATTCGCCTGACTGGGATGGAGTTTAGCCTGCTGGAACTATTGGTGAGCCGTTCTGGAGAAGCCTTCTCCCGATCGGAAATTTTGCAAGAAGTTTGGGGCTATACGCCCGAACGCCATGTCGATACGCGCGTGGTGGATGTCCACATTTCACGGCTCCGCGCGAAGCTCGAAGATGACCCCAGCAACCCAGAGTTGATCTTAACGGCTCGCGGCACAGGCTACCTTTTCCAGCGCATTCTGGAACCCGGCGAGACTGAATAATAGCCCAACTTGAGGATGGGCTGATGTGGCTGGGCTTGTATGCTGAAGTTGAGACCGTCTACGGCCCGGATGCCCATGCAGATTTATTTGGATTACAGCGCCACAACGCCCACGCGTCCAGAGGCGATCGCAGCGATGCAAGCTACCTTAACTGAACAGTGGGGCAATCCATCCAGCTTGCATGCGTGGGGACAGCGGGCGGCGATCGCGGTTGAACGCGCCAGGGTGCAAGTAGGGCGGCTGATCAATGCGCCGCCAGAAGCCATTACTTTCACCGCAGGCGGTACGGAAGCCGATAACCTGGCAATTATGGGTGTGGTGCGCCAGTATGCGACACCGCAACATGTGATTATTTCTAGCGTGGAGCATTCTGCGATCGCCGAGCCTGTGCGTTGGTTAGAAGACTGGGGGTGGCAGGTCATGCGCTTGCCTGTGGATCAGCAGGGGCAGGTGAATCCCCTAGATTTACGAGCCGCACTGCAAGCGAATACGGTGCTGGTATCGATCATTTACGGTCAGAGTGAAGTCGGTACGGTGCAGCCCATTCAAGCATTGGGGACGATCGCCCGCGCTCATGGTGCTCTCTTTCATACCGATGCTGTGCAGGTTGTCGGTCGCTTGCCTGTGGATGTGCAGCAACTTCCTGTGGATTTGTTGTCGTTGTCCAGCCATAAGCTTTATGGCCCTCAAGGTGCAGGGGCACTGTATGTAAGACCAGGAGTAACGCTGCTACCGTTGTTAGGTGGCGGAGGGCAAGAGGCAAAGCTGCGATCGGGCACACAAGCGGTACCTGCACTCGCGGGCTTCGGCGTTGCGGCAGAACTCGCAGCTCAAGAAATGGCGATCGAAACGCCACGACTCATCCAACTGCGTGATGCCTTGTTTGATCAGTTAGCCGATGTACCTGGATTATTGCCAACGGGCGACCGCTGGAATCGCCTGCCCCACCACGCCAGCTTTTACCTGCAAACAGCGGACGGCGACGTGCTGAATGGTAAAACGCTGGTGCGCCAAATGAACCTTGCAGGGATTGGCATCAGCGCAGGATCGGCCTGTCATAGCGGCAAACTGTCTCCCAGCCCGATCTTGCAAGCAATGGGATATGGCGATCGTGCTGCTAAGTCTGGCATCCGCTTCACAGTGGGGAAACAGACAACCCCTGCTGATATCGATTGGACAGTCATGGTACTCAAGCAAGTCCTCGCCCGACTCTCTCCCAAATCTTCGTTATTGAAGGTTTAGCGGTAACTTACCTGACAGTTAAAATTCTGCTTGGTTTAGGGATAACTGAATGAAGCGTTGTGGAGAAATCTAAACGCTTGAGAACAAAGCGGCGCATCGATTCAAACGCCGCTATTTCACAGTTAATTTAACCTTACCGATGCATGGAGCGGTGCAATGTCTACAGAGCAATCTAATGAGCCGTCCAAAATAGACACTACAGAGCGATCGAACGCTGATAACCAGAAGGCATCCGTAGTTGCTGCTGTGGTGATGCTCATTGTGGGCGTAATGGTTCTGCTTCCAACCTTTGAGTTCTTGAGGTCTGGTGGATTAAGTCCGGGAGAACATGCGCTTGCAAAGGTGCTCCTGCTCAGTAGTATGGGTGGGGCATTGGGCACAGTAATCTGCACAAAAGGACGCAGGAACCGCTTAATGGCAATTTTCCCAGGGGCACTGATGGGGATCGGCGTACCGCTAGCACTGACCGCCTATGTTTTGCTTTTCCATCGGCACACGTTATTCAAGATTGAGTGTGTGCTGCCGCTCATGATCGGTACGTTGCCTGGGTTCTTGCTGTATGTCGCACTGATGAAGCCTGTGAAGCCAGAAAGCTAGCTGGCTTTCAATGACATCTTTTGCCCTTCATTGCCATGAATCCGTGTAGCTCGTAGAACATCATGAGCGATTTTCCTGACTTTACAGAATATGGTTACGAGATCGATTGCGAACTCGGGCACAACCGGGGCAATGGACGAGTGACCTATTTGGCGATCGACCAGAACACTCAAGCATCCGTTGTGATCAAGCAATTTCAGTTTGCTCAAGCGAAGTCTACGTGGTCAGATTATCAGCAATATGAGCAAGAAACTAAGCTGCTGCAACGCCTCAGACATCCCAGTATCCCACGTTTTCTCACATCCTTTGAAACGCCAACAGGCTTCTGCCTGGTGCAGGAATATAAACCAGCATCCGCACTAGCACAGTGCCGTCTATGGACGTTGATTGAAGTTCGACAAATTGCCGAAGAATTGCTGAAAGTGCTGATGTATCTGCAACAGCAGCAGCCACCGATCATTCATCGTGATATTACAGCGGTTCTCAGATGAATAAGCCACAGTGAGCGAACCAGCTGAGGGCATCATCAGCGGAAATGCACTCGTTGATAATCCTCGTCATACCAATTCCTTAAATACTAGCTATAGATAGTGCTGTCCGAATGGAGTTCCAGCCCACAATCGAAGCCATCACGCCTGGGGTCATCGCTTCTAGCCTTGAGCGCATCAACAAGCGCAACTCATCCAAGTGCTTCGGCAGTTTCCATCGCAACCCCAACTTGAGATGCTGCCAAACTCGCTCAATGGGGTTAGTCTCTGGTGCGTGCGACGGCTGGAACAGCAGGATGATGTTCGGTGGAATTTGCAACCGCTTTGCTCTGTGCGCCCCGGCTTGATCCAGTTGGATGATGAGAATGCAGTCGTTGTATTGCTCACGCACTAAATCCAGAAACACCTGGAAACACTCGCTATTGAGGTGCGTGAATTCGTAGAAGAAGTGTTCGCCAGTGGCGGGTTCCACCACGCCGTAAAGATAAGTCGCCTTGAACTGCCATTGCACCTTGCCTTGAGGCTTAATCCCCTTGGCTGTGATTTTGCGACCACTGATCGTCTTCAGTCCAATGCGGGTCTCATCTTGGCAGAAGTAGCGCACTTGCCCGCTCAGTCCTAGCACTGCAACGGCAACCCATGCCAACATTGCCAAGTTCTCAGCGAGTTTGTTTAGATGCCTCCACCCGCCCATCTGCGGCTGCCACAATCAGCGGTCTTGCTACTTGGGGCGAGGCTTGGAGCCGGTAACGCACCAGTTGATGCACCGTTTTGTACGGCGCACTGATGCCCAGTTGTGTCTCTAGCCACTGACAGATCTCGCCATAGCTCTCGAAGCCTTCGGGTTGGTGTAAACGCTTGTTGAGCGCCTCTTGTGCCCATTGAGGAAGGCTCTGCCGTCGCCCAGTGCGAGGCTTGTGTCCGAGTAGAACCTCTAGACCGCCACTGCGATAGCGGCGTAACCACTTCTGCACGATCACGCGATGACGACCGTGCAGTGCGGCGGCGGACTCCACCGTGCTGGCTTGCGCACTCTTGAGTAGGTAGAGCAGTTGGATACGTTCTTTGTCAGAAGCCGTTTTTTGCGTTCTCAGCAATTGTTTAAGGTCTGCTTCAGTTTCAGTGATCTCTAGCTTGTAAACGCCTGCCATGTTTGTTGATTAAACCCGATAGCTATTTTATACCATCTGTAGCCTAACCTTGAGGAATTGGTATTACCCCTCTTTTGTTACCTCAACGAGAGCAAATTAAGCTGGAAGAAGCTGCGTTCT
>NZ_JCACKR010000124.1:0-30741 GCF_059505485.1 Stenomitos rutilans
CTGCTAAGCCGCAATCACTATGATTTCCGGTTTTATTGAATCCATAATCCTAAGTAAGTCAACGGGTCAATAAGTGCCTGCACTGAACGACTTGCCAAAGAAAAAGGGATTGGTCTTCAACTGCCGACCAATCCCTCTGCCGATCCTTCAGAGAGGAGAACACTAAAACAACTATAGCTTATTGAGAATTTATGTCAACTCGATGCAAAACACTAAAAAGAGCCATGCCAATAAACATAGCTAAGAACAAGAATGCATCGCCGTTTGCAGAATGCACCGGGTTAAGTCCTGAAGTAACCAAATCAAGGTGTAGTAAGAGAGTATGATAGGTCAGATTTACGCCCTTCACGGCTTACTACTTTTCTACCTCATCCTGATGACCTGAAAGTTATGGCTCTTCAACTGCGCGTCTACGTCCCACCCCATCCGCTCATCCAGCACTGGTTGGCTGTCGCCCGCGATGTCTCAACGCCTTCAACGCTGTTTCGTAGTGCCATGACTGAACTTGGCCGCTGGTTAACCTATGAAGCCATTCGTGATTGGTTGCCCATTCAGGAAACCAGTATTGATACGCCCTTGGCACCGTGCCCAGTAACCTTTATTGATCCCACCGTTCCAGTGGTTGTGATGCCCATTTTACGAGCTGGGCTGGCGCTGTTGGATGGTGCCCAGGCTTTATTGCCGCTGGCATCGATCTACCATATTGGCTTTGTTAGAGATGAAGAAACCCTGGAGCCAAGCTGCTATCTCAACAAACTGCCAGAAAAATTTGCCCCGCAGACCCGTGTTTTAATTACAGAGCCGATGTTGGCAACGGGTGGAACGAGCCTTGCAGCAATGGCAGAATTGACACAGCGGGGAGTCGATCCGGCGATGGTCCGTATTATTTCAGTTGTTGTCGCACCAACCGCTTTACAAAAACTGAGCGCCGCGTATCCGAGCCTCAACATTTATGCTGCCGCGATCGACGAAGGGCTGAATGAGCAAGGCTTTATCGTGCCAGGACTAGGAGATGCAGGCGATCGCACGTTTGGTACGTGAGATGTTAACCTAAAGCCTTATAGCTTTGTTTTGGCAGTTTGAAAGCGCAGCGATACACTGAGAAAGCAGAGCAACCATTGATTTCAACGATACAAGTGGGATTTTGATCAGCGATGAGCCAGCAAGACAATTTTGCAAGTGGGTTTCTCTTAGGTGCCGTCTTTGGCAGCATTGTCGGCGGTACGCTGGGTGCCGTGGTTGCTAGTAGAGTCCTCAACCCGCAGTCTGAGGAACCATTGTTAAATGCGAGTCAGGCTGATCCTCGCTTGGGCTATAGGCCAAAGCGACGTTCGATCAAGACTGCAAATGGTCAAGCCGATATAGAAGCCTCTCGCCGCAGCTTAGAAGACAAAATTGCACAACTCAACGACGCGATTGATGATGTTCGCCAGCAGCTTGGAGGAGTCAATGGGGCAGAATCAGCGGGGCGATCGACGCTCAAAGATTCTTAAAGCCATGCCTGAGCCTGTCAGTTAGATTGAAGTGGTACAAACCAGAACACTCGAAAGCCGCTAATATTCGTTAGATTAGTCTAGTCTAGGTGCTAATGAACTTCGCCGTTTAAGGAAGCAATACCCTATGAGTTCGCTGATTCCTCTCCTGTTTCAAACAATCGTAACGTTCATTAATATCTACACAGCTCTACTGTTTATTCGCATTTTGTTGAGCTGGTTCCCCAATATTAACTGGTTCGATCCACCTTTCTCGATTTTGAGTCAGTTGACTGACCCGTATCTCAACGTGTTTCGATCGATTATTCCACCACTGGGTGGTCTTGACTTTTCTCCCATCCTGGCACTCTTACTCTTGCAAGTGGTGCAATCCGCTATTTTGCCCTCTGTGGCGCAATTACTCGTAAGCGTGCAGGCAGGATTACCCATGTAGCTCAACGGGTAAAGACGCTTGACTCGGTAGATGCAAGAAGGGTTGGAGCGAAAGTAACCATTCGCTTAATTGCAACTCAGTGATTAAGTGAATGCTAAACAGCGTTGCTGTCTCAAAGCGAGACGGCAATGTCGTTGACATTAGGGCATAGTGCCGCCCTAAATCTCATGGCAGCACAACTAAATCATTTTAGAGGGCTGCTTGCATACAGTTGCATAGCAGCCTTTTTAAGCAAGTTTAACGACGTACCGTTCCTGTAAAGCCTGCTGCCTTGAACTGTTCCAACTTCAACGGGGTTGGCTGGCTTGCGGGCACCGAAATTCTTAGCTCAAAGGTACCAAGGCCGGGAGGCACCTCGTCGATCGCGCCCAGACGAGTCCGATTTTGCATAACTGAATCGTTGTTTGCGTCGTAGATGCGACCAAAAATATCCGCGTTAACCACAGGCTTACCCGATTTATTTTCGGTTTTTCCCGTAATGATGAAGCAGTTTGGGAAGATGCTCGCAACTTCGCCAGTAGTCGGCACATCGGCGCGTTCAACTGGGCATTCGTGATAAGCAAGGTCAAAGAGTCTGATTTGAGTCAGTGCTAGAGCAGGCGGAGTGCTCCAGGTCGTAAGAAGCCACAGAAAGCCTGTAGCAAGAGCAGTCGCAACAACTCGGAACGGCATAAGCTGTGGATGAGCAAAACGCAGTGGATAGATAACTTTGAGGCAACACTCAGAAGCCACTCTCCAGCTTAGCTTGAATTGAAGACAAATGGGCTTGAGGACGCTTTTTGAAACTTTTGTCATAATAAGAAATTATTTTCGGCGATCGTTCCGTCTAGAAGCCGTGCCGACGAAAAAACATTCTGGCTCCTGACACCTGTATCTTCTAGCCTTCTGCCTAGAATCTCCCATCCGTGATGACTCCATCTGAGATTGAAGCACTTTTAAGCGCGGTATTCGGCCAATGTGAAGCTGCTCTGCATCCCCTCAACGATTGCCAAAAGTACATCCTGCGCCAGGCGATACAGGCAGCCGTGCCGTTTGAGGTGGAGGTTAAGCAACAAGAGGGCGATCGCGAAGTCACCACTGCTTTCTCTACAGCCGCGTCGGACTCCAGCAATCCTCTAGAGCAACTGTCGGCTGAAGAACGACAGACATTTTTAGCGTTTGTTACCTTGCAGGAGCGCCAAAATCAGCCCTGGAAGGTGACGTTACTGAATGATTGGCTGAGCGGTAGAAGCTCTGGCGCGGTGCAGTTCATCCGTGAACGCTACGGCCTTCAATGGGTGGAGCAGATTACGCCCTGGCATCTCGCACGCTACATCAATTTAGAGCGCGACGACCTCGTGAGGCTGAAAGTGGGCGATCACATTGAAGTAACCAACGGCTTATGGGAATGGGTGCAAGAAACAGGCCCATGTAGCCGAGAATGGTTTCCCTGCACGGTCGTTAACATCAAACCTAACCCTCATACTCCTGACTCGCCTTTAAGCGAAACCGCTGTTGCAGTCCCAGAAGTTGAAGCTCCAGAAGTTGAAGTTCCAGAACATAAGGGGACTAGCTGTATCATTCGCTTTAAAGACGGGACTGAATACGAAATTCAAGGCATGTATGACTGGAACCGTCCTAACTGGCGCTGGTTAGAGGGGGCAAGGAGTGAGGAGTGAGGTGAGAGGAGTGAGGGGTTTTTTCAAGAAGGAGCCGAGACGTCTATTCCTTTTCATACCTGTAGGGCTTACGCAAAAGCAGTCATTTTTCGCTCCCTAGCCCCCAATTCATAGCCCTTTGGGCATATCCTTCGGGAAGCAAGCCACAAGAAAGGGGGAACCGAGCCAATTAAAGCCCACAGAGTTGAGGGTTGGGGGCAAATGCGTAAGTTCTAACCTGGTTATTTTCAGCCTTACAATCTTTGCGGGTGTGAAAGCGGCGACATCTCAGCCTGGGGTTTAGACTTTTGATCGATCGGTCAAAATTTCGTACCCATTCTCCGTGACCAGAACGGTATGCTCAAACTGGGCTGAAAGGGCATTATCAACGGTTACAGCCGTCCAGCGATCGGCGAGGGTGCGGGTAAAGCGTGAACCAGCATTCAGGATAGGTTCGATCGCTAGAGTCATGCCTGCTCGGAGTTTGACATTCGGCATGCTGTGGGTGCGGAAGTTGAAAACGGATGGTTCTTCGTGCAAATTACGCCCAACCCCGTGTCCGGTAAAGTCTTCCACCACTGCAAACCCGTTGGCCTTGACGTGATCTTCAATCGCGCCTGCCAAATCCAGCAAATGAGCACCTGCTTTAACCTGTTCAATGCCTTTATAAAGTGCTTCTTCCGCAACACGAATGAGCCGTGCGGCATTAGGTGTTACATTGCCAACGGCGATCGTAATACAAGAATCGCCGTGAAACCCTTCAAAATAAGCGCCTGTATCTACCTTCAGCACATCTCCAGCACGAATAACTTTCTTGCGGCTGGGAATACCATGCACAACTTCGTGGTTAAGCGACGAACAAATCGAAGCGGGAAAGCCGTGATAGCCTTTGAAGCTAGGCTTTGCGCCCATTTCACGAATACGCTTTTCGGCGTGAGCATCTAAATCTGCTGTCGTCATGCCAGGTTCAACCAGTTCTGAAATTTCTTTCAGTACGGTGGCAACAATCCGAGATGCCTGCCGCATGATGTCAATTTCACGGGATGATTTTAGCTCAATGCCGCGACGCTGTTTGTCCGGCGAAGGTAGAGCAGGTTGATTCAACAGTTGACTAAAAATATTCATGCGATCGCAACCGAATGGGGAGGCAGAACTAATCGGATCAGCAGCTAAGAGCGCTATTGCAGTCAGCGTGACTTCTTCTAAGGTAGCTCAAATTGTCGGTCTGAATGGTGTCGATTTACCACTACTGCATCATGCTATTGTCAGGTGCTGGTTGGTGGGTGGGTTAGCAGCAAACTTCGCAGCAATTCTCAATAAGGCGTGGACTCATATCAACGGTCAGTGATCAGACAAAAGTTGATCGCTGGCCGCTGAATCATTCAAGCCCTGCCGTTACTTGGGAGTCGCGGCTGCACGTCCGGGGCCTGCTGTTACCACGACAACGCGATCGGGGTGCACCAGATTTTTAATCGCCTGATTGACCTGTACCTGGGTGACAGCATTGATCTTATTGGTGTAGTCGCGGATTTCGTTAGTCCCCAAGCCGTACACCGCATCCATGAGAATAGTGCTAGCTAGACTTTCAGGATCGGCAAGTTCGACTGGGTAGATGCTGGTGAGTGATCGCTTGGCTGTTGCTACTTCGGCTTCAGTAACTCCCGTTTCACGAAGCTGCTTCATTAAGCTCAGCGTACTGGCGATCGCTTTATCGGCATCCTCTGGAGCGGTCTGCATTGTAATCAGGAAAGGCCCAGACGTAATGCCTGCCTGGAAGCCGCTGTAGATGCCATAGGTTAGCCCCTGACGATCGCGGATCTCCGTACCCAACCGACTCGATAAGGTATCACCGCCCAAAATCTGGTTCATCACGAGCGCGGTGTAGTACTGGGGATCTTTGCGATCGATGCCGTTGTAGCCGATGAAGGTAATGGACTGAGTTTTACCAGGCAAAACCGGGTTGACTCGCTTCACCGTTTGAGGCAGTGGCACGGTCGGAAACTTCAACGTTACGTCTTGCGCTGGGTCTTGCCAGGAGCCAAGCTCTTGATTTAACAGAGCGCGTACTTGCTCGGAGTCAAAATCGCCCACAAGCGAAAGCACGGTGCCATCTGGGTGGTAGTGCTGCTGGTAAAACTGCATCACGCCAGCACGAGTAATCTGCTTCAGGCTTGCTTCGGTTGGAAAGGTATGAAACGGATGGGTTTCTGGATAAAGCGTTTGCTGAAAGATGCGTCGTGCTAATCGAGAGGGGGTATCAAGTTCCAGCTTTAGACTGGTTAACGCCCGTTGACGACTTAGCGCCAGTTCGTCTTCTGGAAAGCTGGCATTTTGCACCACATCACCCAACACGCGAATGAGGATTGGCAGGTCTGCGGACAGAGCATTCCCCCCGATCGTGACCCCTTCTCGATTTGCGCTAAAGCCCAGGCTAGCCCCCCGGTTTTCCAGCGTTTTGGCGATCGCCAGAGCATCCTTCGTTTTGGTGCCGTTCATTAAGTTGGCCGCCGTCAAGCTTGCCAGTCCTGCGGTGTCTGCCTTATCAAACGCAGTTCCCGCTCTGATGTATCCGCTCAGCGTCACCGTTGGTGAACTGCGATCGGGCAACAGCAACACACTCAGCCCATTCGCTAAGTTCAGCTTTTCGGGCAAGGCTTGCGATGTTTTTTGACCACCAGAAGTCAGTTTTGGCAAATACTTCGCCACTTCTGCCGGGTCAACTGGCGCTCCAGGGCTAAAGTTTTCCGCTGTCTGCGAGAAGTTGCCGGAGCTAGCACCCGGTTTACCGTTCAATTGAGTCGGCTCAAAGAAACCGACCGTCCGCTTTGCTGGCGTGAGGTAGTTTTTTGCCACCCGTTGCACATCGGCTGGTGTCACCGTGGCAATGGCAGCCTGAAGGCGATCGCTAAACTGGTAGTCACCTGTAACGGTTTGGTCATCGCCTAATTGCTGTGCTTGACTGGTAATATCCCGATTTCGCAAAGCGATCGACGCCTTGAGCTGCGCTTTGGCACGCTCCAATTCTTCTTGAGTGACGCTCTGATCCCGCAGATCAGCCAACGTTTTCTGTAGAACCGTATCAATTTGCGACAGTTCCTTTCCGGGGGCAGCCGTGACGGAGAGTTCATACCAACCAGCGCCAATCAGATTCGCTGCATAACCGCTGGCATCGCTTGCCAGTCCAGATTCTATCAGTGCCTGGTAGAGCCGCGAGCTGCGCCCTCCAGTCAAGATATAGTCCATCACTTGCAGCGCAGGTACATCAGGATGGCTCACTGCTGGCAGGGGATAGACTTCATTGAGTAGCGCCGCACTGCCCGGTTCTTTAAGAACGATCGGGGTCTTAGTGGCGCTCGTGGCGGTAACGGGGGTAGGCAGCTTGAAGTCTGGTAGTGCATCAGCGCTTTTAGCAACTTTGCCAAACGTCTCCTTCACCGTTGCCAGCGTTTCATCCGTCTTAAAATTACCCACAATGACCAATGTGGCGTTATCCGGCCGATAGAACTTGCGGTAATAATCTCGCACTTGCTGCACGGTAAACTGCTGCACATCAGCTTTAGTACCTCCTACAGGTAGCCCATAAGGACTATTCGGGAAGGCCGCCTTCATCACCGATCGCCCTAGGCGGTAGCTAGGATTGTTCTCATACCCTTGCAACTCTGAAATCACTACGCGCTTCTCGCTCGTAAGCTGCTGGTCACCAATCAGCGAATTTCGCATGCGATCGGCCTCCAACACCAGCAGGGCGTTCAGCTTGTCTTGCTCAACCGTGCCAAAGTAAGCCGTCTCGTCATAGCTGGTAAAGGCGTTCGACTCGCTGCCCAGAGCACTAAAAAAGCGTCCAAACTGAATCGGTCGAGCCTTTGTTCCTTTGAACATAAGATGTTCTAGCTGGTGGGCAATGCCATTGATCCCAGGGGTTTCGTTGCGCGACCCCACTCGATACCAGACCTGAACCGTTACCACTGGCGCTGTGTTCACTTCCTTGGTGAGAACGGTCAATCCATTGTCTAAAACTGTTTTGCGGGCAGTCGCAGAAAGCGCATCCGCAGGCAGACTGGCAGAGGGTTGGCTCGACGGTGCCGGGCTGGTCTGAGCCACGATGCTGCTGGGTGCCGCCTGACTCATGGCAGGCATCTCAGACAGAAGCACCCCTCCCAGACAAAGGCCAAACAATAGACTGGGGATCGCGTAACGGCGAAGAAAGTTAGAAAGAGGCATACGTGTGCAGGCAGTTCTCTAAAAAATAGGGTAGCAAGCGGAGCAAAATCACTTTACCTGCTTTCAATCTAGTGCATTCGTCGTGGCGTTGAGGTGACAGCTCTATGAGGTTGAATGGTTCGACCAAAAGTTTTTGCCCTCTGCTTTTCGTTTTGAGCCATCAGCGGTCAGCGGTCAGCATAGAAGTTTTGAGTTTTGAGTTAAACAGCGATCAGTCATCAGCTTTCTTCTAAAAACCAACAACTTCTTTTGCCTTCTGCCTTTTGCCCTTTACCTTTTACCCTTTACCTTCTGCCTTAACACCTTTCATGCTGCTGGCGCGTGATCAAGCTGGCAATAGGGACGGCTATAGCTCAGGGGTAGTTCCAAAGCGTATTGCTCTAACAGTTGGGAGTCACCCAGAATACGCTCGGTTGCTCCATCAAACACAATACGGCCTTGACTCAGCACAACGGTACGATCGCACAACTCCAGCGCTAAATCTAAATCGTGCGTTGCAATTAATTGCGTCAAAGGTAAGCTATCAAGCAGATGTATCAGCTCACGACGACAACGGGGATCAAGTTGAGCGGAGGGTTCATCCAGGATGAGTACTTGAGGCTGCATTGCTAAAACACCTGCGATCGCCACTCGCTTCTTCTCACCACCCGATAGGTTACTCGCATTCCGCTGCCCATACTGGTCTGGCTCTAACGAAACGGCTTTCATGGCGGCAACGGCCCGATGTTCCAGTTCATGCCCTTTGATCCCCTGATTAAGTGGCCCAAAGATGATGTCTTCCCAAACCGTTGGCATAAACAATTGATCGTCTGGATTCTGAAAGACCAGCCCCACAAAATTGCGAATCGCTTTCAGATTCTGAGGTTCCATCGCCAGTTCTCCAACCACGATCGAGCCTGTTTGGGGGATAAGCAGACCATTAAAGTGCAGCAGTAGCGTTGATTTACCGGACCCATTTGCGCCGACGAGTGCGACTCGTTCAGTGGCTTTAATCGAAAGATTGATCTCCTTCAGTGCTTGCGTACCGTCAGGGTACGAGTAGTTCAAATGCCGAATATCAATGGGATTATGATGCATGGGGATTGTAATGCATGGGGATTGCGATGCATAAAGACCGCAGATTAAACAACTGAAAACAAGTAAATGCCTTGTCCGAGCAACGTTAAGACTGCGGTTAACGTCAACGCCACAACATCACGCCGATGACCCGTTGGCGCAGTTGCAACAGGCGGCAAGCCTTCATACCCCCGTGACACCATTGCTTGATGGACTCGCTCACCTCGCTCAAGTGTGCGAATAAAGAGTGACCCAAACATGTTCCCTACGACCAGTCTTTGCCAGCGTTGACTTCCCATCAGGTTGCGAGAAAGGGCGGCTCGTTGCATCGACTGAAACTCTCCCACCAAAACGGCAATATAGCGGTACATTGAAGCCAGGATGGCGACGAGCAAGGGTGGCACTCGCAAGACCGTCAGCGCGTGAAGCAACTCTGGAACCGCTGTAGTTAGCACCAAAACATTGGCGAGTAACAGTGAGAGTAGCGCCTTGATTGTCACACTACCCAAAACCCATAAGCCCTCTGTTGTGATCTGTAGCCATCCCCAGTGCCATAGCACGACACCACCACCCCGAAAGAGGGTACCTAGCAGTACTACACCAATAAAAACAGACTCGATCGCCACCCGCTTAAACAGAATCGGTAAGGTGGCACGACTAGACAAGACGATCGCTCCCACCCCCACCGCGTAAATGGCCCACGTCCACCAGCGACCATTTGGAGTGAGCGCGATCGCAAACAACAGCAAAAGCGTACACAGAACGCGAGTCTTAGGCGCTAAGCGGTGCCAGGGGGATGTTTGTTGACTATCAACAGCAAGATGAAAGGCACCAATGTGTAATAGCATCCATGCCGTCCTTCCGGTGAAATAGCATTAGTAGCCGAAAATTACAGTCGAAAATTACTCATTCAAACATTCATTCAAACATTAGGCTTCCTGCAGGAATCAGATTTCGCCCCCCCAGGCAGTGTTTTAAAGCTTCAATCGTTTCATTGCTGATAGCTTCTGCCCCTTTTCTTGTATGCCCAAAAGGCTTTAAGCTCCCAATGTTGGGGGACTTTGAAGCTGGTTTGCAAGCCCCCAAATTGGGGGGTTGGGGGCTTGCCAGGGTTTTAAAGCACGCCCTAGCCCCCCAATTTGAGGGGAATCAGTATTAGCTTCCTCCAAACTTGGGGGAGGGGAGGGGGCTCTTAAGTATTCGCGTAGGAGGTCTATTACTCATCCAAAGCAGAATCTTCAGGAGGTTGACCAGGCTTACGCACCAGCAGTTTACCCGCTCCCCAGGCCAACCCAAAGGTCACCAGCGTTCCTGCCAGACCAGCCAGTGGTGTGGCAATTTGTTCAGGCACACCTCTCACCGCATACTCGTCAAAAACGGTATAGAAGGGCAGTTTGTGAGCAGGCTTGTCCTGAAGTTCTTTTTCGCCAAACTTAAGGTCTTCCGAAACCCGATCTAAACCATCTGGATCTTTGCTTGCAAACGGTGATAAGAAAATCGCAATCAGGAGGGCAATGCCTAAACCAGTAATGACAAAAGCGCGATTACGCTGTTGCTGGAGATGACTACTCATAGCGATAAAGCTCAATCTTTTGGGTGGATGCTTAACAGAAAGGTTAGCGAGGAATGAGAGGCTCTGAAGCCAACGATCGCGCTTTCCGGGGTGGATCGTAGAGAAGATCAGGGCGAGATCGCCAGATGAAGCTAACGGTTGTCACCGAGATAACAGCTTCACCAATGCCAATCAGCACATGCCAGGATGCCATTGCGGCTAAAGCGACGGCAAAAGGCACCGTTCCAGAGAGCGCCAACTCGATCGCGCAGACAATAGACGCAACCACGACACTTGTCCAGGCAGCCGCTGCAACCGAAATCAGCGTTTTGCTCAAAGAATTACGCCCCAGAGCAAGGCGGATTGATCGATACAGGTAATACCCACCAAAGGTACCAATCAGCCCCATATTAAAAATGTTTGCGCCCAGAACAGTCAAACCGCCATCCTGAAACAGGCTTCCTTGCACCAAAAACACGACTGCCATTACCAGTGATCCTGCCCACGGTCCCAGCAAAACACCTGCCAGCGTACCGCCTAACAGGTGCCCTGACGTACCGCCAGGGATCGGAAAATTGATCATCTGTGCGGCAAAAATAAAGGCCGCACAAACGCCCATCAACGGCACTGTCCGCTCCTTATATTCCGATTCCACCCGCTTTAACGACACGGCAATCAACGCGATCGCCACAATCCAGGTGACTAAACTAACGGGCAAACTAAGGAATCCATCCGGGACATGCATTGCCAGATGAGACGGCATGACCCACCGCCACACCTGAGCAGATGATAAAGACAGGGAAATAGCGTCAACTGTCATCAAATCACTATCCTCTCAGCAGTAAAATTCCAGGCAGACATCACCAAGTAGACGCTGGGCAGGCAGACCACTTCGTCTGACCTTGATACTTTCCAACAAATGCAGCTAAAAATTCAATCCTCTCTGGGGGCATTCAAAAGATTCCGCGCAACGCGTCAAGTCTGCTCCCTTTGGCAGCAAAGCATCTTCTACCAAGCAGCACCACGTATAACGAACTCTGACAACTTTCTATTAAAACCAACTCAGGTCTATATCGCCGCAAATTCCTTAAAAAACGTGGACTTAGAGGCTTTCTATGGTCTATAGTTATAGACTGTGAGTTTTTGCGCTGTGAGTTCTCAAAACACCTATGCATGCCCAAGACATTATCCGCTCGATCGAAGCGGAGCAAATGAAATCAAACTTGCCAACTCTCTACATTGGTGACACGGTTAAAGTCGGTGTCATCATTCAAGAAGGTGGGAAGGAACGGACACAGCCTTACGAGGGTGTCATCATCGCTCGCCACGGAGCGGGAATCAATCAAAACATTACAGTTCGCAAAACGTTTCAGGGTGTTGGGGTTGAGCGAGTATTCCTTATTCACTCACCGCGCATTGAAAGCATCAAAGTGCTGCGTCGAGCCAAAGTACGTCGTGCCAAGCTCTACTTTCTACGCGATCGCATTGGTAAAGCCACTCGCCTTAAGCAGCGGTTCGATCGCCCCCTTCAGTAAACGCCTTGCATTGATTGTTGAAGCGACTGTTAGGTGCTAACCAGCGATCGGTTCAGCCATTAATAGCCCTCAGCAAATGACCAGGCTAACGGGCTAGCGAACTGATAAACTAGGGATGATAGGCTGATGGATGAGTACGAGCGCTCTTAGTTCAGTTGGTAGAACGCAGGTCTCCAAAACCTGATGTCGGGGGTTCAAGTCCTCCAGGGCGCGCTCATCCAACAATCACCCCTCTCCTGGCAACGCATCTAAGGGCAGGTAAGGGTGTAAGTGAGGCGAGGAGAAAAGGTTCAAGCTGCATTGAAAGGGAGATCAAGGAGCCGTGGCAAAAAAGGAAGAGATTGAAGTACAAGACGCAAAGCCTGGATTTGCCGTTTCAGCTTTTTTGCAAGAAACCAAGGATGAGCTTGATAAAGTTGTCTGGCCAAGTCGTCAGCAACTGATTAGCGAATCCATAGCAGTCATTTTGATGGTGATCCTTTCTGCAACTTTGATTTATCTCGTTGATAATTTCTTCGCTTGGGGAGCCAAGCAGGTGTTTGGATGACTTTTGCAGCAGACGAATTTCAACATGATCTAGCAACCAGTAACGCAGAAGATGCCTCAGAAGAAGCCTCTGCAAAGGATGGTCGATGGTACGCTGTTCAGGTTGCTTCAGGGTGCGAAAAGCGCGTCAAGGCAAACTTGGAGCAGCGCATTGAGACATTGGATGTTGCCAACCGTATTTTTCAGATTGAGATTCCTCAGACTCCAGCCATTAAACTTCGTAAAGACGGTAGCCGCCAGAGCACAGACGAGAAAGTGTTTCCTGGTTATGTACTGGTAAACATGTTGATGGACGACGATACCTGGCAGGTCGTCAAAAATACGCCTAATGTCATTAACTTTGTTGGCGCAGAGCAAAAGCGGCGGTACGGACGAGGGCGAGGGCACGTCAAACCACTGCCGTTGGGCAATGCTGAAGTTGAGCGCATCTTTAAGCAGGCACAAGAGCAAGAGCCCGTTGTTAAGATTGATATGGCTCCCGGAGATAAAATCTTGGTACTTTCGGGACCATTCAAGGACTTTGAAGGTGAAGTGATTGAGGTCAGTCCTGAGCGCAGCAAGCTTAAAGCGCTGCTGTCAATTTTTGGACGCGACACGCCAGTCGAGTTGGAGTTTAATCAGATTCAGAAAGAGAGTTAGTAGAGTCAATGGCAAAGAAAGTTGTTGCGGTCATTAAGTTGGCAATTACTGCTGGAAAAGCAAACCCAGCGCCCCCCATTGGTCCCGCGCTTGGTCAGCATGGGGTCAACATCATGATGTTCTGCAAGGAATATAACGCTCGCACCTCAGATCAGGCAGGAATGGTGGTTCCGGTCGAGATTTCAGTTTACGAAGACCGCAGTTTCACGTTCATCCTTAAAACTCCACCTGCTTCAAAACTGATTGCTAAGGCAGCGGGCATTGAGCGCGGCTCCGGTGAAGCTAACCGCAAGAAAGTTGGGTCGATTACTCGGTCTCAGCTCCAGGAGATTGCTCAAGCAAAACTACCTGACCTTAATGCAAACGATATTGAAGCCGCGATGCGAATTGTTGAGGGCACTGCCCGCAACATGGGTGTAACGGTCAAAGAGTAGCGTTCATGCACCTTGAGACAGCGCTCAACGCTATTCTCAGCGGCGGCTGGCTAAGTTGACAGTTTTGATTCACTGAACGATTTCAACCGACAAACCCATAGCGGGGGAGAGGCAACGCTTCGTTAGCACCCCAGGAGACGATTAATGGCAAAAGTATCTCGAAGACTACAAGAACTACAAGGGAAGGTCGAGGATCGGGCTTATGATCCTCTAGAGGCATTGAGTCTACTGAAAGAGACAGCAACCGCAAAATTTGCTGAATCAGCAGAAGCGCATATTCGTTTGGGGATCGATCCAAAATACACAGACCAGCAGTTGCGAACTACAGTGGCTCTTCCTAAAGGTACGGGGCAGACGGTGCGAGTTGCCGTGATTGCTCGTGGTGAAAAAGTAACCGAAGCAACCAATGCAGGCGCAGATTTGGCGGGTTCAGAAGAGTTGATTGCCGAAATTCAAAAAGGCGTGCTTGATTTTGATCTGCTGATTGCAACGCCAGACATGATGCCCCAGGTGGCAAAGCTGGGTAAGCTGCTTGGTCCTCGCGGTTTGATGCCATCGCCCAAAGGCGGTACGGTTACCTTTGATTTGCCTCAAGCGATCGCCGAATTCAAAGCGGGTAAGCTGGAATTTCGTGCCGATAAGACAGGTATCGTTCACGTGATGTTTGGGAAAGCAGCGTTTTCAGCCGAAGATTTGCTGGTTAATCTCAAAGCGCTGCAAGAAACCATCGATCGCAACCGTCCTTCGGGCGCAAAAGGTCGGTATTGGCGATCGGTCTATGTTGCATCCACAATGGGGCCATCCATTGAAGTGGATATCAGCAGTTTAAGAGACTTGAAACTGGGTGAAGCAGCCTAACGTTTTGCACTCTTAGCTGTTAGACTGTAGGCTGACGATCTTTAAACCTATTGCCTTTCAAAGTTGCTGTAATAACCAGGGTTGCTAACCAGATAACATTGACAACAACTAAATAGCAAAGCCAGAGACAGCAGGTGCCCAAAGCTTAATTTTCTGCCGAGGTTTTCGTTTTGTATGCTCTTCAACCCGTGTTGATTTAACACGGCATGAAAGATCTACGACGTAACCCCGGTCTCTGCCCGGGGTTTTTTGATCTGGCTTTGCTTTTGAAGAGTAAGGGATGTAAAGGCGTAGAAAGCGTTGACTGACACAATGCCCCATAAAAGGAGGTGAAAGAGATGGGTAGAACGTTAGAGGATAAAAAGGCGATCGTCGCCGAACTTAAAGAAACATTGAGTTCGTCTCAATTGGCAGTTGTGATCAACTATCAAGGGCTAACGGTGGCAGAAATTACCGATCTACGGAAACGGTTACTGCCAACCGGGGCGACTTGTAAGGTTACCAAAAATACTCTCATGCGCATTGCCGTTGAAGGGGATGCAACTTGGGAACCGATGACAAGCTTGCTATCAGATTCATCAGCTTTTTTGCTGATTAAAGATGATGTAGGCGGAGCCTTAAAAGCCTACCAGGACTTTCAGAAGGCAACCAAGAAGACTGAACTTCGCGGTGGCGTGATGGAAGGACGGGCGTTGACGGAAGCAGATGTCAAAGCGATCGCCGACCTACCATCGAAAGAACAGCTCATCGCGCAAATTGCTGGCGCAATCAACGGTGTAGCAAGCAAGTTGGCTGTTGGCATCAACCAGGTACCATCATCCTTAGCACGTGCCATTCAAGCCGTTGCTGATAAAGACAAAGAAGCAGCTTAATGGAGTTTTTAAGCTTTTAGTTTTTAGAGCTTCCTTCTAAGAACCAAAACCCACTGACTAACAACTAACAATTCAGGAGATTAAACATGTCTGCAACAACAGATGAAATTTTGGATAAGCTGAAGACACTGACGTTATTGGAAGCGTCTGAGCTAGTGAAGCAAATCGAAGAAGCCTTTGGCGTTAGCGCGGCGGCTCCTGTCGGCGGTATGATGATGGCGGCTCCTGGTGCAACAGCAGCTCCAGCAGAAGAAGCCGAAGAGCAGACTGAGTTTAATGTGGTGCTGGAAGACGTTCCGGCCGACAAGAAGATCTCGATTCTGAAGGTCGTGCGGACGCTGACAGGTTTGGGGCTGAAAGAGGCAAAAGACCTTGTGGAAGCAGCACCTAAAGCGGTTAAAGAAGCCGTTGCTAAGGGTGATGCGGAAGACGCTAAAAAGCAACTGGAAGAAGCTGGCGCTAAAGTGTCTATTAAGTAAACATTTGCCGCTTCTAGCATTCATTTTTGCCTTAAAAAAGGGGACCGTTGAACCGTCCCCTTTTTTACTTTCTACTGAGCTGCTGTCTTAACGTGTTTAAGTCAAAAATGTCGATCGCTCAAAGAATGTAGAGCAACAAAAAGAGGAAAATCCAGACAACGTCCACGAAGTGCCAGTAGATTTCAGCCGCTTCCACACCAAAGTGTTTTTCATTGCTGTAGTGCCCCTTCTTCATCGATCGCCAGAGCACTGCCAGAATTAGAATCAACCCAAAGGCAACGTGTAAGCCGTGAAAGCCAGTGAGCACATAAAAGGTACTGGCAAATAGATTTGTCTTCAGGCCAAACTCTAGATGGAAGTACTCATAGAGCTGACCCACTAAGAAAATGGCTCCCATTGCAGCCGTGATCGCAAACCACTTCTGCAACCCTTTTACGTCATTCTTTTTAATGGCCGTATCTGCGTTATGAATCACGAAGCTACTAGAAATCAAAATGATGGTGTTGATTCCTGGTAAAAGCAGCTCTAGTCTTGGCGTTCCTTCAGGCGGCCAAGTAGGAGCTACCGCCCGGAAGGTCAAATAGGCTGTAAACAGCCCCAGAAAAATCATCGCTTCTGCAATCAGAAAGATCGTGATGCCGAAGAGTCGATAGTCGTGATGCTCAGTATGATGAGCGACGACCTCGGTATGATGATGATTAAGGATCGTTTTCGTTGAGTCAAGAGTGGAGCCTGTCATGATAGAAGTTGTTGGTTTTTAGTTTTTAGCCAAGAGCACTTCAGTTCCTTACGGTCTAAGAGCTAATCATTCTCGCGATCGTCCGGGTGTACAGCGACCGCTGGATCAGGGTCAGCCCGTAACGCAGAGTTAGGCCCCGCAGCCAAGGCTGGATCTCTCGAATCGGAAAACGGCACATCAACGGGAGTCGCACGATCGCCAAAGCCATAGTCGTAAGGCCCCGTTGCCAGGACTGGATCGGCATCAAAGTTTTCAACAGGCGGCGGCGAACTGGTCATCCATTCTAGCGTCAGCCCTTTCCAAGGGTTATCTCCTGCCTTGGGGCCGTACATCCAACTCCAGATCGCGTTAACGATAAAGGGGATCGTCGAGACTGCCAGAATATAAGCCCCGATCGAGCAAATCAGGTTGAGAAACGCGAAACGAGGTTCATACTCAGCAATCCGGCGATTCATACCTTCCAACCCTAACTTGTGCATCGGCAGAAACGCCAGGTTGAAGCCAATCAAATTCAGCCAGAAATGCACCTGTCCCCAGGTTTCGTTTAACATCCGTCCGGTCATTTTGGGGAACCAGTGGTAGAACCCAGCATACAGACCAAACACACTACCGCCAAACAGCACGTAATGAATGTGCGCCACGATGAAGTATGTATCGTGAACGTGAATATCAAACGGAACGGCTGCAACCATAACGCCACTAATGCCGCCAATGACAAACATGGACAAAAAGCCAAGGGCAAATAGCATGGCGCTGTTGAACTGAATCTTCCCGCCCCAAATCGTTGCCAGCCAGCTAAAGACCTTGATCCCCGTTGGCACGGCAATGACCATCGTGGTGATCATGAAGAACATTCGCAGCCAGGGAGGCGTACCGCTGGTAAACATGTGGTGTGCCCAGACAATCAAGCCCAGAAAGCAAATCGCCAAACTGGAGTAAGCGATCGCCTTGTACCCAAAAATCGGCTTCCGCGCATGAACAGGCAAAATTTCTGAGATCATGCCAAACACAGGCAAGATCATAATGTAGACCGCTGGGTGAGAGTAGAACCAGAACATATGCTGGTAGACGATCGGATTGCCGCCACCCGTTGGATTAAAAAACGCCGTACCCAACAGCAGGTCAAACGCCAACAGAATTAATGCCCCAGCCAGGACAGGTGTCGCAATCAGCGCCAATGTTGACGTAGCTAGCATCGCCCAACAAAACAGCGGCATCTGGTTAAAGCCCATCCCCGCTACGCGCATCTTAAAGATCGTCGCAATGAAATTGATAGCTGCCAGAATGGACGACGTACCCAGCAATAAGACACTAAGAATCCAGATCGCTTCACCCGTCTGATCCATGACCAGGCTCAGCGGCGGGTAAGAAGTCCAGCCAGCACCAGGAGCACCCACAAAAAAGCTGCTTAGCAACAAAATTCCTGCCGGGGGAATCATCCAAAACGCGAGGGCATTGAGCTTAGGGAATGCCATATCGCGTGCTCCAATCAGCAGCGGCACCAGGTAGTTGCCAAAGCCTCCGGTTGTTCCAGGCACAATCCATAGAAAGATCATAACCGTCGCGTGAACCGTGAACAAGCTGTTGTACACCTCACGACTCACGAAGTCCACTTCAGGCGTAGCCAGCTCTGTGCGAACGGCTGTCGCTAGCGCGCCACCAATCAGGTAAAAAATGAACGTTGTCACCAGGTATTGAATGCCGATGACTTTATGGTCGGTACTGAAGCTAAAGTACGTCCGCCAGTTGTTGCCGCTTGGTTCAGAACCATGAGCGGGAAGGTTGGCAGTCTCTTGTAGCTGTGCTTGGGTCATAAGAGTAAATCCATTGCGATCGGCTCATCGCTTACTATTTGACAAGAATGCCCTTGCAGGCAAGGGCTAACGAGTCAGGACGATCGCTCGCTAGCAGAAGCAGTCTTTAAAGGCCCAGCCTCAGAATGAAGCTGGTGAAGCATTTCAGGCTGAATTCCCAGACGATCGGCGTAAGGAGCTAGAAATTCGTCCGGTGTTTTGTCAGCAGGATTAACAGCTAACGTTTGCTCTAATCCAGTAGCACTGGCAACTTTCTGCTCGTCCACCCACTTAGCAAAATCAGCCGGAGTTTCGGCAATGACTTTAGTTCTCATTGCGCCATGATAAGGGCCACAGAGTTCGGCACAAATGACTGGATATTCACCCACCCGATTAGGCGTAAAGCGCAGTTCGGTCGGTTGTCCAGGTACTGCATCCTGCTTCAACCGAAATTCTGGCACCCAAAAGGCGTGCAGCACATCACTTGCAGAGATATTCAGCAAGATTTCGCGTCCCACTGGAACGTGTAGTTCACCCGCCACAATCCCACTATCTGGATAGGTAAAAATCCAGGCATACTGCAAGCCATTCGCTTGAATGACAAACTCCTTCGATGAGTTTGGGGTTCCAGGCATTGAGCCAACACCAGGAGTTGCCGATGTTTTAGAGCCATCTTCTTGTTGGGTTACACCACCCGGAATCGCATCCTGAGCTTGCGTCTGCACCTCAGGGGCGGCATCAGCCATCAGTCCCGGCATGGCAGACTCAGTAGACGGCAGGGGAGCCGCGATCGCCGCTCCAGACATCGCTTTCTTACCAGACATTGCCATTTGGTGCGTTGGCTTCCCGTGTGCAACCGAATGCTCCATCGGGTTCAGCCCACCAATTTGGGTATACACCTCAAAGCTGTAGATTGCCAGACCCAAAACAATAACCGCAGGGATCCCCGTCCAAAGAATCTCTAACGGAATGTTGCCATGCACAGGCGACCCATCCGTTTCATCACCCGGTTGACGACGAAATTTGAACGCTGCCACGAAAATAATGCCGATGACCAGCAGGAAAAGACCTGTGCCGATCGTCATCATCGTGTTAAACAGCCCATCGATCAACGGTGCTGCTTCAGACGCTTCAACTGGCATCAAGCCATGATTCTGCCCAACCCAGATGCTAATGAGGGTGAGAAGAATGCCAGCCAGCATTGTGGTAATGGAGCTTGGAATATTCACAGTTCAGATCCGTTTAAACAATGTCGATCGCTGAGAACGCTTACTCAATACAAGAAGCAAACTCTAAAGAAGTTCGAGCTTCAGCAAGCAAAGCGTCATCTGGATAGGTTTGTCCTACCTTACAAGGTAAAGCAGTGCTTCCAGAAACGGAGCATTCGTTGACTATCCTTATGAATTTCTTCAGGATCGCTTTAGAACGTTCGATCGCTGCTGGCAAGAAGCACGGCAACAGAGTTCCCCAACTAGAGAACCTCCAGCATTGTCCGCTAACTTACAGCTTTTACTCTGTTATCTGTGAGACCAGTAACAAAATCAATCAAGGGTTAAAGCCTCGGTACTAAACGCATTTCATCAGCAGAAGATACCTGAGAGCCTCTGTTGATCCTTCTCTGCTAGACGTGTGCAATCCGAAGAAATTCCAAAGGGGAGGCTGCAAAAGCAACACCATCATTAAAGTATTAGGAAGCGAGTAAGACAAACCCCGCTCTTAGAAATGTAGTGCTAGGTTTGGCATAAGTAGTCACTCTGAGGGTTCGTTCCGCTCCGTCTAAATGTTCGTGATTTAAGGGTTAAGCCGATGGCTGATGTTATCGTCCATCAATCTACTGTTGAATCTCCTCCCCGATCGCGGGTCAGCCGCTTTGCTCTAGCAATGGCAGCAGAAACTCTGTTTCTAATGGCGTTAGGCAGTGCAACACGGGTCATGAACGCAGGGCTTGCCTGTCCCGATTGGCCTCTTTGTTACGGCGAGTTGGTACCACGACAGCAGATGAATTTTCAGGTTTTTCTAGAATGGTTTCACCGTTTAACCGCATCATCAATGGGCATTTTTGCGATCGCCCTTGCTGCGATGGCCTGGTGGTATCGTCGCTCATTGCCCCGTTGGGCACCCTGGACAACCACGTTTGCTTTAGGGCTGGTGCTGGTTCAGGGGCTTTTAGGCGGACTTACGGTAACAGAACTCCTTCGCTTTGACATCGTGACCGCTCACCTGGGCACCGCGCTGCTGTTTTTCGTGACGCTGCTGTCGATCGGCATGGCTCTGATGCCCCATCAAGGTATGGGAACTGCGGGTAAGCTGCCCTGGATTGGTTTGACGGCGGCAGTGCTGGTTTTTTGCCAGAGCATTCTGGGCGCTTTAGTCGCATCTCAGTGGGCCTTGCATCAATGCCTGAGCGATTCTGGCCTTTGTTTAGTCATGCACAGTCATATTGCAGGCGTAGTACCACCCACCATAGCAACGCTAACGTTGGTGGTTCTGGTATGGCGAACACCCGCACTCCATCCCACCCTGCGAAAGTTAGCTAGCATGGCAAGCGGGCTGGTGCTGCTGCAAATTCTTCTAGGCATCGCCACGTTCAAACTCAGGCTACAAGTCGAACCGCTCACCGTGTTGCATCAGGCGATCGGGGCGGCTCTGTTGGGAACGCTGGTTGCGTTTACAGTCCTGGGGCTACGTGACAATGTGACAGTGGAGTCTATTGCCACAGCTTCGGCACCCTCTGCACCAGTGGACAGCTTTCCAGGCGATCGAGCTACTGGTCAACCAGTCTGACTGCTTGCCTTGCGCTCTAAGTGAACGAGTTCAACGGTTTCTAGTCAGCGATTTGGACGACCGCAATTGAACGAATACGGCTTACCATCGGCGCTGCTTTGTCTTTTTAAGTCTGTCTCTTTAGGAAAGGGCGAATGCAAGAAACTCTCTTAACGACTCCCCCCCGTCAACACGACAACGCCTTACAGGTCATTCAAAGCTATTATCAACTCACAAAACCCCGCATTATTTTGCTGCTGCTGATTACAACGGCAGGCGGCATGTGGATTGCAGCCAAGGGTGATGTCAACCCCATTCTATTGCTTGTCACCCTGCTGAGTGGGGCTTGTGCTTCTGGAGCCGCCAATACGATTAATTGCTTCTACGATCGTGACATCGACTACATCATGGAGCGCACACGTCATCGCCCCTTACCATCTGGACGAGTGCAGCCCCGCGATGCTTTGATCTTTGCGATCGCCCTCACCATCACTTCATTTACGCTGCTGACTGCTTTTGCCAATCTGTTAAGCGCATGCCTTGCCATGTCTGGCATTGTGTTCTACGTGCTTATTTATACCCATTGGCTTAAGCGTCATAGCACCCTCAACATTGTGATTGGTGGTGCGGCTGGAGCGATTCCGCCACTGGTAGGATGGGCAGCCGTGACAGGTGATCTCAGTTGGGCTGCCTGGGTGCTATTCGCCATTATTTTCCTTTGGACACCGCCTCACTTTTGGGCCTTAGCCGTGCTAATTCGGGAAGATTACGCAAAGGTTGGGGTGCCCATGCTGCCTGTGGTCGTAGGCAACGAACCGACGGCCCGCCAAATCTTCTACTACACGCTGGTGCTCATTCCAGTTACCCTCTTACTGGTTTATCCCTTGCATGTCATGGGTGCGGTGTATGCAGGTGTGGCGCTGCTTCTGGGTGGCGTTTTCGTTCAAAAGGCGTGGCAACTGACGCAGAGTCCCTCAGATCTACAGGTTGCGCGATCGGTCTTCAAGTATTCCATTCTGTATCTCATGCTGCTCTGCGCGGGCATGGGGTTAGATAGCCTTCCACTAACCCATCAAATTGTGAGCGCCGTTGCAGACAACGTACAAACGTTTGTTGGGGTCTTGAGGGGGTAACGTGCAAATTGATACTGCAATACCGCTTTAGAGCAGGTTTAGCATAGGAGTCAGGAACCGGGGGTTAAACCTTCTGGGTTCTGGCTCCTCTAAACGCTTAGGGACTCGCCGGAAAATAATATCCCACGGTTGGTCTACCCATCTACCCATCCACTCCTACACCCTTCAATTTTGGGTTTTACTTCTTAGCAGATCCCTTACACGTCGCGGCCTATTAGGAGTCTACCCACTGAAATACGCACACGTCTCTAACTACGATAAGATTTAGGTGTGTTGAGATTTGTATAGCTTGGAGGAGTGCAATGGCTCCTACGGTCTTTATTGAAAAGCTGAAAAAGTCCTACGGCTCGGTTGCAGCCGTTAAAGACGTTTCACTGGAAGTTGAAGCAGGAGAGATTTTCGGTCTTCTTGGGCCAAACGGTGCGGGTAAAACGACAACACTACGCTGCTTGTGCACGTTAACCGAACCAGATGCTGGGAGAGTAGAAGTGTCTGGTATTTCGGTGGTTGATCAGCCTCGCTTGGCTCGACGGCATTTAGGCTATATTGCGCAGGAAGTAGCGCTAGATAAAGTGCTCACGGGGCGGGAACTGCTTCAGCTTCAGGCAGCGCTCTATCACCTTCCCAAGGCGATCGCCAAAGAACGAATTGCCCTCGTCCTCAAACTCCTGGATTTAGAAAGCTACGCAGATACAAAAACGGGCACCTATTCAGGTGGGTTGAAGAAGCGCTTGGATCTGGCGGCAGGGCTATTGCATCAACCCCAGGTGCTGGTGTTAGATGAACCCACCGCTGGCTTAGACATTGAAAGTCGGCGGGTGGTTTGGGACTTTCTGCGTCAATTACGGGCAGAGGGCACCACCCTCTTGTTGACTAGCCATTACCTTGAGGAAGTGGATGCACTAGCCGATCGCGTTGCCATTATTGATCAAGGTGTGGTCATTGCTGCTGGTAAGCCATCAAATTTGAAGAATAACGTGGGGGGCGATCGCATTACCCTTCGGATTCGTGAATTTTCACCCATAGAAGAAGCGGAAAAGGCAAAACAGTTGCTCCATTCCTTACCGTCTGTTCAAGAAATTATCATCAACAGCGCGCAAGGAAATTCGCTTAACCTGGTTGTGCAGCCTCAAAGCAATGCACTTGCAACCATTCAACAAGCGTTGCGAACAGCCGGATTGCCCACCTTTGGCATTGCTCAAGCGCGCCCTAGCCTGGATGATGTTTACCTGGCAGCGACAGGCCGCACATTGCTGGATGCCGAAATCGCCGCAACGGGCAATCGCGATACGAAAGCAGAACGAAAGCAAAATATGCGTTAAACGCCACCTGAGTTTCCATGAGTACTACCGTTACACCCCCCAAGACAGAGCCTTCCACCGCTCCATCAAAACAAGCGGCTACAGCGTCATCCACTTCAGCGCTTGACGATTTCATGCAAGAAACCGGGGCCTTAACCCGCCGTCTTTTTATTCAGCTTCAGCGTCGCCCCTCCACTCTTATCGCAGGCATCATTCAACCCATTATGTGGCTGGTATTGTTCGGGGCACTGTTTCAAAATGCGCCACCGGGCTTGTTTGGCACGGATGTGAGCTACGGACAGTTTTTGGGCGCAGGGGTCATTGTGTTTACCGCCTTTGGTGGGGCGCTTAATGCAGGCTTACCTGTCATGTTTGATCGTGAGTTTGGTTTCCTGAATCGGCTGTTAGTCGCTCCTCTAGCATCCCGCTTCTCTATCGTGATGGCATCAGCCATTTTTATTACAACGCTGAGCTTAATACAAACCGGCGCGATCGTCGCCATGAGCGCCTTCTTAGGAGCAGGCTTACCGAATGTACTAGGATTAGGGCTTGTTGGCTTGATTGTGCTACTGCTGGTACTGGGCGTGACGGCTTTAAGTCTGGGGCTTTCGTTCTCACTACAGGGTCATATCGAACTTATTGCCGTCATTTTTGTGACCAACTTGCCGCTGCTGTTTGCCAGCACAGCCTTGGTACCGCTGTCGTTTATGCCTGTCTGGTTACAATGGGTGGCAACGCTTAACCCACTGAGTTATGCGATTGAACCGATTCGCTATGTCTACCTGCACAGCGACTGGTCACTGAACAGTGTCGTCATGCAAGCTCCTTGGGGAACGGTTACGTTGGGAGCAGCCTTACTCTTGCTGCTTGCCTTTGATGCGATCGCGCTGTTGCTCATTCAACCCAAGCTGCGTCGGACGCTAGCTTGAACATTTCATGAGAACTGTCCTCAACCATTAAGAAGGCGCTTTTTGAGTTGATGCTAAAATAGGCAACATCTGGGGAGCATTCTGGCAACAATAGCTGTCTTAGAAAAGAGTGAGCGTAGCGAACGTTCGGATTGTCTTGATGGAGAGTCGCCTTATGGTTGGAACAAAGCATTCAGTAGCACGCACAGCGAAGCCATACCCTATCGCTTTCGTTCTGGCGGCGATCGGTCTAGTGATTGGAGTTTCTCAGGCAGCTTTGGCACAAGAGGTACAGCCTGCTCAGCCGCAGCAGATTTTTCAGGATCAGCAAACTCGTGATCCGTTTTCTAGTCGCGGAAATGACCAAACTGGCGGCGTTATGGACCTGATACATCGGGCAATGCAAGCAGGCTCTACCAGCAATGAGGATTTTGTCGGTGAGCAACAAGAAAACCTGGACTCAGCGACGGCTGCATTTCGAGAAGCTCAGAAAAAGCGACTCACAGGGACGTCAACCCCTCCCGTAGCAACTCCAGGTACAGCTACCCCTACAAACTAAAGCCAAAACCTGTTGTAAGTCAAAGGTTCCAAAGCGCTGCTTTCAGAGTTCCTGTAAGCGTTTAACGACTTAACAGGGGCTTAAACTCATATTTGGTTCGCTTGCCGACAGTAGTTGGGGCCACTACCATCAGGCGGACATTGCTCTGTCGATCGCCTGACGACAAAAAGCGCACCGATTCTGCTGCGCCAGGCGCTACAAAGGCAGGCTGAGCAAGCACTCTTTGCATGCCAGCACGGCTTGGGTTGCTGCGCAACGCTGCAATGAGGGCTTGAGTGGCATCATACGCTAGGGCTGTACGCCAAGTCACGGAAGCATTTTGCCCCCAAAGCTGCTTGGACTGTTGTTGAAACGGACGTCGAGCTAAATCAGCAGGCACGGCAACAGTCATACCGACAGCGTCTTTACCGGCAACTTTGAGCAGTTTAACCGTCGAGATGCTGTCTCCTCCAATGACTTTAAGCCGCCGCCGATTCAACTGCAAAACCTGAATCGCCCGATCCGAAACCTCACTATCAGGTGCCAACATAATCACTTCAGCACCCTTGGCGATCGCCGTCTCAACACTATCAGCGGCATCAAAATCGGGACGAGAAAAATCAAACTCGCTCATCAGTTCTACGCCGTTGTAGAACAGCGCATTTTTGAACTCAGTTTTGAGTGACATACTGTAAGCACTGGCCGCGTTAAAGAACACGACAACTTTGCGTTTCTTCAAGCCATTGAGCATATAGTTAGTCAACGCCTTCGCCGTTAGGCGATCGCTGGGCATCGTGCGGAAAATATACTGCCCAAAATTAGACAGTTGCACCGCTGAGCTAAGGGGTGAAACCATCACCAGTTGCTTTGCCTGGTAAATAGCAGCGGCAGATAGGGTTGTATCGCTAATGCCATGTCCAACCACGCCTAAAATTTCTGGTTGGTTCGCCAGTATTGTTGCCAACTGTTGAGCCGTATCACGCTTGTTATCGTCATTGGCAATCACGACCTTTAAGCGCGTACCGTTAATACCGCCTGCCTGGTTCAAATCGTCCTGCGCCTTTGCAACCCCTCTTAAAATTTCGAGCGCCGAACCAAAAGTATCGCCTAGCGGGACCGCCACGGCGATCGTGTAAGCTTTTTCAGTACCAATGCGTGCGTTATTGAGGTAAATCAAGGTTTCGGGATCGCCCTCGTTGCTCCGGCGAGCTGACTCTAAAGTAGCGATAGCTTTCCCGTATGCACCAGCAGCAATCTGCTCCACACCTTCTTGCTTCTTAGGATCAGCCTGCCATCGGCTCAAGAGCTTTTCGCCTACACTGATGCGATCACTCGCCAAAAGTTGCCCTGCTTTTGTTGAAGGCGTAGACGGTGAGAGGGATACTAGGGCAGTAGGAGAGAAACTGCGTATCAGTGCGATTAGTGCAAACGCAGCGACAATTGTGCCACCAGTAACCATCACAACATGCCTTCCCTTAAAGCGGTAGCGTTCCGGGAGTCGCTCATGGCGATCGGCTTGAAACTGAGTTTGAAGCGGCGGTGTTATGGTGAGCGCATTGGCCGAGAGCCTCCTTGGGATAGGGGCAGACTGGGGGCTTGCAGGCGTACTATCTAACACAACCTGATGCAGTGCTTGTCTTGCCTCTAAAGCCGATTGATACCGATGAATGTAGTGATAGCAAATCATTTTGTCCAAAAAAGTTGCTAACGATTCATCTACCTGTACCTGGTCTCGCCAAACAAGTTCAGACGTATTAAAGTCCTGCGGGAGTTGAGATGGACGCATTCCTGTAAGCGTTTGAATGGCAACCATCCCCAAAGAATACAAGTCGCTGCTGAACTGGGGCCTACCCAAACACTGTTCGCTAGCCGCATAGCCAGAGGTATAAATCGGGAGGCTCAAATTAGTTTCGCCCGTTGCCTCCGCGATCGTATTGCTTAGCGTTTTTACCGCTCCAAAGTCAATCAGCACCAATTTACTATCACGATCGCGGCGAATGAGATTTTCGGGCTTAATATCCCGATGAATCACACCTTGATTATGCACAAACTCCAGAACGCCCAATAGATCGTCTAGTAAAGCAACCACCTGACTCTCAGAGAAGTGAACACCCTGAGTCAATTCATCACTAAGAGGGTGCCCATCAATAAATTCTTGAACCAGGTAAAATTCTTGATCCTCTTCAAAGTAAGCAAGCAATTGTGGAATCTGGTCGTGCCTGCCTAATCGCTCTAAAGTTGCTGCTTCCGCCTGAAAAAGCCGCCTCACTTGCTGAAGTACCGAGGCTCTTGGGCTAGAAAACGTGAGATGTTTCAGCACACAACGCGGGTTACCAGGACGCTGAGTATCTTCGGCAATATAGGTATTACCAAATCCCCCTGCTCCCAAAACATTAATAACTTTGTAGCGTGCACCGAGGAGTTCACCCAACATTGCATCCACAGCTTACGGTAAGATTACCGCACCAAAGGGCAAAATTACTTTCTACTGACTTTACCGTGATGCTGTTGATCATGCTAGGGGGCTTACAGACATCCACCAGCTAGCCAGTCATTAACGGCTGTCTAGCGCCTACCATCAAGACTCCCAGTTTAAATCAAAGCTAAGCCTTGCCTATAAACAGACTAAAGGCTTGTCAGGTAGCTTAGCAAGTCCGCCATTTCTTGAGGACTGGGCTGAAACTGAGGCATTGGTGGAGTTTTTCCACTGATAACCTGTTGAATGATGTTCACTTTCGACTTCCGGCTTGAGACATCAATCAGGCTTGGCCCAACTCGGCCATCAGCCTGTGTCCCGTGACAACCAGCGCAATTCATCAGAAAAATGGCGTGACCTTGTATAGCATCTCCTTCGCGCTCAATCACATCACGCACATAGGGCGAAGAGGCACTTAACTGATAGATGCTAACGATCGCAACAAGGACCGCAACAAGGACTGCTAGGATGATCAGAGCAACCCTTTGAATCAAACTTTCTTGATTGAGAAGCTGGTTATCCAAAAGTTCTTAAAAAGTGCGTAGAACAAAAAGCATTCAGGTGCAAGCAATTAATTCGATAACTTCTCTACTTTAAAGCCTCTTTAGATAACTTCGCAATTCTCTCATACCTTGGAGCAGTAAAGAAATACCGCTTCTTCGCTGACGTCCACACTATAGGTAACGCGTTTAGAGCAGGCAAAAGGTATGAAGAAAGGTAAAGGCTTCCAGTAGCCAATCTTGTCAAGTATGCTGCGCTCAGCCACTGAACCTTGTACTATGTATAAGTAGAATTGGCTGCCTATATCAGCGTAGCCGACTTAAAAGGAGATTGAACTTGGTAGAACCACTTTTGTCAGGCATTGTACTTGGACTAATCCCGATTACTCTTGCTGGTCTTTTTGTCGCGGCCTATCTACAGTACAAGCGCGGAAACCAACTGGGTCTTTAGCGCCCTAACTAGTATGAAGCCGCTAGGTTTAGCTATCCTGGGTTTCCTAAGATGGCTAGTACACTCTAATTTAAACATCTCCACTGCAAGCACTTAAACTACTAGTCATAACCCAGAAAAACGTGTATTCAATTTCAGCGAGTACGCGTTTTTCATTTTTATGGCGTCAACATGATTCAGTCGTAGCCGATGTCCCCACCCGTACACCTGAATCATGTAGCTTGAAGGTACCTGAACAATTACAGAATTACGTTTCTAGCACGTCCGTCTACGGCTCTTTAGACCAACAAAGTAACCGTGATTGACAACTTCGTTAGCCAAGGATCATGAAACGATCTCAAACGCAACGCCGTGCTGCTCCAAAAGGTTGCAGGTGTCGTGATCAACTAGGTTAGTATCACTCAATTCAAGATTGTAAAAATCTACGCAATCATGGTCGAAAAAAGGCCCTGCATGCCATGTACCAACCGCAAGCTTAATAAAGCAATTTCCAGGGATACGAAACACTACAATGTCTTTCCAAGCCGGAAACTTTGCTAGGCTTGGTGGTGCCACTCCCATCAACCAATCCTTTCCTTCCAAAGAACCTAGACACTGAGTACAAAAGTGATGGCGAGTGATGTGATGAAATTTACGGCCTCGCTGATACAATCGCATAATATAAAAGCGAGGAATACCTTTATGGATCTGCAATTGAGCGTCCTTTTCACTAAAAGGTGTATGGTCATCTAAAGCAGCAATCATCTGACCAAAGGGAAGGAAATTTTCTGGATTAATTTGTTGTACGACGGCCCTTTTCAGCAAATAACTATCCATAGCCAGACTTAAGTTAATTCACCCAAATAGTACACAGCAAATACTACATTACCTGACAAAAGGAGGGCGACTAGGTGTCTCCTTCGCCTTTATAAACGACGTAACCGTACTTAGGCATCAAGCATAGAACAGCAGCAATTAGCTTTGGTCTTGAAGAGGGCAACCAACATTAAAGCAATTTCTACGCAAGTAGCACTCACTTTGTTCCAAATAAGCGATCACCAGCATCGCCCAACCCAGGAACGATGTAGCCATGTTCATCCAAATTCTCATCGATTGCAGCCGTAAAGATCGGAACATCTGGGTGCTGTTCATGAAAATTTTTGATACCTTCAGGTGCAGCTAGTAAACACACCAACTTCAGCGATCGTGGGTTAGTCTCCTTCAGCCGTTGAACCGCAGCCGCGGCTGAATTACCTGTAGCGACCATAGGGTCTACTACTAGCATGTCACGCTCCTCAATATCGTGCGGCACCTTAAAGTAATACTCCACCGGCTCCAAAGTCGTCGGTTCTCGATACAAACCAATATGCCCGACTCTTGCAGACGGCATGAGTTGCAGCATACCATCCAAAATGCCCTGACCTGCACGCATAATTGAGACAATAACAAGCTTTTTGTCAGGAGCCAGCACAGGCGCATTCATCTCACAAATCGGCGTTTTGATTGCTTCATACTTAAGTGGCAAGTCACGTGTTACCTCATAAGCTAGAAGCATACTAATCTCTGTCATAAGCGAACGAAACTTAGCAGTACTAGTTTCAGCACGTCGCATGAGGGTAAGTTTGTGCTGGATTAGTGGATGCTCAATAACAATAACGCCAGATGCCATAAATAAAGCCTTCAGTAGATGCAATGGGTAAATGTCGCGAGCTCAATCAAGTTGAACTGCTCATAGCCCGCACTTTTATGGATAGCTCAGAACAAACGCTCAGGGCAAATACTTTTGAACAGCCTCCCATCCTGTCAGTGAAACCCACAGAAATACAACAAGCAGAACAAAATTAGTGCTGATATGAAGCGATCGCGCCCAAGGTTGCATTAAGCTAATTTGCACAGCACTCCAAACAGAAAGAAATACTAGGCTCACCACACTCAATCCTGCAAGCAAATGCCATGAGTGTCCCAAACTGCCAAAATGACCCAAGGTGCCAACAATACCAATCCCTAAAAGAAGCAACACTAGAGCTGTGAGTATAATCCCTACCCCAAGGTGCAAAAAAAGTAGCCAACTAGGACGCGTTTGATAGTGCTGGCGCTGAGTAAAAATATATAAGCCAGAAACAGCTAGCAGCAAGTACGCCGCGATCGCAAATCCCATCGACCAAGCTGCGGCTTTCCATAACCAGATAAATGCGGGCAAATTCACATGTAATGCTCTAAATGTCTTCCCTAATCTGCGCAAGTGGCCTTAGTTCTCACATGCCACTTCTTCAATTATAAAACTGTTCTTCTCTTCTTATATACTCTGAAACATAGAGGGGACGTACTCAGATCTGAGTACGTCCCCTCTATGCTGGATTAATTAACCTGGCACCGTGCTATTTTTGCGGAGGGCAACCCCTCAA
>NZ_JCACKR010000125.1:0-30645 GCF_059505485.1 Stenomitos rutilans
CGCCCTTCTCAATCTCTCTTTTGCCACCGTTTGTGAGACACTCCCAACTGGCACAAGCTTGCAGTACCTTGGCACGCAGCCCACTTTTTCTTTCTACTTCTACTTCTATTCATCGGCTAGGATTGCGTTTAAGTCTTCTAGCAGTTTTTCCAGTTTCCGCTTTTTTTGAGGAGCATCCCATACTCTTGACTTTTTGATCCGCCGATAGGCATCCTCAAACTGATGCTTTAGAGAAGAGAGTTGCTGGTCTGCAGTCAATCGAGCAGCATGAATTTCTGCAATCCTCTCTTTGATCCGAGCTAAGGAGAGGTCCTGAGTGATCGCTTCATCTAAAATCTCCGTTCGTTGTGGTTCATCTTTAATCCGGGCGATCGCTTGAGCTTTGGTGTATGCGATTAAGCCTTTGCGTAAAGCAAGTAGGATGTCGCTTGGTAGCTTTAGGAGAGGGAGACGATTGCTAACAAAAGACTGCCACTCCATCAAAGCGATACCCTCAAAGACCTGCTGAATTGTGTTGGCTTCAGAGTTCCCCATAACGTTATGGGGAACTTTTCCTTTGGCTTCATCTAGCATGCGGTGGAGCAGAGAAATCACCTCGGGCTCTGCTTTCTGGAGCTTGATGGCTAATAGTTGTAGGATGCCTTCGGTCTCCTCGACCGGGTTTAAGTCTTCTCGTTGCAGGTTCTCAATGAGGGCAATTTGGAGGGCTTCACTGTCACTCATTTCGCGAATGACGATTGGAACGACGGTTAGCCCGATTTCTGTGGCTGCCCGATAGCGGCGTTCCCCTGCCACCAGTTCATAAGCCGATGCCCCTAGAGGGCGAACGAGCAATGGCTCTAGAATGCCATGTTGCTTGATCGATTCAACCAAGCCCGCTAGCTTCTCAGGATCGAAATAGCGGCGAGGCTGTTGTTCAGGCAGCTTGATTTTATCTAAGGAAGTGGACTGCGGGCTGGGAGTAATCTCATCTTCCTCATTAAAGAGCGTGACATTTTTGAGCCGAGTGCGGCTAGCTGGAGGCTTTTTTAGACTCATCTAGAGTTGCTCCATTGCTATAGCGATTTCATCAAAAATGGCAAGAACGGTTGAGTTCTTCTTAGGGGATAGAGCCAGCGGCTTACCATACTCGGATGCTTCTGCTATGGCTGTTGCACGGGGGATAGGAGTAAAGACTGTACCTAAGGAAGCTAGTTGCTCAGTGATCGCTTCCAACGTACGCTGATCGAGAGCATTGCTGGGTGAGTACATAGTAGGGCAGAACCCAGCAATGGTAAGGGCTTTATTCAATCGGCGTTGTACTTTCTTTATGGTTTTAAGCAAGGAATCTGTACCCATAAGAGCTTTGAACTGCGTCTGAATTGGCACTAGAACATGGTTAGCAGCAACTAGGCTAATCTGACTCAGAAGCCCTAAACTGGGTGGGCAGTCAATCAAGATAAAGTCGTATTTGTCTTCGAGTGGAGCAAGCGCTTCTTTCAGCCGAATCTCCCGTTGTTCAACCAGGATTAGCTCCTGCTCTGCATTAGCAAGAATAATGTTAGCAGGAGACAGGTCCATCTCATGGATGCCAGAGTAAATAGGGATTGGCTCATCGTCCTCGGAAATGAGGGCATTGTAAACAGTCTTATCTTGCTCCGTAATGTCCAACCCCATAAAGGTAGTCAGAGAGGCCTGTGGATCCATATCAATAAGCAGTACACGATGACCTCGAGAAGACAATTGGTAACCAAGATTCATGGTGAGTGTCGTTTTCCCTACACCACCAGACTGGTTGAAAAGTGCGATTACGCGAGTCATTTTTGCTCTGACTAATGCTTCCTGAGAGCAGGATACTGCGTTTGAAACAGGATAGGCACTGAAAATAGATTTTTACGGAGAGTAGCAATCAAGAGTAGCTGTCTGTGATTCATCCTGCTGAACTGGTGCAAGTTAACAGGAGAAAAATCCTCAGAGAAAGCTCTGAGGATTTCCAGATACTGATGGGTGTTATACCAATCGGCTCAATTCTGCCCGTGCTGCTGTTGAATGATGCGGTTGATGGTTGGCACATCTGTCTTGAGCTTAGAAGCAATCTGTTCGGTAGTAAATCCAGCTTCCAACAAGGCAGGAACGGCAAGGAGCAACAGACGATCGCGCTCTTCTTCAGCACCTTCAGCCTTTGCCTCTTGAAAAACCTTAGTTTGTCTCAGATCACTTAGTCCCAGCATAGTTTCAATCTCCTCTCGGCTCAGATCGGGAAATTTATAGACACAAACCGTATTGACTAATTCTATTACCTCTGCCAGAGAGGATACATCCGTAACCTCTCTTCTTGCCCGATTGATCAAAGCGCGTGCCCGTTCCGCAGTCTTCTGCTCCTTCACGCCAATTAACTGAATGGCTTCAACCTCTAACGACCGCCCCTCCGTCTCTTCTGCCATCCGATCTAAATAAATGCGCTGGAGCCGAATGCTTTTGGCATAGTCTTGATAGTGCTGAGGTAGACCTGGGTCAAAGCGGCGTTCAGTAAAGATAATGACTCCACGCCAGTCGTTCTGTGGTCGATAATCATTCAAGTAAAGGTTGATTTCACTAAAGAAGTTGTGATACAAGCTTTCAGTATCTTTTTGTTTATAGCCTTGTACCTCAATAAAGTAGATGGGCAGTTCCGGCCTACGATAGTGGGGAACGAGGATGCCATCAATTTGGAAACGTGTTTGTTTCACTTCCTGGCTAACGAAGCTGTACATTCCGTCTTCAGGCGCAGTCATCCCAACTAATTCAAACAAGACTCTGGGCGTGGATTGAAAGAGCTCATAGAAGATGAAATCAGTTTTCATCGGCTTTCCTGTAGCCTTTGGACTAAAACCAGCGTTATGAAATTTTAGCAAGCTGCCGCGTCAGTTTTCTTAAGCCTACTTTCGCCAATATTACAGAACTAACTAACTTCTAGACTGTTACAAGGCGTTGAGAGGCAGTCGAGTAGGACATCACTGCTCTACTCGACTGCCTCTCAACGCCTAGATCATTAGCTTGCAGCTATGCTTTTTAGCTACTTAACTAACTATATTTTGATGAGCATCTCAAAAAATACAGAGACAAGATGACTGACTTCAAATTGCTTTACACAATTAGGGACTTGCTACTATTTATGATAGGGCAATCTATAAGCATGAATACCCCTCAAATGATGACAGCAACAGGTCAGGCTATTGAGGTTCGTCGTCCAATTCATGATGCCAATAACTCAGCCACGCTCGCTAGCACAGTCTACCAACGCTTAGCAGCGGCTCCGGCAGCAGCAGTGTTGTTTTGTATCAGTGGCGATATGCTACAACCGGTTTGCTTTACAGCCGCCGATTTAGCCAAACTGCCTCGCACGACTTTGACGGTGCGGGAACGCAAAGGTACCAACATTGCCTATGAAGGCGTATTGCTGAGGGAAATTCTGCAACGAGCAGGCGTGCCCCAAAACGAACAGTTGCGCGGCTCTAATCTGGCACGCTATCTGGTTGTCGAAGGTGCGGATGGCTACGCGGTCGTGTTTGGTTTACCAGAATTCGACCCAGCATTTGGCAACCGGGTCGTGCTGCTTGCCGATCGCCGCGATGGGCAAGCCCTAGCACCCGACGAAGCACCGCTACGGTTAGTGATTCCAGACGATCAGCGTCGCGCCCGTTGGGTGCGAAAAATTACTCGGATGCGGGTGATGCGAGCCACCGTTACCCCTTAAGCTCAAGCTTTAGGTTTCTGCTTGTGGAGATGCTTCCGGCGCAAAATTCAGGGCAACGCCGTTAATACAGTAGCGTTTGCCCGTTGGCACAGGGCCATCATCAAACACATGTCCTAGATGCCCACCGCAGCGATGACAGTGCACTTCGGTGCGTGTGGAGGATAAAGATTGATCGATTGATGTATCCACGGCTCCTTCGATCGGGGTAAAGAAGCTTGGCCAACCTGTGCCGCTGTTGAACTTCGTGTCTGAAGTAAAAACAGGTAAGCCACAGGCAGCACAAACATAGGTGCCTTCGAGATCAGTTTTATCAAGTGGGCTCGTGCCAGCACGTTCGGTGCCATGTTCGCGTAGCACCCGAAACTGTTCTGGTGTGAGCACTGCGCGCCATTCTGTTTCCGATTTAATGACTGCAGGGCTGTCGTTTTTTTTTGGTGTCATGATGTTTGTACTCCTGATGCTCTAGTTTTACTGCTTAAGCGCTGGCTTTGCTTGGGGAAGTAGCATGAAAGTTATCGTGTGGCTTAGAACTGTAAGTTTGCTCACAAGTTGCACCGTGATCACAGTTTGTCTCAGTTAGGAAAGCACTTTTGGAAATAACCGCCTTGGGCCGTTTCATGGCTTAGAACTGTAAGTTTGCTCACAAGTTGCACCGTGATCACAGTTTGTCTCAGTTAGGAAAGCACTTTTGGAAATAACCGCCTTGGGCCGTTTCATAGCCATCACGTCAGCATCGCGGGGTGTGGTTTAACAGATTGGTGCTCGTCCGCTAACGGAGGGAAAGCGTTCCGTAGCTTCACTGGCATTACGGCCTCATTGATAAAACACTTGAGGCTGTGACTGGGTCCATTCCAACCATTAGAAATTGAAGTATGTTGAGAATAAGAGTTCTCCAAGAATAGTATCGGTCAACGGGCTGAACCAGGTCTGAGCAGCCGCTTAACCTTTGCTGAGACGCTTGCCACGGCTGGGTGATTGCTGAAGCGAGGCATCATTAAAACGAACGCTATGCCGAGCGCGATCGCCAGTGTGAATGCCGCTTTCACTGCTCTTTTGACCATTTACGCTACCTTTAACCCCATGAGGGATTTGACAGCTACCTTAAAATAAGCGGCTGTTGTCGATTGAACCTGTCGGAAGACTTCTGGGCAGCTTATGGTTGGCATAAGGAGTGGCAAAAGACGTTATAACTGCTTACTCAAGCACAACCCGAAGCAGATGACCATCAGGGTCTGGCATGAGAAAGCCCTGCTTGAAGCCTAAGATGGGTTCTGAAACTGTAACGACTGGGTAGGACATTGAAGATGAAACTACTGGTTGGTGGACTGCAGTTGTGACCTTTTGCGCCACGATCGTGGTTTGACAAACCCACAAATCATTGGCATGAGTGTCAGCAGGCATCGGTCGCCTACCATTGGGGCTTGCATATTCCAACAGCTCAAGCCCAATACCTGTCGATGCTTTCAGACTACTAATCTGTACTTGCACGTCAGAAACACCGCTGAGTCGCTCCTGCTCTGCACCAGAATTTTGGCTCTCTTGCTGCAACCCCATACCCAGTTTATCGCAGTAAAAGGCTCGACTGGCAGCCGTATCAGCCACCACGATCGCTGTATGATCAATACCCAAAAAAAGTGCGTCTGTTGGCTGCTGCCATCTGGAATCTCCCTTACCCTCTGGGAAATGAATTAGCTCAAGATTGTGACCATCTAAATCTTTGAAGTAGAAGGATTGAATGTCTCCAGCAACCGGATTCCATTCTGGTAGCGTTTGCGGATTGGGTGAGGTTTGGGGCACCCAATGCTCGCGTAGATGTTGATACGCCTCTGACATATCGCTGACCACGATCGCGAGATGTTGAAACCAGCGATCGTGACTGCGCGAATCGGCTGGGATCGGTCTCCCTTTCGGCGTGAGAAATTCAATTAATTCGATTGTTTCATGTCCCAATTGCAATTGCACTACACGCAAGCGCACATTGGGTAACCTATACAGGCGATCGCACTCTACGCCTGCCACTTCATGATCGGAGGTTTTTTGGCAGCCCAGGACAGTTGTGTAGAAGTTAAGCGATCGCTCCATGTCGGCGATCGTCAAACTTACAAAAGCAATGGCAGCAGCTTGGATGTTCATTAGGTACTCGATACTTGACCGCCTGTGACTTCTAAAATCGCACCCGTCACAAAGCTGCTGTCTTCCGACGCAAAGTAAACGTAAGTCGGTGCTAGTTCTTCAGGTTGAGCGGCGCGTTTCATGGCGTTGTCTACATCGAAGTTATCAACCTGTTTCGCTGTCATTGTGCCCGGAATGTTGGGTGTCCAAACGGGACCGGGAGCCACCGCATTAACGCGAATTTTTCGCTCTGCCAGGTTTTGCGCCAGCGCTTTAGTGAACGCGTTGATCGCTCCTTTGCTCGTCGAGTAATCAATCAAGAATTCTTTGCCAATTAGTCCTAAAATGCTGCTGGTGTTGATAATCGCATCACCCGCTTTCAGATGTGGCAGCGCTGCTTTCAGCATATAGAAGTAGCCAAACACATTCGTTTCTAGCGTGCGACGAAACTGTTCTTCAGTCAGGTCTTCAAGCTGAAACTGCACCATCTGATACGCAGCATTGTTCACCAAGATATCGAGATGCCCAAATTTCTCGATGGTTTGTGCTACAGCTCCTTTGCACTGCTCCGAATCTCGCACGTCTGCCTTGATTCGCAAGCACTGCTGCCCTTTTTCTTCGACTTTCGATTGGGTAATGCTGGCATCATCATCATGTTCGTTGTAGAGGATAGCGACATCTGCACCTTCCATCGCATAGGCGATCGCCACCGCTCGACCAATGCCCGAATCACCACCTGTAATCAATGCCACTTTTCCTTGCAGTTTATGAGCAGGCTTGTAATTCGACAAATCGCTATCTGGCTGTGGCACCATATCTTCCTGACTGGCAGGATAGGGTAGCGTCTGAGCGGGAATCTGTTCGGCAGTTGGACGAAATTCTTCAGGCACGGCAGTCACCTCTCTCATAGTGGGTTGCATTTGAAAATAAACGGTTACTTGAGCCGATCGCTTAAATGATCGGCAACACGAATCGCATTCGCAATAATGGTCAGAGTTGGATTGGCTCCTGAGTGAGACGGAAAGAAACTGCTGTCCACCACGTATAGGTTATCGACTTCGTGAGTCTGACAATTACGATCGAGCACTGAGGTGGCAGGATCGTCACCAAAGCGGCAAGTCCCGCACTGGTGTCCTACCACTTGAATGGGCAGCTGATTGCGGGGATACATCCCGAAGGGCAAAACGGCGTGTTCCATTGTCTTATCCATCGCTTTGAGAATCGTCGTCCAGCGATGCACTAAGCGTTCGTGACCCTCAGTATTGTTGGGCGTGTAATGCAGGCACAATTGCTCGCCCTTTAACTGCACACGGTTGTCAGGATCGGGCAAGTCCTCAGACTGGAGCCACCAACCCGTCGAATGGCTGGCAATGTCTTGTAGCACAAATCCTGGCGTTAGCTTGGCAAGCGGAGCTAACAGCGACGGCGCTTCGGCAGGAATCATGTCTTTAAGCACATTGCCTGTGTTTTGTACTTGTCCCATAGGATAGGGAAAGCCGGGTTCACCCCAGTAGAAATCGTTGATAGCGATTGTCTTTTGAAACTGGTCCGCATTTGGTTCTTGACTCAGCGTCAAAACCACACATTCCAGATGTTTCATGAAATTGCGTCCAACCTGGCCGGAACCATTTGCCAGTCCGACCGGATGGCGATCATTTGCCGATCGCAGCAAGAGCACAGCAGAATTAACTGCCCCGCAGGCGACTACGATGATGCCACCCTGAAACTGATGAATCTCCCCATCGATCTCGGCTTCGACGCTGGTGACTTCTCGACCGGATGGACTGGTGTGCAGCCGTAGCACTTTTGCCCCTGTCTTCAAAGTGATGTTAGGTTCGTTCTGAATTGGCGTAATGCAATTCACATCAGCATCAGCTTTGGCATCAACGAGACATGGATAGCCATCACACGTATCGCAGCGAATGCAGGCACTTAACGTCCTGTCTACCTCGTTCAATTTCAAACCCAGAGGCAAATGAAACGGATGTAGCCCTTGCTTCTGTAAACCCTCACTCATTGCTTGCATCCGAGGCTCATGACTGAAGGGCGGATGCGGATAGGGTTCGCTGCGGTGCGGCTCGATCGGGTCTTCCCCCTGTAGCCCGTGTACGTCATAGAGTTTCTCAGCGCGGGTGTAGTAGGGTTCAAAGTCCTGGTATTTCACGCACCATGCTGGCGAAATCCCGCCTTTATGAGTAACCGCTTCAAAGTCACGATCGCGCATTCGCATCAAGGCAGCTCCATAGACTTTGGTGTTGCCCCCAACCCAGTAGCCTGTCTGCGGACGAAACGGCTTGTCGTCCCGGTCATACCAGGTTTCTGACGTATGGTAACGTTCTTTCTGGTAGACCTCCTTGGCATTCCAGTTGGCTTTCTCTCTGGGTAAAAAGTCACCGCGCTCCAGAATCAAAATTTCCTTACCTGTTGGTGCAAGTTGATGCGCTAGAGTTCCACCACCCGCTCCCGTGCCAATGATAATCACATCGTAATGATTGTCAGTCAATCGGTTTACTCCTTTCTACAGTTGAGATGACTTAGCCATTGACAGCATCAGTTGCAGTGGCAATATTGATGTCTTCGATCGGTACAGCGCTATGACCCATAGAATTAGTTTTTAGAACCCACTAAAACGACTCCACAAACAATAAAACCTAGCCCAACGAGATGCTTAAAAGGAACTGCTTCCTTGAAAATAAAATGACCCATGACGACAGAGAAAATGTAAATAAGGGCAGAGGCAGGTCCTGCAACACTCAAATTAAGGCGAGTTAACGCCAGAAAATACGCGATCGCAGACAAAGCAGAAAACAGAACCCCCGCCAGCAGTTCTGGAGTTTTGATCAAGAGCCAACTGTGCTCCAAAAGATGGCTGAACTCAACTTTTCCTAACTTTGTCCCGGCAACCTTCAAAAAGAGTTGCACGGCGACATTCAGGAGGATGGATACCAACAGCGGGTCGGAGACTCATTCGTGCAATTTGGTGTCACGATGAACTTCAAAGGCTTTTGCAGCAGCACTTTCATTGGTTAATTGCGGATCGTGCAGAAGTGCTACGAGAGAATGCGGGTTTCAGCCGTTAAAAACGCATCAAAAGAGGCTATGTACTACTGATTTTCGATTAGTACACCGTCCAAAAGTAGTCCAAACCTGTACTAATCAAGGGCTTCAGCAGGGCGACTCAAATCAACCATTGCCTGAAACCCTTATAGAGAAGCACTTCTTGCCTTTATACGGTGTGTGATTCGTATCTGCCCAAGTCAAGCCGTAGATTACGATAGCCCGGTCATCCCAAAGCTCTGAGTAGAACAAAAATACTTTGCTCTGCAACTCCCTCCTACAAAGCCTTTCAAGCCATTCATGATACCAAATTACAGGAATGGGTCTCCGACCCGAACAGTAAGCCAAACGCTTGCAGAGTCATGACGAAGTCCTTTTAGAAAAATTTTGAACTTGCAACGTTAACTTGACAGCGTTAACCCAGTTAACCTTGCAACCAGACAACGTCAATTTCTAGTAACGAACACCGTTACCATTGCGATCGCCACTTAACACTCCTAATGATTCTCCTAATGCCCATAGTGCCCCGCCTAGCAGCAAGATGTCTTTGATCAAAAACTGCCCTGGAATCGCTGATAGGAGTGGGAAGGCTGGATCGAAGGTTTTAGGGGTGGTGAGCATAAAACTCAAGGTGATCAGGAATGTGATCACTGCCATGGCGCTGCCGATCGCCGAGACCAATGCTGACCAGGGACGAGTTGCGATCAAGAGCGCCGTCGTCACTTCAATCACGCCAACCAGATTCGACACGCCTTGTAACCCTAGAATCGGCAGCATCCAGCTAAAAAACGGACTGTTTTCTACAAAGGGCTGAATGCCCATAGCTTCGGCGGCAGTAAATTTCAATAGCCCAATCCAAAACAAAATCAGCACGATACCGTAGCGCATGAGAAAGAGTCCTGCTTTCTCAAACTTGTAAGCATTCCGTCTAACGGCAGGGGAGAGTGGACGAGTTCTGGTGGTAGCCATAATGAAATCTCCTTTTGGTACTTGAGTGTGATTTCTAGCGATCGCTGAGACACACGGTTAATTCGCCGTGTTGATGGGAAACTTCCCATTTGGTCTGTTCATCCTCGCGCCAAAAGCGCAAGTCAACGGTTGCCTCACCCACAACCACCTTGGTGAGTTGCAGATCTGGCAGCCAATCTGGTAAGACAGGTTGGACGTGCAAGCGGCGGTTAGCCGCATCCGCTTCCAGCCCCAATAGACTGCTAATTAGCCAGAGGAGCGCGCCTGCTGCCCATGCTTGGGGAATGTTGGCATCACTATATGGAACGGGAAAATTTTCAGGCTGCCGTTCGATGCCGCCAAACAGTTCGGGCATCTGGTAGTTTTGAAACAGGCTGGCAGCCGCAAAAATTCCTTCAGTAATGCGATTGGCTTCTGCGTGGTAGCCGTAGCGTTTCAGCCCAGCGGCAATGAATGAGTTGTCGTGTGCCCAAACGCTGCCGGTGTGATAGCCGATCGGGTCGTAAGCCGGGTTTTTAGCAGACAGGGTGCGGATGCCCCAACCGCACCACAAATCGGTTTGAAACAATCGTTGCACCAATTGTTTAGCCCGTTCAGGTGGCACAATACCTGACCAGAGCAAGTGACCTGGATTCGAGGTAATCGAGCGAATCTGCTGCTTGTTGCCATCTAAACCCAGACAGTAAAAGCCTTCGTCTTCCATCCAGAAGCGATCGTTGAACCGTTGATACAGGTCGTCTGCTTTCTGGCGAAGTTCCTGAGCGCGGTTGGGTTGACCTCGAACGTCATAGAGATCTGCGGCTCGTCGCCACGCATCGTAGACCTGACCCTGGGTTTCGCACAACGCGATCGGGGCATTGACAATATTGCCATCCGTATCCCGAATCGCATCCCCCGAATCTTTCCAACCCTGATTCTGAATGCCGTCTTGAGAGCGGCTGCAATACTCGACGAAGCCATCACCATCAAAGTCGCCATGGCGATCGATCCAGGTTAATGCCTTTTCTAGCGGTGCATGACAGTCATCTAATAGGCTGCGATCGCCCGTCCAACGGTAGGTTTCAGATAGGGTAATAATCCACAAAATCGTGGTGTCGATCGCGCCGTAGTATGGCGTATTGGGGATTTGCTGCAAGTGTGCGAGTTCCCCCTGCCGCAGTTCGTGCAGAATTTTACCGGGTTCTGCATCTCGCCAATCATCCTTTTCCGTCGCCTGGAACTCGGCTAGCTTGAGCAATGTACCTTGCGCTAAGTTGGGCGCTACTGCCATCGTTTGCAAACTGGCGATCAGAGGGTCGCGTCCAAAGACGGCAACAAACCAGGGAATGCCAGCCGCTGGAATCCAAACGGGAGTGCCCCCATCTACTGGAATTCTGAGTGCCGCCAGATCGACCAAGGCTTGCTGGTAAGTTCGCTCAACTTCCCGATTGGACGAGTGCAGATGCGTTGCTAACCCTAGAAAGCTCTCCATCTCTTCGCCCGCAGGAGTCGCATCGATCGCCGCATCCGTATGTTTCGGCACCAGTTCCTCTCCATCCACCAGCGCAATGAAATTAATGCAGGTGTGCCACGTTTCACCAGGGGCGAGAGTAAGGTCAAAAACCAACCGACCGTTCGAGTAGCGGGGGGGTGTTTCTCCGTCTGGCTGAATGCGAATCCCTCTGGTGAATGAGCCATTGCGGTAGATATTGCTCAACGTGTTGTCGTTCCAGGTGGTTTCCATCCTGCCCTCTGTCACAAGCTGCTGGGCTTTAACCCGGAAAACATCGACGAAATCAGAGCGAATTGCCAGCATCAACTGAAGCTCAACGCACTCTTGATGATGGTTTGTGATATCAATGTCTTCGTGCATCCCGCCAATGATGTCGCGCCTTACGCTAATCAGCAGCTTTTTGGCAGGCACAGTTCCTTTCGCTGTCAATAGTTCTGGATTGGTGAACTCATAACGAGCCACGCGATGGGTGATTGGGCTAGAGGTGATTGGCGTAAGGGGTTGTCGATCAAGCGAAATTTCGTAATAAGAAATCAGGCGCGTGTCTCGTACAAACAAGCCTTGAGCGCGGCGATCGTCGATCGACCCGTCGGCAGCCGTCAGCAGAAACGAACCACCATCATTAATGGTGATTTGTCCAGTGACAACCGCAACTTTCGCTGACATAAACGTTCTTTGTCCTGATGGGGTGGGGTTGGTCCTGATCTGCACTATGAAGCCTAATCAGCCTCTGCTTCGTGTTGCTCTCTTAATTGCTAATCGGCTGTGACAGAAGACAACAGAAAACACAAAATGGCATGTGGATAATCAAACGTGCCTAATAGTAAATTGCTGGATCTGAAGTTGTGCTGAGAAGAAGATGAAAGAACCTTTAAGCAAGTGCCGCGATTACAGATAATCTGTCTTTGGATATACTTTTCTATTAACGTTGCTATATTGGCACAGGGACAGGGAGCGGAGCATTGGCAGCGGAAACGATTTCTAGAACGAATCGCTGAATTGCAAGTATCATTTCAAGCCATGTAACAAAAAGAATTGAGAAGGGGAGTTTGTGGCGATGAAAAAGTTGTGATTTGAGTATCCAGTTCTGACAGTTTCGTTTAGCACTACCCATTCTCGGAACGTTTCGCTATGATCTACAACCGTGGTACGAATTCCGTTTGGGCAACTGTTTCATAGCAAATAAATGCACCAAGGCACAGAATCACAAATGCACTGACCACAGGCAGTAGGCGGACTAAAGCATTGTTCATCGCTCCAAGTTTTGAGTGTTTGATGAATCCTCCTGCATAAACGAACGCTAAGCCAATGCCAGTCAACGTCGCCGCCAATCCAAGGCTGAACGCAACAACTAGCAAGAGACCATAACCGACACGATGCAAAGCGATGGCAGACAGTAAAACCACCAGCGCCGAGGGACAGGGCAGCAATCCCCCGGAAATACCCAGTGCCAGCAAACTGCGCCAGGTGACCGGAGTGCCATCGGCTCCCGGTGGTAGGTGGGAGTGCGATCGTCCAGTGTGGGAATGCCCCTGATCAACGTGAGGATGAGCATGGGTGTGGTGGTGCAAATGACCGGGCGCGTGACCTAAAACAGCAGGATGATGCGGGTGATCATGCTGATGGGTGTGGTGACTTTTAGCCTGGCTTCGGACTGCGCGTAATCGGCGCACAAAAAGGTTGAAGCCGATCACCGCGACGATCGCACCAGAAACAAAACTCAAGCAGGGCAACAAGCGCTCAGGAACGACATACTGCGAGGCAAACAGCGTCACAAAACCGAGGGCAAAAACGCCTGCTGTATGAGTAATCGTCACTGTCAAACCCAGGAAGGCGGCATGACGTGGAGTGCCCCGTGAGCCAACTAGATAAGCCCCGACCACGGTTTTGCCATGACCGGGCGAAAACGCGTGGAGCGCCCCTAGTGCAGCCGCGACTAGCAAACCGAGGCAGGCAACTCTAGGCGTGATCTGTGGCACTGCAATCAAGTCGGCAAGCGGGTCGCCACGCGACTGAGATACAGTGCGACCATCGCGGGTGCGGAGTGCCACCGCGCTTGCCGGCACCACTCCAGTCGTCGAGTCCCATTCTGCGGTGCGCTCGTCTAACGGTGCCGCCAATCGGTCTTGAGGATAAGCTCGCAGTTCATCAGTGACGGCATTGCCAAATGCAGAGCTATTGAACACCGCGACTCCAGCCGCAGGAGCGACGACGAGTTCGTGCCACCCAAGCCGATCGCGATGATTACTGTCCTCAAACTTGAGATGATGGGGGCTGGTAGAAGACGGGGGCAGTGCTCCGGCAAAGTCAGCCTCCACCCGTAACGTCGGCAGTCCCCCGGCTCCTGGAAGTGTCGTCACTTGTTGCGCGATCGGCTTCAAGATCACCCGACGACCCGCTTCGCTGAGCATGATTCCATCCGCGTACTGCGGTGTGACTCGCTCCAGGTAAGCATTCAGTTCTGCGTTTGACGGCTTGCCATCGCCATTTGTATCCGCTGCTTGCAACGCTTGAAAGGTAGGAATTTCAGCAGTATCAACGACGTAGTGAATCTGGACGTGATCGCGCTCCATCTCAATCCGGGCAAAATGGTTGATCGTGAAGTTACCCAGCGGGTGAGCGATCGCTGCCGTCGTTGTGGAAAGCATGACAACCATCACGACCAGACAAGCAGCGAGAACCTTGCGGACAGGTTTCGTGATTGAGCGGTGGAACTGAGAGAGAGACTGAGCGATGGAACTGCAAATAAAGTGAATCATCTCGTCAAAATCACTTAGCGATCGTTTTTTGAGCCATCAACGCTTGGAGCGGGTCAAACTGGGGATTAATCGCCAGGGCACGCTGGAGGTAGTTACGGGCAGCGGCTTGATGACCAGCCGCGTGGGCAATCATCCCAGCGTGATAAAACAGCTTCGCGTCTTGCGTACCCAGTCGTAGTGCCTGGTTCATTGCTGCTTGCGCCTCGTCCAGTTTGCCTGCTTTTAGCGCCGTCCACGCGACTGCGTCCGCCCCATAGATATCCCGTCGCACCGCGTACTCTCCCTTGGCATTTGCATAGGCAACTTCGGTGTTCAGGTCATGGTCCGCATAGAACAGCGCCAGTTGACGGTTGTAAAGTGCACCATTCACGGTGCTCAGATGTCCAATCTGCTCTACGAGAGCATACTGCTGTGCTGCTTTTTTCTCTTGCCCCGTCATCTGATAAAGGTCTCCCAGTGCTGCAACAAAGGTGGGATCAGGCAACCGCAGGACGGCTGCTTCGTATCGCCCGATCGCACCGGATAAATCGCCCTGTGCAGCCCGAACCCGACCCAACGAAGCAAGTGCATTAAAGTAGCCAGGAAAGGCAGATAAGGCAGCATGATAGTGCTGTTCGGCAGTCTGGTAGTCACCGATGGCAAAGGCGGTTTCACCCAACTGCCAGTAGCACCAGGCGACCGTTTCGGGTGGCGGCACAGGCGAATTGAGGGTAAGCGCCAAGGCATTCGAGAAGTGCCGCTGCGCCACTTTTACCTCGCCCCGCAGCATTGCCAGACGTGCCTGCCGGGTTTCAGTGCCCAAGGTCAGACCACGGCTGAATCGCTCCATCTGGTGGAAGGCGGCGATCGCCGGGTCATAATCCCCTAATTCAAGCCGCACATCCCCCAGCAATTGGTAGGAAGAATTCCGGTTCGGCGTTAGCTTGATCAGTTGGAGCGCGTGGTCACGAGCAGCGACAAAGTTGTGTGAGGCATACTCGGCTTGGGCGAGGGCAGCCAGTGCACCAGTGTTTTGGTTGGCGGGCACTACAGCCAGCGAGGAGTGGGCGGCACGCAACGTCAGATCTAGATAGGCAATGTTGCCCGTTTCGCGCAAGAGCTGAAGGTAGTAGGCAGCGAGTTTGTTATACGCGCTAAAATCAGCCGGATCTTGCTTAACCCGGTTTTCCAGAAAACGAATTGGACTGGCGATCGCCGGATTATCAGGAGTGGCTAGTGCAGCGATGGGTGGAGTGCCGACTGAGTTGCTCTCAGGCAACTGGAAGTTGCGGTAGGCGTGAAAGGTTAGCCCCCCAGCCAGTCCAAGCGCAACAATACCAGCAAGCACGGCTACGGGTGAATGCCTTAAAGAGTTGATTTTCATCCAGTTATGAGTCCAAACTGTCCATTCAAAAAGCCTCTGCGCCGATCAACGCTTGGCGATCGGCACAGGCACAGCCCGAACGTTACTGACGGGTGCGATCGTCTGTTCCGCTACCGGGTGGGAACGGTTGGGCTGGATCGGCGACGAACGGAAACTGGTCACGAAATGCCACTTCATTCCGGTCAACTTTGTCGCCCAACGGGACACCGTTGTTGATGAGCGTAAACGTGATGTCAACCACGTCGTCCTGCAAGCGCCGCCCGCCCATGTTCGCAAAACCGCCATTCGCATTATTCCCCCCACCCGTTCCTGTGTTAGGAACTGTTAGGTCGAGGCGCAGGATGTCGCCTTTCTCCACCGCCGCTTTCGCTAACATAGCGATGTGTGCGTCGTCGGTGCCCATGTTCTTCAGCGATTTGACGATGTCCGCCTGGAATCTTCCCTTCGCATCGTCTTCAGTCGAAGCAGCGTTGTACTCGTCTTTGCGGGGAGCCGGGATCAGCCCATTATTGACGAGGGGTCCACCATCACGGTCAATAGTGACCCAGTTGCCACTCCCTTCCACCACGCCGTTCGCGTTGATCTGCTGAGTTTGCCGCCGCTGCGTTACAGCGTTAATGCCGATCACGTTCCCAGCTTTACCCCGGAGCATCGCCACCGGAACTCGGACTGCCGTAATTAAGGTGTTAAAACCCGCGTAGGTATCGCGCCCACCGCGTTCGCTTAACAAGGACTTGTTAGGGCGACCCGGATTCATAATCGATGAGGCGACCATGCGATTCGCACCCGTATCATCCAGGAAGAACGGATCGTCGGCATTGCCACCGAAGAAGCTGACTCCGGTTTCTCGATTAGTCGTTACCACAGGAGTAGGTGGACGGTATTCTTGGGTTGAAATGGTTGTGGGTGCGGTAAAGCTCTGACCGTTGGGTAACCGGATGGTTGCCGTCTGCGGCATTTGACGACCCAGCCCTCTGGAATAGGTGACATCAACGAACTGATCCGGGCGGGCATCGCCTGTATTTTCGATCTCAAATCGGTACCGAATGTTGTGATCGAAGATGGGCATTCCGAAATGCTCTCCCGATACGATGAAATCTTGGGTGCTCATCACCAGGACCACCATCGAGTTATCGTTTGGATCGAGAAACGCCCAATTGTCGGCAATATCGCTACCGCGATCCTGAGCGATGGATGGCGAGTCAATGTGGTCAGAGGCGTTCGTGGGCATAAAGGGGAGGGCAAGGGCGATCGTCCCGATGAGCGCACTCGCTGCGATGATCGTAGTCCTTAAGCGAATCATATTTTTTCTCCTGTTTTATCTGGATGGTTTACTGAATACGATCGCGGCTGTGTCTAAGATTCCATAACGTAAATTGATAATCTAATTACTTTTCTCATGAGTTTTAATTTGGATTTTAGTGACGCTATTTTCTTTCAGGTAAATCGATTTCTGCCAGGTAAGCGTTCAGCGCAGACACATTCACCATGAGTGGTTGGTTGCGCTCGTACTGCACTAAACCCCGACTGCGTAGTTTACCCATTGTCACCGTGATGTGTGGGCGACTCATTGCTGCCATCTGTGCCAGTTCATCGTGACTGACGTGCAGGATGACTTGACTCTCCAACCGAGGGGTTGATTGTCCCCTGGTGGCAGCAAGCTGAAGCAATAGCCGTCCTAAGCGCTCTTCCGCGCCGCGATAGGTCAATATTTCGGAGCGGCGCTCTGCATCACTCAGCCGCAGACAGAATGTGACCATCAACGCCATTAGTGCTTCTTGGTGGTGCTGTAGGTAGCTAACGAAGTCGTCAAGCGAAATTTCGACCACTTCACTATTGAGAATTACCCGGCTGTCTGTCGGTCTTTGCCCCCCTTTTGGCAAGCAATAACACAGTTCCCCGAATGGTTCTCCCGGTAGGATGGACTGTAGGGTAACCTCACGACCCTGAGGGTCGCTAACCATAACGGCGACCTGTCCACGTTGGAGAAAGTAAATGCGGTCTGCTGAGTCGCCTATCTGCCAAACATAGGCTCCCTGAGCGTACTGCCGCACGCGCCCCAAGGAGCCATCGCTTGGCAGTTGGTTCAGTGTCAGCCCGGTCAGTGCCTCACATGCCCGATGATCGGGAAACTGTAAAGCGTTCCTTCTCGGCATACCTATCCCTCATTGCAACGGAGAACCGTTCAAATCGCCATACCACTAACTCCAAGCCCCGACCTACACTTGCACAGTATGACAATGAAGTCATTTTAAAGGTTGCGATCGCCACTCCAACGTTAGTGGACTAACGTTACTTTTGAAGGTTGTGTCGCAAATAATAACTATCTCGGCTCAGAGCAGGGGGCACTGAATGGGTTCTGGTTGTCGCCATCGTGAATCTCCTTTTGGTTTAAGTGCTGTTTGATGCAATCAATTTCAGATACATTCAATTCGCTCACCTGATGGATCACTTTCCAGTGGGTTTGCTCATCCTCACGCCAAACGCGCAAGTCAACTGTGGCATCGCCACCCTGATATTAGTGAGTTGCACATCCGGCAACCAGTCTGACAGCACTGGCTGGATTTGCAAGCGATGATTCGGTGCATCGGCTTTCAGTTCCAGCAGGCTGCTAATCGGGCTTGAGCCGATATAAGGGTAAAAAAGTGCCAGATGGGATGGAAAGCCTTTCTCAGCTTATATTACAGAAAATTGCTCAAAGTGAGGCTTAGAATCAGCCCTTCTGCGGCGCGGGGCAACTAGCCACAACCCTCTGACAACTCCACCTAGAAAGGCGAGACCGACAAAGGCTGAGCAGCAACAAGAAAGGCTGGTAAGCGTTTGTTCGCTTGAGTTGGGGTCGTAGAAAGGATTGAAAAGGAAGATCGCAATGATGATAAAAGCTGTAGTTCGCCTTTATGTCGCAGCGGAACAAGAAACAACGCTAAGGCTAAGACCTTTGCGTATTAGAGGTTTCAGAAGGTAGTCGGACTTTGATTGTTTTAGGAGGCTAAATTCCCTAATAGAAAGTGGTTCTAGCCTTAGCGTTGTTTATTTCGCGATTGCTAAGCAAACCTGACTACCGCATCTCACGCAGGAAAACACTTGCCAAAGGCTTGAAGTAACCGAGGAGAGCCCTGAATCCGAATCTTGCGTTGCAACAACGCCCAAATGAGATTCCGTTCCTTGGCAAGAAAACCCAGCCAAGTTTTGCTATCTGCCGTGACAGCAAGATTTGCCTTGCCAACGTGACCGTCTTGAACCTGTACTGTTTTATGTTGAATGATCACGGTTGCACGGCGGGATTCAGCACCAGTGAATGTGAAATGATAAATTGCATTCAACCCCTCTGATTGATGCCGTTGAAATAGTAAGGGTAAGCCAAACAGAAAGCCTTGAATCGATTGAGGACGAATACCGCTGCTGACTCGTTTCACTGTTTTATGCGGGAAGCGCCGCGCTACATGGATTTCTGCATCCGATCCGGGTACGACATACACGGTTTCGGCTTTGTCCTGCAACGGTTTAACCACTTCCTGAACAAAGGCTTTGCGATCGCTTAAAAAGGGTGCAATCACATCTTCTCCAGCCGGACAGGCTGCCATGCAGTAGGCCGCTTTGTAGTTCGCCTTAAACGATAAGCTCTGCCACATGGAAGCAGACTCAGACGCACTCACTTTTTGTCGATAATCTTGTGCATTCTTGCTTTCCACGATCATCTCTGTCCAATCGGTGAAGCCGCTCATAAATTCACGGTAGTTATGGGTGTAACAGGCGGAAAAACTGAAGTGGACATCGGCACTGATCGCCCCAACTGGACAAGCGGCAACGCACAACTTGCACTCAACACAGGGATTGTAGTCGATGGGATAGGTGTATGCCGTCACTGCTGCATCGATTAGAATCGTACCCAGGGCGATAAAACTGCCAAATTTCGGATGGATCACTAACCGATGAATGCCCATGTGACCTAACCCGGCTGCCACTGCGACAGGCTTATGGGAGATCACCCATACCTTGCCAGGAAATTGATCCATCTCCATCGGAAAGCTTGCTCCTGGAACCATACCACGCACTCCAGTTTGTTCCAGAGTTCTCACAATGCGGCGGGCGACTTCATTGGCATGGTCATAGTTGGCATGAAATTCAAGGTTCGCGGCAGAACGAACAGGCGTGCGAATGTTTTCCCGGTTCATTTGGGTGACAAAACTAATCAGAGTTTTGGTGGGCGGAAATGCCCTAAAAATATCGGCGTGCTGATCCGCGATCGCCGATCGACCAATTTCTACAAAGCCCACATCGTCCGCACCTGCTTCCAAGCAAAGCGATCGCAGCGAGTCGGAATTCAGAGCCGCTGTGCTTGCAGGTTGGTGATTGGTAGATTGCTCCCGCCACCACTTGACCGTAGGATGATTATCAAACTTTGCCACTGAAGCCTCCAGGATGAGTGATTGGCATCTGCGCGTAAGCCCTTACATTTTTTGTAGAGCCGCTAGTTGCTCGGCCATGACTTTGGCATTGATTGCATCAGCCTTGGCTGCCTGCCAGTAAGCATCCAGCTTTGGATACTGACCGATGAGAGGTTGGCTGTAGATTGACTCCAACAAACTGACCGCGTTGAGCACTGGCACGAGGGCGCAATCGGCGATCGACGGTTGACCACCCACTGCCCAAGCCTCACCGCTCAGGTAATGATCGATATAAGACAAGCCCTTGTTCAGGTTTTCCATTGCCGTCTTGACCACTTCCTCTTTGCGATCGGCTGGGTTTCGCATGCCGATTAGGATGCGGGGGGCGTTTTGGAAATGAATATCCGGGATGCGGAGAAACAAACGGGCGCGGGCTAAAGCGTCAGCCTGGGTCGGTCGTAAAGTGGGCGTTGGGAAAACATCTTCTAGATATTCCAGGATCGTTGCCGACTCTGGAATTGCCATACCGGAATCCAACACTAGCGTCGGTACTTGTCCCATCGGGTTCAAAGACAGGAACGCATCACTTTTCAGTCCGCCTGCGGGTGGTGGGACGATCGCAATATCCAATCCCTTACGATAAATTGACAACCGCACGCGCGCCGCAAAGGGCGAGAGCGGGACACTGTATAGCTTCATAATAGAAATCCTTGAGGTGTAGTTGCAGTCGGTTTGCCGGGGTTTAGGGTTTGAAATACTATGAGACAAATTGCTGCGAAACCTGTTGGTCATGTTCAGCCTTTTAGAACCCATCCTGCGACTGCATTTGATGCTCAGCTTTCCAGCGATCGCTTTCCATACAAAATTGCGGTTCAGGAGGCACGGGAAATTCATGGTCGCGTTCGTATCGAGCCAGGTTATAGCCAGGATAGAGTGGCGTAATCATGAAGTTGATCCAGGCTTGCAGGCGATTGGTGAAGGTTTTGTGGGCGAAGGGCAACGCAGCATAGCGTCGAACCGTCGTTTCAAACTCTTCAGCGGCACTGCCAGTAAGTTGTTGCAGCACATTTGTGACACCGCCTGCAAACTCAAAGGTGCCTTGTTTATGGTCTTCCATGTAGTCACGCAGGCTGTACACAGTGAACGGGTCAACGCCTTGCATCTGTGCCACTTTCAGAAACATCCAGTAGGGCAGGTTGACAGGACGCACAGGATGACCGACAACTCTTTGGATGATCGTCGCCATCTCCTGAGCAGAGAGTAACCTGGGTCCTGTCGGTCGATAGCGCTTGCCATCATGCTCTGCCGGATCATTCGTCAGTACAGCTGCAACGACTTGTGCGATGTCTTCATTGGCAACGGGCGCACTTTTGCTGGAACCGAACAGCACTGGAAATATGCCTAAGAGGGCTGCAAAGTTGATAACCCGAAGATAGTTATCGGCAAACATGCCCGGATTGACTATGGTATGGGCAATACCTGGGATCATTGAGAATATGCGATCGACCAGCCACGTCTGCCTCGTCAGCAACGATGGATGAGCGGGGCTGGAAGTCCACTGGCTCATTTGCACAATCGATTCCAGCTTTGCTTCTTGGGCAGCAACCGCAAAGGCAGCGGCGCTTTGAAGCATATAGGGGCGGAACAATGGCAAGTAATAAGCCCGCACCGTGCCGCGCATTGCCTGAACTAGTTGCTCCGGATCATACATATTGGCAACGACGGTTTCTACACCGAGACTATTGAGCTTTTTGCTTCTTGCATCGTGCTGATGCACGATCGCTCGAACCGGAAAATCTTTCTTCAAAAGTTCGGCAACAACAGCACCGCCGGTTTTCCCGGTTGCGCCGGTCACAAGAATGGTCGGTCGTGTCATGAGCAGTCATTCCTCTTTGCAAGAGATAGCTGTATTTGTGAGTCGGTTTGCCACCTGTTGACGCGATCGCTGCACAGTGGCATAGCAGTTAAAATTAGCCATTAAGCGTCCAAAATCGGTATTAGATGTATATACATGTTTTTGAGAAAATTTTGGTCTACCTCACGTTTTTGACCGCCGCCAACAGCGAGAGCAGGGTTTGCCAGTCCTGCTGCCCAAAGTGGCGCTTCACTTCGGCTTGGGCTTGCTCCCACAGCGGCAAGGCTTCAGCCAGAACATGCTGTCCCTCAGCCGTCAGAGACACCCACTTCACCCGTCGATCGTCACCAGGCTCGATGGCGACGAACCCGCGTTTCTCTAGCAGCTTCAGATTGCGGGTTAAGGTGGTTTGATCCATAAACAACTCCTGCGCTAAACGAGTAATGGGCACTGACTCAAACAGATGAATCGCTGACAACAGGGTAAACTGGCTGACTACCAGATCAATCGGACGCAAGGCGGCATCATACACCTGCGTGATAATACGTGAGGCGCGACGAACATGTAGCCCCATGCAGGTGGCAGGGATTTGGCTCACTTCTACAAGCTTAGATTGGAGGGATGGCTCACTCATGATCATTGCAGTGCCTTAGAGCCACCGCCGTACTGTTGCCTGGTAACTCAAGAATTGATCGCCAAACAGTGCCGTGAGTGCACGCTCCTCAGGTGTGATTTGGAAGCGGTTCACGTAGAGGATGAAACCGAACACGCCGATTAACGACCAGGGAGAGGACAGATAGATCGTCCAGGCAACCAGTAAAAGAACTAACCCAACGTACATTGGATTGCGCGAGATGCCGTAAATGCCAGAGCTGACGAGAGACGAGGCACTGTCTGGGTTGACCGGGTTGATGGTTGTCTTTGCCTGCCGGAAAGAAACTACAGCTGCCACAGCGAAGCATGCAGCAGCGATCGCGACTACAAGCGTTGCGACCATGCGGGCGCTGGCGCTGACATCAACTATTGGGACAACGGTGGCAAGTGCCCACATGCCTAGCCCGAAGATCGCAGCAACGATCGGCGGTGGAACTTTAGTTTCGAGTACATGCATAGAGTGAGTCTCAGTTGGATTAATTAGTTGCATGTATATACATATAATTATTACGAGGTTCTGTCAAGGCTTCATGGGGCGATTGCCTAGGTTAGTTGCGGCGCGGGGCAACTGACCCAATGTCCTCAGCCAAGGCTCAAGAGCAGCAGAGTTTTACGCTTTTGAGCTGACCAACACGACACCACAAACAATCAGACTCAACCCAGCCAGGTGAGCCAACGGTACAGCCTCCTTAAACCAAAAATGCCCCATGAGCACGGAGAAGATGTAGACCAACGCCGAGGCTGGACCCGCCACACTCAGTTCAGCGCTCGTTAACACGAGAAAGTACGCGATCGCCGACACAGCCGAAAAAGCAACACCCGCCAGCAGCTCTGGAACTGCCATTGAGTGCCAAAAGTGCTCCCAAAAGTTGTTACCGTCCACTCTCCCTAACGTGACACCACCTGTTTTCAAAAAAAACTGCACGGCAACATTAGCCAAGATCGAAACGAGCAAGAAGCTCAAGGCTTGTAAGTTCACCGTTGTCTCTACCATGAGCAGGTCACTTGCTATTGTGTGGCAACGGGAACCGATCAAGGCTCTGCCGGAAGAGACGTTTGTGTTCAAGGTCTGTCTAAACCGCCCGAACGGCTGTACCTCGGGTTCAGTGAGTAGTCGTACAAAAAACTCACGCTAAGGCTGAAACAATTACTGGGCAGGTATTCCCAAGGACGGTTCTCAGCCTCGCTGAGGCGCGCCAATGAGCTTTAAGTGAGACTGAGGCGAACAGAAAGGCAGGAAGGTGCCAAATGACCAAGAAGTCTTACCTAGACCGAGTTTCGGCAAAGTAATGAGCCATTTTTCTTCAACCTGCACTCTTGCTGCGCTTAGCAATTAATCAACGCAATCGCCTCTCTCATCCTCACTGATCGCGATTCTGAGTGCAGGGATTGCCATTAGCATCCACAAAGTTGCATTGTCCAGTGGTAGAAGCGTTGTTCTCCTTGGAATTAAAGACAGGCGGCGCGACGACATTTGATGGAGAGGCGACAGCGGCAGTGCTGGAAGCCTCTCCAGGCTTTTTGCCACAGACGTTAGTGACATTGATCGCGCTGCTTCCCTGAAATTGAATATAACAAAGTGGAGTATTTTCCTCTAGACGTGCGGCTGGTCTCGCTGGCAGTGATGGTAGATCCGCGATCGCCGACGCAGCGTAGCAACCGGGGCAGGCGAGCGCCAATCCAATGACTAGAGAGAAACGCCTCAACATGGCATCAGCCTGAATAGAAAGTCTTAGAACGTCAACCGAAATAACCCAATCTGCATCACGGCTTGCGTTGAAATGCCGACACCCAGCAGTGTGATCACCAGTGCGCTTAGAGCGGGTAATAGTCGTGCAATCCGGTTTTGGGATGGCACCCGCTCAAACAAATGACGAGCGCTCACCAACAGCAGGCCAAGCGCCGTCAGCGTTCCCGCTAAACCCAGGCTAAAGACCAGTACCAGCAGCAAGCCAAAGCCAACACGACCGAGTGCGATCGCGCTCAAGAGCATCACCAGGGCAGACGGGCAAGGCACCATCCCGCCCGAAACGCCCAACGCCAGCAAACTGCGCCAGGTGACAGGGGCACCATCATTAGAAGGCGGCAAATGTGAATGCACATGCCCATCGCCATGATCATGGCTGTGTGGATGGTGGTCATGCCGATGGTCATGATCGTGCGGATGGTGATCAATCTGTGCGGTGGCATGACTATGCGCTGCTCCATGATGAACATGCGGATGATTGTGGTCTGCATGGACGTGAATGTGAGCAGATGGATGCCCCGCTACTACTTCACCCTTTGCAGAAACAGGCAGATGACGATGTGAAGGCTTGCTGGAATGATTCTTCAGCAGCACGTTTGGAGCGACGCGGTTTTGACGCAAACGGTACATGAGTTGGCGCAGCCCAATATCCACCACAATCAAGCCAGAAATAAAGCTGAGCCAGGGATATAACCGCTCTGGCAGCACATATTGGGAGAAAAACAAGGTGCCCAGTCCCAGTGCAAAAACCCCAGCCGTATGGGTGATGGTTGTGGTCAGCCCGAGAAAGACAGCATGTTGCGGCGTAGCATGAGCACCCACTAAGTAAGCACCCACGATCGTTTTACCGTGTCCGGGCGACATGGCGTGCATAGCTCCCCAAACAAAGCAACCGACGATGATTAAAGGAATACCGCCCGCAAAATACCACGGCAGACTCTGCGCCAACGTCGCGTCCTTGTTCTCTGGGCTAAAAATGACACTTTGCGTGTGTCCAGGCGTACTGATTGTGGTTAAACAACGGGCAGTCGCCACGCCAGGTAGGAATAAATCGTAGTGCAGCGTCACTCCTTGTACAGGGTGTGACCAGGCGTAAGTGAGCTTGAGTGTGCTGTGCGTACCCGCCGTTACCTGCTGCTCAGGCGGCAGAACCGCAGTGTCAGTCGGTGCTACGGTGAGCGCACCACGATCGCCCTTGCTATCGGTCAGGTGAATGCGATCGCCTAGAAAAGTCGTTAATGCCGTTTGGTGGGCGTGTACCTCAGCGGGAGAAAGCGTCCCATCCTGGTTCGTGTCTGCTGTTGCAACCAACCCCGTCGGAAACGTGAGCGTGATGTGTGTCGTTGTCTTGCCAACGTCTACATTTGCCACTGCTAAATCTGCCCAATGCGCCTGACCTGGTGTTGCCAGCGCGACCGACAGCAGCAATGCTCCCAACAAGGAAAAGATACTAACCCTTACCAAGCCCCATTTACCCTTCATACCCTACTCCCTACTCCCTACTCCCTTCCTTAATTCAATCCGAGTAGCCCCACGCCCAGCCCCAAAGCCTTTTGAGCCTGTTGATCAAAGGTGGGATCGGTGGTTTGAGCCGCTTTGAAAAATGCTTCTGCCTGAGTGGTGTTGCCCAATGCCTGCGCGATCGTCCCAGCGCGCTCAAACAGGGCAGCATCCCGAATGCCCCACCGCAGCGCTTCTTGCATTGCTTGCTGTGCCTCTTGCCAGCGACCTAACCGGGATAGCACCCAGGCAAGCGTATCCAGCGTTTCGGCATCGCGTCGGACTCGCACTTCTTGCTGCATCAGGTTGAGGGCTTCGGTTAGATCTTGCGGTTGCCCCCGTTCCAGCAGCAGCCGTGCCAGTTCGCGTCGGTGTCCAAAGTTGGTCAGATCGCGTCGTAAGCGTGCTTCTGCGCGATCGCGCCATTCACTGGCGCTCTTTGTGTCACCCTGCAACGCTTTGACCCGCGCCATGCCCCGAAAGACGATGTGATCGTAGATTGTGGGCGATCGCTGTGAGGTGAGAAAAATCTTGTTGTAGAGGTCTTCGGCAGCGCTGTAATGTCCCCGTCGGACTTCTAGTTCTGCCAGGTTCAGCACGGCTGGCGGATATTGCGGTAAGACGCGGAGCGCTTCCTGGTAGAGCTTCTCTGCCATCTCCAGTTGCCCCCGCTTAAAGTACAGCCGTCCCAGCACCGTGCGTGCCCAGACAGAGCTGCCCGTTTCTTCTGGCTCTTCGGCTGCCAGACCCTGCTGGAAGGCTTGCAGTGCGGTCTGATCGTTGCCTTGCGAAACATCGACCAGCGCTTGGAGAGTTAAAGCAGCGAGATCGGGGTTTTGCACGACCAGGCGATCGGCTGCCTGCCTCGCATCCGCTACCTTACCCATCGCCAGATTCGCGGTTACCTGAACGGTTAACGTATTTTCGCTGGGGGTTGTTCTCTGGGCAAGCTTCAGCGCTTCTCGAAAGTCGTGTTTAGCCGTAGCGACCCTGCCAAGCGCCGTGAGTGCATCATCGTTTGCAAACGGCAACTTCACCAGCGACTCTTTCGCCGTTTGCTCTGCTAGCAGATACCAACTGGTTTCCCCAGTTGCCCGTGCCATTTTGATGTATGCTTTGGCAAGCAGGGCACGATTCAAACCGCCGTCTGGATCAAGGCGAATACGCTCTTGATAAAAGGCAATTTCTTGCTCTAGTTTTTGGGTGACACTGCCTGGTAACGGTCGCTCAAAACTGTACCGATAGGGTGCAGCAAGCTTGGCACGATCGAACGCTGTCCATAGATTCAAGCCGATCGGAATGGCAAGCAGTAGGCTGGCGATCGGCAGCACAATCAGCGGTCGTTTACTAAAGCGAGTTAGTAGTGCCTGCCCAGCTTTGTTCTGACCATACGCCATCGTTTACGTCCCCCTTGTTGGTCGATGCATCGATCGTCATTGAGCCTGTGAGGGCAGAACATTGCTGATAGTGGTTTATGACTGACTCAGCAATGCTCTGTTCTGTGTGGAATTAAGGCTCTAATTCGGCAGCGCCAAATAAGGGAAAGCAGGCACTAACGGATGATGCCCCTGAGAGGGATTACCCAGCGCACCGTCATAGGAAACGTTGTCAGTTGGAAGTGCTCCATTGGTCACCACACTCAACGTAATATCAATGACATCATCCTTCAAAAGACGACCGCGAATCGGGCTCCCTTTCGCATTGAGGGCGTTGGCATAACCGCTTGCTCCCGTCGTATCAATCCGCATTACGTCCGGTAAAAACGCTCCCAGTAGAGCATTTGCGCGGGCATCGCTGTTGCCGACTGCCAGTAGCGTTTGCTTAGCTTCAGTGACGATCGGTGCCGCAATGTTGGCGGCTGGCTGTTGACCTGCCAGTGCCGCCGCGACAAAGTCAGGTCCAACGCTGTTGTAAGCATTCAGCAACGCGTTGGTGCGTAAAAGTGCTTCGTTAATGCCAGGACGAGCCATTTGCTCTACCTGCGTATATTTGCTGTTTGTGCCAGGAACCGAGATGGTTTCCCACACGTCAAACACTTTGGCTTGGCTACCACCTTGCAAGAAGCTGATGGGCAACCGCACCGCGATCGCATTGACGTTATAACCCTTCGCAAAATCGATCGCGGTCGCTGGTGAGCGGAAGCCTACGGCGGGTCCGGTGCCTGCCGCGCCTGCTCGTACCCGAAAGTACTGCTCAACATCAAAGAAGAACGGATCTTCCCGCAAGCCGGCAAATACAGATAGGTTTGTACCTCCTAAAGCAACTTGATTCACAATTGGCGCTGCGCCAGGATTAGCCGCAAGGGGCGTTGTTTTACCGACCACGGCTGTTTGCGTACTGCCATCACGGATGGTCGTCAGTCTGATCTCTTGCTGGTTGTTGTTGTCGGGCGCACCAAACTCAAAGCGCAATAGTACGTCAGTTTGCCCGGTTGGTGTGGCATCCTTGTCGGCGTCACGCGTCACTTTAAATTCGTAGCGGGCGCGAGTGCTGAAGTAATACTGCTGACGTGCCAGCGATCGCGGATTGGTATTCATGACGAAAATCAGATCGCTGTCTGCTGCACTCGGATTCTGGTCTTTCTCACGAAAGACGTACAAATCCGTCAGGTTCAGGTTGCGACCTTTGGTGTCCACTTCGCCATCATCATGGTCAGACGATCGCACATACTGCGTCACCACACCAGCGGTTACAACTACACCCAGCGCCATCAAGCTCATTCGCACAGGTGCCGCTGCTAAAAAACGCTGCCAGGGAGAGCGTTTCGCGTTTGAATCTGTTGCCGTCTTGGCTTTTGAAGGTCGGGGCTTTAACAACATAGTGGTAGGTTCCTGAAAAGAGTTGAGATGCGGATTCATCAATGCGAATGCTAGTGAGTGGCGACTTGAGACAGAGCGAGCCATTAAAGGGCGCGACTGTCGCTTGTCCAATCCCCCCTATCTCCGGTGCAAAGAGATCTATTTCTGCAAAGCGATCAAACAGGCGATCGCCGCTTGAGTGACTTTCTCACCTGATAGCCAATGCATAAGAGACCAGCTGCAATGGTGCCAACAATTTCGCTTGGCTCTGGTACACCAGCCGCATTAGCCGTCACGCCCGTAAAGCTGATCTGATAGTCGCCGCCTGCGGTGCCATCACCCGTAAACCCAGTCAGAGGTGCGGCTGACCCTGAACCATTGGCGGCAAGAATACCGCTGGCATCTGGGCTGCCAAAAATGCTGCCGCCCGCACTGATGGGGTTGTAGCCAGAGCTGGCGATCGCGAGAAAATAGGTACCTGGTGCTACTGGCGAAAAGCTGCCCGATGGCAGTGAGGCTTGAGCCGTACCAAAACTGTCATCGTTACCATAAACACCTCGACCGGCCGCATCAAACAGAAAGAGTTGCGGATCGGGAAGCAGCGCTGTAGGTGACCCTAACTGCTGGTCGATTGGCAACTCGATCAAGGTATTAGCATTGATTGTGGTTGCCGAAAAGGTCTGACCACCCGCCAGCACAAGGCGAAATAGATTGACTACATTTGGGCTCGAAAGCGTTCCAGTGATGGCATCTAAAGACTGTGTGCCACCCGGAATCACTTGAGCCGTATCCAGCGTCTGCCCCGTATCACCAACCTGGCTAAACGTTACAGCCTGTGCCTGTACGGCGGACAGTCCGACCGCAAGAACGGAGACAGCGACTGCTGGCGCTAACTTGTGCATAAAAACGTTCCTTAAAACTGAGTGCGTTATGGTATCCAAATCGCCCATGAACGGTGCTACCAATTTGACATCACAAACGAGCGCAGTCTCGACCAGAGCGTTGCCGGCTCGAGAAACTACGGAATTACGTTTGCGAGTACCAAATCGTTGCAGAGCTCCAATGCCCTCCCCCTGGATACGACCGAGAGATCAGATTGGATTTAAATCAGCTTCAACATTCACTACTGAGCTTTTATCGTGCCGATGGTTTATAGCGTCTGATTTGGGGTAGCATCTGTGATCCGCTCAGGTTTAGCGATGCTTTATCCGCTTCCAACACCGATACAAAGTTGCAGCACAACCCGCTCGAGACGAGAGTGAAAAAAGTTGGGGATCTTAACGATGCGGTAACTGTCAAACAGGCTGCTCAAAATAAGGATTGGTCTAGAATCGGACTATATCGCTATTGAGCTATCGTCTGAAGCCCCTATTCTCTCGTTGCACAGCGGGCGGATTAGCAACAGTAGATTGCAGGTTTCACCCTTGCCCTTCTGCGGCGCGGCAGTCTGTGTGAAGACTCGGAAGAGACGCTATAAGTGTACGACTTTGAACAGTTGAAACGCTTCTAATGGCGCTTTTTTGATTTCTGACTCTAGTTTTCACACAGTTTGGCGCGGGGCAATTAACCACGACACTTTGCGTGGGCGGCATCCAGCCCCGCCTCACTCTGCAGCGCGCCTAACTGCTTTACCCCTGTCCGGCTCCAAGGCAGGCAGCAGCGCACTCGGTAAGGTGAGCAGCAACGACGCCAGGACGCGAATTTGCTCCTCAAGCGACAGCCCCTGCCACAGCAGGAGCCGCTGATGTGGTGCCAACCACACCAAGAACACCTCACTGATCGATTCCAGCAGTGGCACCGCCTCACAGTCTGCAACCAAGTTGCTCACAACCTGTTTCACCCCAGTGATCACTTCCGCTTCTGACGCACTTAGCGGCATACTGGCTGGTTTACTACTTTTGCTATCAGAGGTCTCTAGTAGCAAAAGTAGTAACTTCCAGATCTGCGACACCCGCTGCTGCGAATAACCAATCATGGCTGCAATGGCTGTTTGCGTCACCTTCTCGCCTTGGACGCGCAACTGCTCTACAGCCGCCTTGGCTGCCAGTAAGAGACGCTCCTCCCGACTGGCAGCCTCCAGCGTAATCATTGCGGCTTGCACCTGTTGCGTTGGGCAGTTCAACTCAAAATCACTGAGCAGAATCACCTGAAGTGACTCCTCCGGTCGGCGATGTGCCCGTAGCCGCCCGATCGCCTGCTGGATATCCGCTTGAATGGTGCGTGCCACAAACGCTTG
>NZ_JCACKR010000126.1:0-30173 GCF_059505485.1 Stenomitos rutilans
GGCGAATCAACTGCATCAAGTTTTTCATTTCCTTGTATGAAACCACCCTGCCCAAATTTGGGGGCTGGGGGGCTAGTTTTAGAGAATTTGCGTAAGTCCTGTTCAGGTACTTTGACCATTAACTAGCAACGGCTATCAGCAAAGCAATAAGGCAAGCACTGGTTGGTCGCCAAGTTCAACTCGCCGCCAGTTTACGAACGCTGTGTTAGCAGTCAAATCCTCAAAGATGTCAGGACAATTTTCTCTAAATTTCTCTGAATCGGGAACTTCAAGGATGAGTATTTCTCCTTTCTCGACTGTGATATGTGACATGCCGAGATCTGCATCATCAACATATGTCATACAGTCAATCCAGGCATTTCCATTTGCTCCGTAGTAGTCTGGGAACCCAAATGTTTTCTTGAATACTTGGTGAAAAGATTGCCAATCTCTGATGCTGTTTGTATCGATACGAATCAGCTTCATCTAACAGCACCTTCATAACACTGCATTGAATTTTTCTCGTGATTATTCAATTAATCCTGGTGGCGGGGTGATTTCGATACGGCGCTGCTGTAAATCAACGACAGGCACGATCGGTTTCACAAAGGGAATTAACACCGTTGGCGCGTTCTTGTCTGTAACTTGTGCGGCACGCTGTACTTCTAAGATATCGTTGCCCGCCTGGATGATGCTGCTTACGGTACCAACCAGTGCTTGCGTTGCCTGATCAAAGACTGGTAGCCCAATCAAATCCAGCACATGAAATTCGCCCTCTTCTAAGGGGGGGCGATCGCGTTCTGGCACAAGCAGGTAGCAGTCTCGCAATGCTTCAGCTTGGGTGCGATCGGTCACGCCAGCAAATTGCACGACGTACAGCCCTTTGCCATCCAGATAGCGTCCACGCACTAGCTCAATGGGTTCTGGGGATGAGGCGGACGATCGCACCAGCCAGCGTGTTCCTGGATCTAAAAAGCGTTCTGGGAAGTCTGATTCTGGATACACACGCACTTCACCCTTCATGCCTTGAGCCGCGACGATTTTACCGATAGGAAGGTAGTGCGGGGTGTGGGGTGTGAAGCGTGGGGTGTGGGGTGTGGACTTTTTATCGTCTGCTTTTTGCCGCTTGCTTTCTGCCTTTTGCTTGCGAGCTTTTGCTTTTTGCCTAGTGCTGTCTGGTGCGACGGGTTCTTTGTTTTCAGACGTGCGATCGCTCACATTGCCACCACTGGTTGCTGTTGACTTGCCGACTGCTGATACACACGCTCGACGACGGTGGCTAGCCGTTTCATCGCGGTTTCAAGCTCCTGGTCATTCCCTGTGAGGCTGATGCGAAGGCATTGACGGGTGTGTTCCCACTCGCCGCGCAAGCCAGGGAAGAACGAGCTACCGGGCACTGCAATCACGCCAACTTGTTTCAATTCCTGGTAAAACTCCCAATCAGTCATGGGCAAGTCTTTGAGCCACAGCCAGGTGAAAATGGCCCCCTCACCGCGATGGAGGAACCAGGAGACATCTGGCATGGCCTGGTCGAGCGTGGCTTCAACAATGCGAACTTTGGCCTGGTAGAAGGGACGAATCACGTTGGCGGCAATGTCTGCCAGCGCACCAGAACGGATAGCGCGGGCGGCGATCGCTTGCCCATAGCGGGGAGAATGGATGCACATGTTGGTTTGGAAACACTCCAGCACTTGGATGAGTTGTTCGTCGCCGATCGCAATACCAATGCGTTCCCCAGGCAAGCCAGCTTTTGAAAGGCTCATGCAGTGCAGAATGTTTTCGCCAAAGAGCGGGGTCATTTCAGTAAAGTTGAGCGCTGGAAACGGTGGTGCGTAGGCAGAATCGATCAGCACTGGCACATTGTAGGGAGCTGCCAGTGCGGCAATTTTCTGCACCTCATCATCGGTGAGCACATTGCCCGTTGGGTTGCAGGGACGGGAAAACAGTACACAGCCTGTATCGTCGCCAAGTTCAAGCTGACCAAAATCGGGTCGATATTTGAAGCGATGTGCAGCAGCATCAATGTCTAGCGCAGGCTTATAGGCAAACAGCGATTCTGGTGTGAGTGTAACCCCCCCATATCCTGTATAGTCAGGGCTGAGCGGTAAGACAATTTTTTTCAGTGTGCCGTCAACGGCATAGCCACCAAAGGCGTTAGCGGCGTAGAAATAAAGGCTTTGACTTCCGGGTGTGATGAGCACATTACGCTCGGTGAGGTGCAACCCGTAGCGGTGATTGAAATCATCGACCACTGCATCAATCAGCGGTTGATATCCCTGGCTGGCACCGTAACGACAAACAACTTCGCCATATTCAGTGCTTGCAAGCAGGCCAGCAGTACAGTCCCGCCAAAGTTGTTCGACCTCAGGCAAAATCAGCGGATTGCCCGCGCTCAGATTGATAAATTCTTTGCCTGCGCCCGATCGCAGTGTTTCCACGATATCTTTCATGATCGCCCGCACTCCCGTGAGGCGAGACATATCGTTGCCAAGTTGCGTAAGGGCAGGCTTCATAAGGTGTATGTGAGGTACATAAGCGTTAATTTTATATCCTACCGAATTGCATGTACGGCGTGTCAGATTGATCGGGACAGGCAGTCACGACTCCAATCCCTTTGATGACCCATGAGCATTGCCACTAGATTGCCGTCGCACCAACTCAATCGCCAAGGAGTGCTGCTTGTCGAGCACCGTATCGTCAAACATCGGCAGCCGCTTGCACTCTGAACAACCTGACTGGCGACGTTCTCCCACACCAAACGAGAGGTGATTGTCTCTCCTCCTAGGTACCGATTGCTCTGGTCACAGAAACACCGCTCACTGTGGTCGGCGAAGTTGGTCAAGGTAGAGTTGACTTGGCTCACGAGCAAAGATGGACAGTAATCTAGCCGAGATCACAGAGTCTTTCATACCTTGACTGTAGCGAGTTTTCGTTCGCTTGCAGTGTCCCTCTCTCTGCGCTCTGCATAAGTCCTATTTAGTTGAAATCAGTTTACAGTGAGGCAATGAATCTGTGAACGAATGCATGCGTGTAAGGAGAACCGATCTAATGATGCGATTTCGTTGGTTTGCGAGCAGTGCGATCGCGGTAGTCCTGATTGTTATCCTCAATCAACAGACTGTTGCGCAAACGAAGACTCGAAGTGGCGTGCTGTTACTTAATCAAGTGAGAGAACTGTCTACACGTTCTACCACACTTTCTGGCGGTAAACTGGCGGACTTGCAAACCGATCCCAACTTCGCTGGGGCCACCTTTCAAACGATCGTGGACGATGCTGCAACCATTCTTGATAACTATATCGTTGTCAGACGGGGAGGTTATTTCCCTGAAAACCGAAACATTCCACGTGAGCGTCAATTAACCGTTGTTGAAGCGGTGTATCGCATTTACAGCCTGCCCAGTGGCAATGAACTCTTTCTGTATCGCACCCCGACTGAAAATACATCAGAGTATTTTATCCGTAGAAAAAGCTGATTCTTAAAGTAATGGACAGATGTTCTTAACATCAGTTTTTAGGATAATTGCTTACATGCCTGGTTAGGTGGCCTGTCATTTAGTCGCAGGAACGTTATGTTTAGCCTTGAGCTCTCAATTGTAGAAACAAAAGCAACGCACTATGTCTGAATCGTTTTCACCCCAAATTAGCGATCGCATCTGTCGTCACATGAACGAAGACCATGCAGAAGCAGTTTTGCTCTATGCCAAAGTCTTTGGTGAAGCCACTGCCGCAACCGCCGCAGAAATGGTCGCGATCGACGCCAATGGTATGGACTTACTCACTCAGTTAAACGGCACGCCAACCTCAATCCGCATTGGGTTTGATCACGTTTTACAAGATGCAGAGGATGCTCATCACACGCTCATTGACATGGTGAAGCAAGCGCGGCAAGCAGGAAAATAAAAGGACGAATAACATGCGGCAATGGATGGTATTGCGTCGCTGGCGGACGTTGTGGTTAGTCGCTGCGTTTGTCAGCGCGATCGCGCTGACAAACTGCACAGGCGGCAACCAGGAAACTTCATCAACGTCTGGCGGCACCTCTCCTTCAGCCCCATCGAGTGCGCTGGTTTATGGCTCGGTTGGGCAACCAGTCAATCTTGAACCAGGCAACATCACCGATGGCAATTCCATCATTGTGCAAGACCAACTCTACGATCGCCTCATCACCTTCAAACCCGGCACCACAGATCTAGAGCCATCTCTTGCTACAGCGTGGTCGGTTGCTGATGGTACAACCTGGACGTTTAAGCTGCGAGCGGGCATCAAATTCCACGATGGAACAGCCTTTGATGCCGACGCCGTAAAGTTCAACGTTGAGCGCTGGTGGGACCCTCAGCATCCGCAGGGCTATCGCGACGCAGGTAAGCTCTACGAAATCTGGGGAGCCTTATTTGGCGGCTTTAAGGGTAGCCCAAATTCGCTACTACAAAGCGTCACGGTAATTGATCCGACAACGGTGCAATTTAAGCTCAAGCAACCATTCGCGGGCTTTCCAAATGCGATCGCCTCCGGTTTCTTCGGCATTGCCAGCCCAACAGCGATCAAAAAAGCAGGCGCACGCTACGGCACCCCAAGTACCCTCGCTGTGGGGACAGGTCCATTTGTGTTCAAGGAATGGCGAACGGGCGATCGCATTGTTCTAGAGAAAAATTCCACTTACTGGCGCGCTGGGTTTCCGAAAGTCAATCAGGTCGTGATTCGGTTCATTACCGATCCAGCAGCACGGCTGGCACAACTACGAGCGGGGCAAATCGATTTTACAGTAGACCTTGCTCCAGACCAGAAGAAAGAGGTGGAAAGCGATCCAGATCTGGATACCGTTCTTCGTCCATCCTTCAATGTTGGCTTTTTGGCACTCAATCCTGGTTACAAGCCCTTATCTAATGTGCGGGTGCGGCAAGCGATCGCCTACGCCCTTAATCGCCCCGCGATCGTCAAAGCATTTTGGGGTGACTTAGGGCAAAGTGATGCCCACTTTACGCCTCCTACTCTTGCCTGGTCGCAAGACTCAACGTTGGTTGCTTATCCTTTTGATCCTACCAAAGCCAGGCAGCTACTAGCAGAAGCTGGCTACCCCAACGGGTTTAACCTCGATCTGTGGTATCCCCCACCTCGCCCCTATTATCCAACGCCAAAGCCAATTGCAGAGGCATTTGCAGCCGACCTCAGCGCGATCGGTATTCGAGTGTCGCTGCAAACGAAAGATTGGGCGGCATATCAGGCTGATCGGCTCAAATCCCCTGGCTACCAATCGTTTATGTTGGGTTGGACTGGCGATTATGGCGATCCTGACAACTTTCTCTATTACCACTTTGGAGCCAATAGTACGGCTGACTTGGGTAATTGGAAAAACGATCAACTCTTTCAGCGACTCGATCAAGCAAGGAAAACCAGCGATCAAGCTGCTAGAGCCAAACTGTATGCTCAAGTCGATGCAGTTTTGCATCGTGAAGTGCTACGTCTGCCGATCGTTCATTCTCAACCGTTGCTGGCAAAACGAAAGACAATCGATGGTTGGACACCCAGTCCTCTTGGTTCAGAACCTTTTGATGCAATCATCAAGAAGAGGTAGTGCCTTTAACCAGAATTTACAGCCAGGAGTATTAATGCAGCTGCGATCGAGGTTGCCTAATAGCGCCAATCTTTCCGATCGTACCTTTCGCTGTCGAAGCCTTCTCTACAGGCAGGCGTAGATAGCGGCTCAAAGGCTCTTCCTTTCGCTAGACAGTCGTATCTTACTCCCGGTAGTTCGGTTGGAGCTAGCGGACTGAGTATTGTTAGGATACGGCTATAGCGTCAGTCAAGTGGGTAATCCATAGGCCTTTCGCATCTTATATGAGCTTTTCATAGGGCTAGCCGTTTTTCTGAAAAATTACAGTTTAAGGTTTGCGGTTCGACACAGCTAGGTATAACTCGCTCGTTAGTTTCAGACGTTGGGTAGCCTCTGCAAGGAGCGTTTACAGGCAAGTCATTTTAGCGTCGAGGGTAAGCTGTCGGCCGATCAGTTAAGCGCATTGGTTACGTTCACATTCATCAAGCTATAGGAGCTAAAAATGAACATTATTGCTTGGATCGTTTTAGGTTTGATTGCGGGCGCGATTGCAAAGGCGATCTATCCTGGCGCTCAAGGTGGTGGCATTCTGTCCACGATGGTTTTGGGTATCGTTGGTGCATTTATTGGTGGCGCAGTGGTAAGTCTTTTGACCACAGGTACGTTATCGCTGGCGGGTGCTAGCCTCAGCATTCCCGGTATTATCGTGGCTGTTCTTGGCGCAATCATTGCAATCTTCTTGTACTACCAGTTCTCCAGCCGCGCCTACTAGGACTCTCAGGCACATAATCGGTGGCTGTTGTTAAATCGGTAGCAGCAGTACACTGCAAATGAAGCCTTTATGATGGAACATGGCCTCTGCTTACGTAGAGGCTTTTTTGTACTTTTGTCTTTTACCTCCTTAAACAGGGGTAAGGCAATGCCTTGCTCCTACAGAATGTGTCGCGTTTTCAATTTAATTTGGTATCCCCTGTCTACAGCACCGCGATCGCATCTATGTCTGAAGCAAAGATTCTGATTTGGTATCGTAATGATCTGAGACTGCATGACCACGAACCGTTGAACCGGGCAGTAGAGCAAGCACGAACGGAAGGGTCACAACTTTTGCCCTTCTATTGTTTCGATCCACGGCAGTTTGGGCAGACATCCTTTGGTTTTCCTAAAACGGGGGCTTTTCGCGCCCAGTTTTTGCTAGAGAGTCTTGCTGATTTGCGTCGATCGCTCCGGGCGATTAACAGCGATCTCGTCATGCAGCAGGGCCTACCAGAAGTGATTATTCCCAACCTGGTGCAGCAACTTGGAATTACAGCGGTCTACCATTACCGTGAGGTCACTTCTGAGGAAACTAAAGTTGAAACAGCGCTGCATCACGCGTTGGAGCTGATGGGCGTGGAGTACGCTTCCTTTTGGGGACAGACCCTCTTTCACCCTGACAACCTTCCGTTTGAGTTGAGCCAGCTACCAGAGCTATTTACCCACTTTCGCAAGCAGGTAGAGCAACAATCTACGGTCAATCCAACTTTTGGATCGCCCACGCAGCTTCCTCAGTTGCCAGAGATCGAAGCGGGGAAAATGCCCACGCTGGCAGATCTGGAGTTAGAACTGCCTGTGCTCGACGCTCGAGCCGCCTTCGTGTTTCAAGGTGGCGAAACCAGTGGACTCGCCAGGGTGAACCGCTACTTTTGGCAGCACGATCGCCTGAAAACCTACAAAGAAACGCGCAACGGGATGTTAGGAGCCGACTACTCCTCTAAATTTTCACCCTGGCTGTCGTTAGGATGTCTCTCGCCGCGCTACCTCTACGAGCAGGTGCAGCAGTATGAAGCAGAGCGGGTGCGGAACGACTCAACGTACTGGCTGATTTTTGAGTTGTTGTGGCGAGACTATTTTCGCTTCATCTGTGCCAAGCACGGCGATCGCATCTTCCGTCGATCGGGTTTACAGGGTATTGATATCGCCTGGAAAGAAGACTGGCAGCGTTTCGATCGCTGGCGGGAAGGCACTACAGGCTTTCCGTTGGTCGATGCCAACATGCAAGAACTTGCCGTCACAGGCTTTATGTCCAATCGGGGACGGCAGAATGTTGCTAGCTTTCTCACCAAAAATTTAGGCATTGACTGGCGCATGGGCGCAGAGTGGTTTGAGTCTCTACTGCTCGACTATGACGTGTGCAGCAATTGGGGCAACTGGAACTACACCGCTGGCGTGGGCAGCGATGCTCGTGGCTTCCGGTTTTTTAACATCCTCAAGCAGTCGAAAGACTACGATCCTGAAGGTCGCTATGTAAAACACTGGCTGCCAGCACTGAGTCAAATTCCCGCCAGCAAGGTTCATGAACCCTGGAAGCTTCTTCCCGTAGAGCAGCAGCGCTTTGGCATCAGGATGGGTGTGGACTACCCCAACCCCATTGTGGACTTGCTTAAATCCGCAGCCGCTAATGAGACTGTCTACAATGCGGCCCTTAAGGCAAAGTAGCTGGACGAACACGATCGCCCCTATGCCATGCAGCTCCTTTACGCCGCGATCGGTGCTGCGGTTTGTGGCGGTTCAGAAAACGACAGACCAACACCAGCTAGAGCGGTGCTGCTGTCAACCAGCTCAAAAACCTGATCCAGTTGAGTTAGCTCAAAGATGATCCTGATCGACGCAGGAAGGTTGCAAATCAGGAGGCGGCAATGATTTGCCTGTGCCAAACTCAGCGTTTTGACTAACGCTAACCGTCCAGCACTATCAATAAACTCCACATGAGCCATATCAATCAGCCATAAGCTACCTTGCTCAGGTTCGATCGCAGCAATCTGTCGCTGGAGACCAACACCTCCCATTAAATCTAGACGGTGCGGCGGCTGAAGTCGAACAACCTTTTTCTGATGGACAAGCGTCTCATGATCCGGTGTCATAGCTGTACAACCTGGCAATGTAGAGTGATTAAAAACGTAGTTAGACCTTTAGCGCTGCTTTTCAACGATTAAAGGCAATAAAGCATCTGGCGGCTCATCATTTATTGCTAAGCCCAGAACCGTTTTAGGTAAGTTTGAGAAAACGTCTCTCAAAGCGGCCTCTGCCTAAGCTTATTTACTTACCTCTGTTATTTGCTCAATATAGAAAACTAAGCTTATCCTGCCTGTCTAGATGACATCACTTCATAAAGTCTTCATCAGCTTGGTCATTGAAGCCGATCTTTCATCAATTTTTGAGTTTGGGCAGCAAATGGGGTATGCTGCCATACTTGGCTTTAAGACAAGTGTGCAGAGTCAGCGGGCTTTAAGGCTCTTTAGGGTTAAAACACCGTCATTGACAGATTTCCAGAAAGCGCGTCAAGATTGATATAGAATGACGTTTACAGCCGCATTGCATGTCACTGGATTTTGTCTCGGTAGAGAAGATTGAAGCAATCGCACAGCAGTACGGCTATTGGGCAGTCTTTTTAGGAATCTTTCTAGAAAGTTTAGGGTTGCCCATTCCCGGAGAAACTGTGACTCTGGCTGGTGGGTTTTTGGCTGGTAATGACCAGTTGAACTATTGGTACGTGCTGGTCGATGCTGCCCTGGGCGCGGTGATCGGGGGCAATGTCGGCTACTGGATCGGCAGACGCGGTGGTTGGCCCCTCTTGCTAAAGGTGGGGCGCATTTTTCGCGTTGGCGAAGAGCGGTTAGATGGGCTAAAGCGCCAGTTTAGTGAAAACGCTGCTAAAACTGTTTTTCTGGGTCGCTTTATTGCCCTTTTGCGCACGTTTGCGAGTCCGTTAGCTGGCATTGTACAAATGCCTTACTTGCAGTTTACCGTTTACAACACGTTGGGTGCGTTTACCTGGGCTTCGGTCGTGGTGACGCTGTCGTACTTTGCCGGGCAGTTTGTACCGTTAGAGAAAATGGTTGCGTGGGCGGGGCAATTTGCTTTCGTGATGCTATTCATTGCGATCGCCTGGATTGTAGTTCCTCTCTGGCTTGAGTCACGCAAAGTGAAGGAGCTTGTGAAGGATGACGTGCAGCCAGATGATCAGCCTGCTAGCGGTTTGTAGTCATGCACGTGCATACGTTAGCGGACGAGGGAGCGGGTGTTGATGCCTGCGATTAATGAAATCAATGGTTCTCAGGCTTGCCAAGTGGCTACGCTTAGCCGTTCAATGACAGCTAGGCTCTCTACAACACTTTTGGCATGTCTTTTCGTGCAACGATCGCTCAACTAAGCGCAGTTCTGAAGGTTACACCGCTGAACCAAACAGCTACAACGCTGGAATCGATCGCAGCTGGGTTAACGACAGACACTCGCGCCCTTCAGGCAGGCGAAGTCTTTTTAGCTCTGCGAGGCGAAACCTTTGATGGTCATGCGTTTGTCTCGCAAGCTGCCGCAAAGGGGGCGATTGCCGCCATTGTAGACGAGCGCTTCCTCTCTAATGCCCAAGATGCCACCAGACAAGGGCTACAAATTCCCCTCCTGCCCGTTGCCGATACGTTGCAGGCGTACCAAGCGATCGGGCAATGGTGGCGAAGTCAGTTCACCATTCCCATCATCGCGATTACAGGGTCGGTTGGCAAAACCACGACCAAAGAACTTATTGCCGCCGTACTTTCGCTTCACGGGACGGTGCTCAAAACGCAGGCTAATTACAATAACGAAATTGGTGTGCCCAAAACGCTGCTGGAATTAGGTTCAGAACATGACTTTGCGGTAATCGAGATGGGAATGCGCGCGCGGGGCGAGATTGCCCTGCTAACCCAGCTCGCCTGTCCTGATATTGGGGTGATTACAAACGTTGGGACGGCGCATATCGGACGCTTAGGCTCTGAATTGGCGATCGCTCAGGCGAAGTGTGAGCTTTTAGCCACCATGCCTTCTACCAGCACCGCGATTCTCAATCAGGATCTTTCTCTGTTGTTAGAAACGGCTGCTACCGTCTGGCAGGGCAAAACTATTACTTATGGCCTCGAAGGCGGCGACCTGCACGGACAGGTGCTTGACCTGGAAACTGTGGTCGTTGACGCATGGAAATTTCCGCTGCCGTTGAGTGGTCGGCACAATGCTCTCAACTATCTGGCAACTCTCGCTGTGGCAAAAGCACTTGGCCTCGACTGGTCGCCATTGGAGCAGGGCATTAGCATTGATTTACCCAGTGGTCGCGCTAAACGCTACGAGTTGCCTAACGATGTTGTGCTGCTGGATGAAACCTATAACGCAGGATTGGAATCCATGCTGGCAGCCCTTCAGTTGCTCGCCCAGACCTCCGGAGCACGTCGTATTGCTGTACTGGGTACGATGAAAGAGCTAGGAGATCGATCACCTGAATTCCACCATCGTGTTGGAGTGGCTGCGAGAGAGCTACACCTTGATCGCGTGCTCATTCTGGCTGAACCTGCCGAAGCGAAGGCAATGGCAGCAGGCGCAACACCTTTAGCGTCAGAATGCTTTTCTAGCCATGAAGCGGTCGTTGATCGGCTGTTAATGCTGGTGCAACCGGGCGATCGTCTCCTCTTCAAAGCCTCACGTGCAGTTGGACTTGATCAGGTGGTACAGCAGTTTCGCGATCATCAGTCTTAGCCTGTTGCTTAAAGTCGTGGCAGGATTTAAGTCTAGTTTTGACGACTGAAGGGTGTGGCTTTAAGTCGTGTGGTGCTTGACCGCAGAGACACAGAGGACGCGGAGAAAATTCTTGGCGCTGTCTGTACCTCTAAGGTCAGGTCTTGATAGCATTTAAGGCTCATTCCTAACGGCTGACGATAAACCCTTCTAACAACTAATTCACCTTTTCGACCAAGCGGGATGAGCCAGCAACGAAGCAATGACTCGGACTCCACGGAGTTGGTTTGATAGCGGCAAGTGGCCCTTCGGTGCGGTTAAATCCCAGGTGAATTCTTGCGGATAGCGAGTCCACGCATTACCTGTGCGCCAGCCAATCTTTGACCAAAGCTGATCCCAGTTTTTGCCTACGCTGAGCCAAAGCTCGCGCTGGACAGAAAAGCCAAACTTACCCTCAGAGTGTGCTAGCCACAATGCATTCAACGTATATAAATCGGTTGCCGGAAATTGATCGACCTCTGTGAAATACAGCCACTTACGTTGCACAGCAGCCGTACCAACAGCTTCACACATTTTTTGTAAGGTGAGCTGATCTGCCGATTGAAATTTTTGTTCAGCTAGCAGCTTTTGCAAGGGGGCATAATCAACGCCTGCATCCGAGTGCAACGGTACAACGCCTTGAGGAAACTGAGTCTGCAGAAATGCCGTCGTGGCAGGGGAGTCTGCGCGATATAAGGCTTGATATGCCGTGCCCACGATCGCCAGGGACAGCGTATTCTCCGCCATTGGAGCGCTGGCATTTTCAGAGGTGGAAACCGCAGACAACTGGTAGTCAACCAGAAACCGCATCAGAGCTGCCAGTCCTGCTTCATCGGCGGTAGCCAGGGTTTGAATGGCCTGAACCTGATTTTTGGCAGGGGTCGCTTTCAATTTGAGGTAGAGAGACTCGATTGCCTCTGCATCATCACTTAACGGCGCAGCGATAAGATTGCCAGTAGAATCAGCCATCCTTCCATCCAGTCCACAAAGCACTAGATACTAACGTTAGCAGGTCTGAAGCACGTCTTTAAAGCTTACTCGCTTAAAGCTTCGCTTGGCCGGTCGTTAGAATACGGTTCACGATCGCAGAGGTAGAGCTGGGCACTTCGATTTGAATCAACTCGACGCGACCACCATAGGACTGCACGATCGCCGCTTCTGGAAGCGTTTCGATCTTGTAATCGCCACCCTTGGCATAGATATCTGGTTGAAGGGCCATAATCAATTCACTGGCCGTTGTTTCAGCAAAAATCACGACCCCATCCACAGCCCTAAGTGCGGCGAGTACCTCTGCCCGCTGCTGTTCAGGCACAATGGGTCGAGGCGGCAGGCCGATCGCTTGTGGCTTGATAGCCTGCACCGAGCGATCGCTGTTAACGCCAACGACTAGGGTTCTACCGAGGCTTTTCGCAACCTGTAAATAACGCACATGCCCTGCATGAAGAAGGTCGAAACAGCCATTTGTAAACACTAACGGTCGCCAGCGCTGTGGGTCAGCCGCGATCGACGCTTGCAGTACCTTGAGTGTATAGGAGCTAGAAGGCATAGGGAAAGGCTAAAGGCTGAAGGCTGAAGAATAAAAACGTTTAGCCCTTATCCTTTAGCCCTCTGTATTTAGCTTACAGCGATTTAGTCGTCTCCAGACACGCTCTCTATGGGCAGCTTGTACCCCCGCTCAAAGGCAAAGCGAACGAGCTGCGATCGGTTCTCTAACTGTAATTTGCTCAGAATGTTGCTTAAATGCGTCTGCACGGTGCGAGGGCTGACAAACAGGCGATCGCCAATTTGCTTGTTGGTAAATCCCTGGATCACCTCCCAAAACACCTTTTCTTCGGCAGGGGTAAGCGGTAGGGGGCTTGGTGGTGTTGCTACCTGCCCATTTACCGCTATACCGCTGCTCTCACGCTGCATCAGCAACACAATTTCGCTATGGATACGGCGCGATCGCTCCAGCTGTGATTCGATTTTTGCCAGCAGTTCTCTGGGTTCAAACGGTTTAATCAAATAGTCATCTGCGCCAATGGAGTGCCCCTGCACCCGATCTTCTACTTCTCCTTTGCTAGAAAGAAAAATGAAGGGTACAAGCTGCCCTAAGCGAATCGATCGAAGGCGACGGCAAAATTCAAACCCATCCATCTCAGGCATCATGACATCTGAGACCACCAAATCTGGAGGGTCTTGCTCAAATAGCTGAAGCGCTTCCATGCCTGACGCTACATCTTGTGTCAGGTAGCCTCGCTTCTCCAAATAGCGTGTTAGTGCCATCCGAAGTGTTGCGTCATCATCAACCACTAGAACTTTCTTCATCTAGTTTCCTATGGCAGTAGTACAGGATACATCAAAAGAAACGCTCTGGGCCTATCTAGACAGACATTGTTTCGTCGAAATAGATCGTTCAGGTAAGCATTGTAGAGGCACGCAGTTGAAAGCATTGTTAAGCCTTGGAAATCGGTGCTTTAAGGTGGGTTGTCTACTTTTCTGTGACAATGCGACGGACAACGGTTTTGTATAGTAGTTTGCCCATCTAAGGAGACGAACTGCCATACAGTCATGACACCGTTGATGTATTTTGGCGTACAAGCGAGTCTAATCACGCCGATTGGCTGATCAAAGTTCAGCTATTCTTTCGTTTCTATCTTAGAGTTCCCGGAGTTTTTTGAACAAACCAATATTGCAATAAAATTTACAAGCAAAATTTGTGGGTGCTATCCGTTTGTTAATAACTTGAGTCCCAAGTGCTCGATCGCCCTGTCATTCAAGGTGATCCCTTCTTCTCACAATATCCTTTTTAGAGAGTCTTTGGATACAACTTTGAGACTCACTAGCCGCTGCGAGTGAAGGTGTCCGGTTGCTGCATCCGTTCACAGCAATTCGGCGTGATCACCGCGATCGCACAGGTAGTCAGATGCACTACAAACATGTTCAGCCATTGGGCTATTCTAACCACAATGAATTAGCTGAGTGGTGCTGCTCGTACCGCGTTAGTTTGTTGATTACCGGAAGGTGATGCAGTGCCGCAACACACGTATAGGAGTGACTGTACATGACCTATGACAAAATTTCTCCCCCCACTACGGGAGCCAAAATTACCTTCCAAAACGGTGAACCCAGTGTTCCAGATACCCCCATCATTCCTTATATTCGTGGCGACGGCACGGGTATTGACCTCTGGCCCGCCTCCCAGAGAGTTTTTGATGCAGCTGTAGAAAAAGCTTATGGCGGCAAACGCCAAATTAGCTGGTTCAAAATTTTCGTAGGCGATGAGGCTTGTGATGTTTATGGCACCTATCAGTATTTGCCTGAGGATTCGCTAGCCGCGATTAAAGAGTACGGTGTGGCAATCAAAGGGCCATTAACCACCCCGATCGGCGGTGGGATTCGATCGCTCAATGTGGCTCTTCGCCAAATTTTTGACCTCTATGCCTGCGTACGCCCCTGCAAATACTACGCGGGTACGCCCTCGCCCCATCGCACACCCGAAAAGCTGGATGTCATTATCTATCGGGAAAACACAGAAGACATTTATCTCGGCATTGAGTGGAAACAGGGCAGCGAAATGGCTGATCGGCTCATCAAGTTCCTCAACGAAGACCTCATCCCCTCTACGCCTGAACACGGCAAGAAGCAGATCCCCCTGGATGCAGGCATTGGCATTAAGCCCATTAGCAAGAAAGGTTCTCAACGCCTAGTCCGTCGTGCGATGAAGCATGCGCTACGTCTGCCAAAAGCCAAGCAGATGGTCACGCTGGTGCACAAGGGCAACATCATGAAGTATACCGAAGGAGCTTTCCGCGATTGGGGCTATGAGTTGGTAACGACTGAATTTCGTGATGAATGCGTAACCGAGCGCGAATCCTGGATTTTGGGCAACAAAGAACGCAAGCCAGACCTTTCCCTTGAAGATAACGCTCGCCAGATCGACCCCGGCTACGATGCACTGACGGCTGACAAAAAAGAAAAAATCTGTGCGGAAGTGAAAGAAGTGCTGGAAACCATTTGGGACTCGCACGGCAGTGGACAGTGGAAAGAGAAGGTGATGGTGAACGATCGCATCGCTGACAGTATCTTTCAGCAGATTCAGACACGACCGGATGAATATTCCATTTTGGCGACGATGAACCTGAATGGTGACTACCTCTCTGATGCCGCCGCCGCGATCGTCGGGGGGTTGGGTATGGGGCCAGGCGCTAACATTGGCGACGAATGCGCCGTTTTTGAAGCGACTCACGGTACCGCACCCAAACACGCCGGACTCGATCGCGTAAACCCCGGTTCCCTCATTCTGTCGGGGGTCATGATGCTGGAATATATGGGCTGGCAAGAAGCGGCGGACTTGATTACGAAGGGGATTAGTGCGGCGATCGCTAACCGCGAAGTCACCTACGATCTTGCCCGGATGATGGAGCCACCCGTCGAGCCACCGTTGAAGTGCTCGGAGTTTGCCGAGGCGATCATTCGACACTTTTAGAGGTTGAGTGTGAGGAGCGAGAAGTCAGGGAGGAAGGTGGCTTGTAAGTATCACTACACGTCCTAAAGTTAGTGGCTCTGATTATAGAGGCACTAACTTACCCCTGAATGAAGGACACGTTTTCATTAGGGTCTCTACGTCCACAGTAAAAAGTATTGGTACTATTCGCTGGGTCAAAGCTGATAATCTCTAACACCAGAAGTGAAGAAAAGGACGGTTGCCGCCGTCCTTCTGTAAACGTGAACCAAATTCACAATCACTAAAACAAGGATGGCTCTATAGCTGTTTCGGAGAGATGGGGTTCAGAAAAACGTCAGGATGCTCTAGCCCTGACGTGTAAAGGGGTAAGATGCCATGCTCACATAACCAGAGCACAAACTCAGGTGTTTTGTGTCCGGCAAGATGATCGCAAGTCAAGAGCAGTCTAATACCAATTCTTCAAGATTAAGCTACAGCTCTCTAAAGTAGCGATTGGCTCAGCTCCCTGACCTTACAAACAGCTTGCAGAGCAAACTTTGACAACCAGGCGGATGAATGCAGCCCGATCGCGGTTTACTGGAGATAGCGATCGTCTGTTTTGCCATTCATGCTGATGGGCCATTGGATAAGCGATCGCCGCTTGCCTCACCACTTCAAACTGCTCCTCTGCCATGAAACTGACTCTTCCAGCCATTCTGAGCACTCTAGCACTAACGCTAGCAACCGTTGCCACTGCCGCAAGTCCCGATAATCTGAAGAAGTTGATTGATGATCGAGCGTGTGCGGGTTGTGATCTTGCTGGAGCCAGTTTATACAGCTATGACCTCCAGGGAGCTAATTTGAGCGGTGCAAATCTGGTTGAAACGGCGTTTCAAGGCTCTGATTTGGGGTATGCACTACTAACCAACGCTAATTTGGAAAAAGCAAACCTGGCACTGGTTAAGCTCAACGGAGCCGATCTAAAGGGTGCGAAGCTGGGCAAGGCCAACCTCTACGGGGCCGATTTGACAGGCGCTGATTTGAGCGGCGCTGATTTGAGCAATGCCAACCTGGAAGGAGCCAACCTTCGTGGAGCAACGCTAGTTGGCACCAACCTACAAAAAGCAAATCTGCTGCGAGCCAGAATGGGAGGCGCAACGCTGACAGATGCAAAGCTTGATGGAGCCAGAATGCCTGATGGGCGAGAATTTAAGACAGGTGGTAAAGTCACACCTGGTCTAATCACGCCACAGGGTTCCCCCACACCGTAATGTCTGGATCAGAAGGGAAAATGCAACTCGATCGCGCCATCAAGTTGCTTCTACGAGCGGAACCACCTGCTGCGATCGCGCCCCTGTCAGCACCATCTTGACCCCATGAGCAGGAGCCAACGTTACCCCTCGTCGTCGGGGATATTCTGGCTGATTGTTGGCAAGAGCAAGCTGATACCGAGAAAGGATGGTTGCGAGAACAAGCTTCATCTCAAACATGGCGAGTGCCTCACCAATGCAACGACGGGCACCACCCCCAAAGGCCATAAATTCATAAGGGGTGAATTGGCGTTCGAGGAAGCGCTCTGGGCGAAATTGCTTTGGGTTTGGGTAGAGATCTTCTCGGTGATGCAGGAGATAGATGCAGCCAACAACGGCTGTTTTTGGGGGGAGCGGATGATTAAGCAAGGTTACGGGCGTTTGTACAATTCTAGGAAACACCAGCATGGCGACGGGATAAATCCGCAGGGTTTCGTTGCAAATAGCCGTGAGGTAGGGTAAGCGGAAGACATCCATCGGGTCAGGCTTTTGTCCAAGGGTAGCTAATTCTTGAAGCAGTTTTTCGCGCACAGCAGGTAAGTGATGTACCCAGTACAGCGCCCAGGACATGGCTGTAGCGGTAGTTTCGTGCCCTGCAAAGAGCAAGGTCATGAGTTCATCGCGCAGTTCCTGGTCGGTCATCGGCTGTCCTGCTTCATCCCGTGCCGCCATGAGCATCGAGAGAATATCAATCCGATCGCGATCGTCCTTCGTGCGGCGTTCGGCAATCTCGTCATAAATCAGTGCATCAATCTGCCGCTGCTCACGAATAAATTTTCCCCAAGGACTCCAGGCACCCAGATCTTTTTGTAAGACGGGGAAAAACAAAAAGCTAGAAGAGAGTGGTGATCGAAATAAATCCAGCAAAGAGGCTAACAAGTCCTTGAGTTGATGGCAGCGATCGCCCTCCGTAAGCCCAAACACTACCTGCAAGATAATCTGTAGCGAAATTTCTTGCATGACTGTGCGGGCAGAAAAAGGACGATTAAGCGGAAGCTGATCGAACGCGGCATTCGTTAGCTGGCAGATGAGTTGCCCAAAGGCACGCATGCGCTCACCATGAAAGGGCGGCATCAGTAACTGTCTGCGCCGTTTGTGTTGATCACCATCTAGCATGATGATGGAGTAATCACCCAGCAATGGCGACAGAATCTGATTAGAGCAACCCAGCGCAAGGAACGTCTTGCGATCGTTGGTGAGCAGTTCTTGAATGGCTCGTGGATCGTTTAAAAAGACTAACGTGCCTCCAAAACCAACGACTTTAGCCGTAAAAAGGTCGGGATGCTGTCGGGCCGCCGCTTCCATATACCCAACCGGATCACCAACCCACTGTAATTGTTGCAGCCATCCAGGGGCTTTGAGTGGGTTCAGCAAGTGGCTTGTAGTATCCATAGCGCGACAAGATAGGGTTGACGATAAGAGTTTGAATGAACATACCATTCTGAGTGCTGTCAGCACTGTAGCAACAACCCATAGGATGGTTGTATAGCAAAGCATGACGCTACCTTGAACCAAACGTTTATTTCTTTGTAGAAAAGCAAACTAATGTAGAAAAGCGAACTAACGCCTTTAGCCCCACTCACTACTCCCTACTTCCATGTCTCGCTCTAGCTCCCTCCGGTACTACATCCTGGCTCGTTTGCTCCTCGCCCCCTTAATGCTGTGGGTAATTACAACAGCGGTGTTTCTGCTGTTGCGGTCGACCCCTGGTGATCCGGTTGATGCGCTACTGGGGCCACGTGCGCCACAGGCAGCCAAAGACGAACTGCGAAACCAACTGGGCTTAGGCAAACCACTGCTTGAGCAGTATGTTGACTACTTGTGGAAGCTGCTGCATTTGGATCTGGGTCAATCACTGGTGAGTCAGGGGCAATCAGTGTGGGAGATTATTCTCAAGTTTTTTCCGGCAACGATGGAACTGGCCGTGTTTAGCATGGCGATCGCCCTCGTTGTGGGCATCGGCGTGGGGATTCTTTCGGCCTCTCGTCCCAACTCCCCATTTGATGTGGGCGGCAGGCTATTTGGTATTCTTACGTATTCGATTCCGTTGTTCTGGTTGGGCATGCTGCTCCAGCTCATCTTCTCAGTTCAGTTGGGCTGGTTTCCGTTAGGGACGCGCTTTCCCGTCACCATTCCTGCGCCAGAAGGGTTGACTGGGCTGTACACGATCGATAGTCTTCTGGCAGGCAACCTGACCCAGTTTGTCATGGCGCTGTATTATCTGTCGCTACCCTGTTTGACGCTGGGCATTCTCATTAGCGGCATTTTTGAACGCATTGTGCGGGTTAACCTCAAGCAAACCTTAAAGTCAGATTATGTAGAGGCGGCAAGAGCGAGAGGCATTCCCGAACGACGGATTCTGGTTGCTCATGCACTCAAGAACGCCATGATTCCGGTCATCACGATTCTTGGTCTCACGTTTGCCGCACTTTTGGGGGGTGCCATTTTGACCGAGGTGACGTTCTCGTGGCCTGGATTGGCAAATCGCCTGTATCGTGCCATCTCGCAGCGGGATTATCCAACCGTGCAGGGCATTGTCGTCTTTTTCGCGGCGATCGTCGCGTTGGTCAGCATCCTCATTGACATTCTCAACGCTTACATCGATCCCCGGATTCGCTACTAACGTGGCAGGATCAGCCGTGTGCTAGAATCCCTCCACTGACGAATATCAGCGACAATGACGCTATGACCCATGCTTCTAACGGCAACCTTAGCCCCAAAATGGATGTGCTGATTGATCAGGTTGGCAAACTGACGGAAGGCATCACCGAGTTTCGGCTCAGTATGAAGCAAAGCACGCTGGAGTTTAGAGCCGATTTGACTGAAATTAAGGCTGTCGTGCAGCAGCAGTCTGATACCGATTTAAAGAATGACGGCTATAGATCAATCGGTGGGTAGGGGCAAGGCAATGCTTTGCCCCTACAGGATGTGTCGCATTTTCAATTCAAATTGGTATGAGATGATCCAGCAGCAATTTGAGATGGTGCAGAAGCAGTCGGAGTCGGTTCAGGAGCTATCCCAAACAGTCAAGGAGAGCGTGAAAGAGCTTTCCAAAGCAACGAAACAGCAAGCGAAAACCGTTAATAAGCAGGCAAAAACGTCCAGGCAGCAAGCAGAAACGGTTGATCGCCTGGTACGTGTCGTGGAAACATTGATCACGCAAAAAGAAGTCGTACAAAGAGACCCGGCATGAAATATTGGTTAATGAAATCGGAGCCGGATGTGTATGGTATTGAAGACCTGAAGCGCGATCGCACCACTGTTTGGGATGGCGTGCGCAATTATCAGGCGCGAAACTTTTTGCGATCAATGACACTCGGTGAACTGGTGTTTTTCTATCACTCCAACACCACGCCACCTGGTATTGCTGGGCTAATGAAGGTAGCCGAAACCAATCTTGACGACCCTACCCAGTTTGATGCCAACAGCAACTACTACGACCCCAAAGCAACCAGGGAATCACCGCGCTGGCAAACCGTCGCCGTTGAATTTGTCGAAACCTTCCCGGAGATCATCACGCTAGAGACGCTCCGCGAAACCTTCAGCTCCGATGATCTCTGGGTGGTGCGCCAAGGCAATCGTCTCTCAGTGATGCCTGTACCAGAAGCGGTGGCACAAAAAATCTTGGAGCAGGCAAAGGGTTAGACGGCAAAACATCAAACCATCACCTCGAACACGCCAAGAACCTCCTCTGTGCTCTCTGCGTCTCTGCGGTCAAACGAGCGTCACACAGCTCACTCTATCCAAGCCGAAACAGCCACAACACCTGATCGTTAAAGGTGATCGCGCCTCAAACCTTCCACCGCAACAAATCCGAGCATTCTACGTGAGAAAACGTAAAAAAAGGCCAGACAGCCTAGACCAGCGTTACATTCACCTGGTAAGCACCGGACAATCATCATGCGATCGCAACGGAACTATCAGGATTATTGAAGCAAGTTTCTAGCTGTCTGCCCTTAACAGTTCATTCACCTGTGATTAGAAACTATCAACTCGACTTGTCGATCGCATGTTTTCAGCGTGAACTTAAAATGACAAAGTTTTTGCCCGTTTGGGAGCAAAGCATTGCCCTTGAGCGTCCTTCTCCTGTAGCCTTTTTGCGCCTAGCGTCTGCCCACAAGTCGTGAAGCTGCTTGCCTATCAGGCTTCATTCAACCGGGATGCGATTGCGACTGCAACGTCACATACCTGCTCTAGATTTTGGATACGGTAGGATGAGCGTAAGGGTGAAGTCATTGATGGCTCTCAACAGTCGGCCCCTAGCCATTAAGAGCCAAGACGCAGCAGGGTGATCAATTGCATAGCGTTGGACTCAACATACTTTTTACACTCGCGAACCATTGGACAGTACAACAATGAACACTTTTACTGATAAACAAAGCAACACACGCAAGCCCGTCTGGAAAAAGCGAGCGGTTCTCTTGTTACTGCCGCTCTTCGGTGCAGGGACAGTGATGCTGGGTGATCACTGGTTGTCATCCAACGAGGCTTCGACGCAGGCGGCGATCGCGCAAACGGTCAGTCCTTCCACACCAGCGTCGTCGATCGCGCAGGCTCCCAACCGGAGTGGTGCAATTTTGTCGTCTAGCGACCCTAACTTTATTGTGAATGCGGTCGAACGGGTGGGGCCTGCGGTGGTTCGTATCAACTCGTCTCGGACGGTCAAAACTCGCCGACCAGAAATTTTCAATGACCCTTTCTTCCGGCAATTTTTTGGCGATATCCCAACAGGCCCTGCAACGCGGGTAGAACGTGGTACAGGATCTGGGTTCATCATTAAAGCCGATGGGTTGATTCTAACCAATGCGCACGTGGTGGATGGTGCCGATACTGTAACTGTGACTTTAAAAGATCAGCGTGAATTTAAAGGCAAGGTCTTAGGTGCCGATCCTCTCACAGATGTGGCCGTCGTCAAAGTAGAGGCAAGCGGATTGCCAACGGTTAACCTGGGTAACTCAGAACAACTCAAACCCGGTGAATGGGCGATCGCGATCGGTAACCCCCTTGGGCTAGACAACACCGTTACCGTTGGCATTATCAGCGCCACTGGACGCTCCAGTGCCCAGGTAAAAGCTCCTGACAAGCGCGTTAGCTTTATCCAAACCGATGCGGCCATCAATCCTGGCAACTCCGGCGGCCCACTGCTCAACCAGCGTGGCGAAGTCATCGGCATGAACACAGCCATTATTGGAGGCGCGCAGGGACTAGGCTTTGCCATTCCCATCAATACAGCGCAGCAAATTTCGAGCCAGCTCATCGCCACAGGTAAAGCCAGCCATCCCTACCTGGGCATCCGCATGACCACGCTGACACCCGAACTCAAGAAGCAAATCAATAGCGATCCTGAAGCCGGTGTCAGTGTGAAGGAAGAAAGTGGGATATTGGTGTATCAAGTGATGCGTGGCTCACCCGCCGCCCAAGCCGGACTCAAACCGGGTGATGTGATTCAAAAAATCAACGGGCAGCTGGTTAAAACCGCAGAGGATGTGCAGCAAGCCGTTGAAAGAAGCTCTGTTGGTGGCAACCTTCAGGTTGAATTGAAGCGCAACGGACAAACTCAAACCCTGGCGGTACGTCCCGGAGCCTTTCCAACGCAGACCGCGCAGAATGAGTAGGTTGCAGAAAGGGGTATAGGGGTTGGGGTATAGGGTGTAGGTGTATTAGCACAGGAGGTTGTTTGCATGCGGCAATGGCATCAAGCTCATATGCGCGTTGCCGCCTGGAAGGGCTAGTGACGAAGCCAGGACGCGTAAGAGTTTAATTCGAAAGCCCTGATGCGGTCGCTCATCGTTGGACGGCGCTGCCCCTGAGCGTGCGACTGTAGCGGCGTTGAATTTCTCAGCGCTGCCTAAGCGTTAGAGCGGCGTTAACGTGCAATGTTATGGCCTTACGGTAGGCTTGCGTCTCTCTCCACCTTAATCAATTGAGGGGAACAACCTCCCGTGCCAGTACAGCTAAAGGCTAAAAGCTGACCGCTCATCCCTCATCCTTTAGCCTTTCATCCCTTTACTTCCGCCTTACCCTAAAACTTCCCTCTACAATCTGCGTTGCTCAAGCAGCACTGAGCCATAATATTCACGAGCTTGAATCTTGCTACCTACACCATCGCATTCATGAATGACTGTTTGACCATTGGGCTTCGTCTTTTGCTTGTGCCGCTGACGCTTTTGACAGTGGATCTGAATGCGCTGGCGATGAATGCCCAAACCGTTTTCTATAAGCCAGTTCCTATCACGTCTGGCAAGGCAATAACAGACAAGCTGACTGATAAAGATTTGCCTACCGGGCAAGGTGGCTTTGCCCGCGACTACGTGTTGCAGCTTAAAGAAGGCGATCAACTTTCGATCGACCTGACCTCTGAGAACTTTGATTCGATCGTGGCTCTCATCGGCAGCGATGGCTCTACGGTGGCTGAAAACGACGATGGCCCGGACGGTAGTACGAATTCGCTCCTATTTACTCGCATCACTAAAACAGGTATCTATTTCATTCGTGTTCGTGCCTTTGGTGAGTTGGCTGGCGGCAACTTTAAACTCAAGGTGACTCAGCTAAAGCCGCTGTCGCAGTAAATTCCATTGCACCTGTTCTCACTTAGAAAAGTCAAAGCAACTGCACGCGATCGAGACTTGCTATAATCACCCTGTACCTGGGGCTGTAGCTCAGCAGGATAGAGCGACCGCCTCCTAAGCGGTAGGTCGAGGGTTCGAATCCCGCCAGTCCCGTAGATTAAAACACCCAAAAGCCAGTATGCGAGAGCCATTTGCGCTTTTGGGTATTGGCTTTTGAACTTCTAAGTTCATTACATTGGGGTAAAAATTAGGTATTTTTGGGGTAACTTAGGTCGGAAATTGGGGTAGGATTGGGGTAGAGTTATAGTACAAACGCTCTTTACTCCTGTTGGCCCATGTATTTAAAAGGCGCGAAATCCCAAAAAGGAAAGGCTTCTAAGGGATCGGTACAAATTAAAACGTCAAATGGGCGCTTACAGCTGGTCTTTTCTTACGCAGGTAGAAGACATTACTTATCTTTAAGGTTTGCTGATACACCTCAGACTCGCAAGTTTGCAGAAAAGCGAGCCAAGGAAATTGAGTTAGATATTCTCTCTGGAAATTTTGACTCTACTTTGGGCAAGTACAAGCCACAATCATCGCTAAGTACTGATGCTCCTGAAGAAACGAAAGAAGAGCTGCAGCCAACGCTTGACCAGCTCTGGGAGAAATTTTTGGAGTACAAGCGTCCTCAATGCAGCCCGTCTACAATGCGAATGCAGTACCGGACATTCTCTGGCTACTTGAGAGATCTGCCAACGCTCGATTTGGAGCAGGCGGTTGAAATCAGGGACCATGTACTCCAAAACGTTCCACTTAACTCTGCCAAACGATTTATCGTTCGCTTGTCTGCCTGCTGTGATTGAGCAATTAAGGCTGGCTTGATCAGTGAGAACCCCTTTAAGGGAATGGCGAGTGAGATTAAGCTACCCAAGGCTGCTAGCGGAAGTGGAATGGAGGATATCAATCCGTTTACGGCTGAAGAGAGGGATACGATTCTTGAAGCTTTCGAGAAGAACACAGCCTGCCCAAAGTTTTCTCGCGTTAAGCATTCTTACTACTACCCTTATATCTTCTTCCTGTTTAATACAGGATGCAGACCCTCTGAAGCTGTAGCTCTGCAATGGAAACATATCGCTGCCGACTTCAGGTTTGTCTTATTTAAGCAGGCCGTAGTTGAATCAGAGAATGGCGCTGTCTGCAAAACAGGGCTGAAAACTCAAGAACGACGTAAATTCCCTTGTAATGTTAAGTTAAGGCAATTTTTGGAGTCAATTAGGCCAGAAGACTGTCAACCAGAAAGGCTGATCTTCCCAAGTCCAACCGGTAAGTGGATCGATTCAAACAACTTCCGCAATCGGATCTGGCGTCCTGTACTGGAAAAAATGGGTATTGAGTACAGGAAATGCTACCAGACTAGACACACATTCATCACCTTGGCTTTAGAGCATGGGTTAGACGCGAAGGATGTTGCCCGTTTAGTCGGTAATTCCCCAGAGGTAATTTACAAGCACTATGCGGGGAACAAACGGGATCTGTTCGTGCCTGAGTTTTAGTATTTTCAGGAGCGTATTCGATTTAGTTATTGTTGGGTACTTTAAGATCAGGTCAGCCTGCGCCTTATAAAGCAGAAAGCCTTGAGTAAACTCCGTTTAACAACTGAGTAAAAAGAGGAAGCCTATCCATCCCTCATTTGGAAAGGCTCTATGAGCAATTTTGACGTACTAGCCAAGGCGAAGGCTAAAGAAGCAAGATTTTCAGCGGCAACTCAAAATAGCACGAAGGCAAGAGTAAAGAGGCGATCGAGACCGATCCGACGCAAGTACGATTTAGATTATCAACAAACAGCTGAGTTCGTTGATAAGTGGGGAGCCTCCCAATTAACGGGACTTAGTCCCGAAACACTTAAAAAATACAGGCTCAGTGGTTTACTTATCGAAGATATTCATTGGGTTCGAATTAATTCAAAAGCTATACGTTATAACGCAAGGCTTTTGGTAGATTGGCTTCGAAACCGTGGAAATCCTCGAGCCCATCAGCAGGCAATTGAACATTATCTAGCAGCTAGCTCAGCAAACGGACGTAAGACCTAAATCTGAACTCGCCTCCCCGATTACTGAGGAGGCGAGTTTTTTTAAGTAAGCAGTTTTGAGAAGGATTTCCCAAACACAGCTTACTAGAGTTGCGTATTGTGTTTCCACCACTTGACTGCTTTGTCGGTTTTTTCTCGGCTTGTTAACTGGCTGTAGGTGCGATCGGCTTCTCTAACTGAATGTCCCATCATTTCAGCCAGGGCTTCGTCTTGATCACGACTTCCATACTTGCGCTGCCAGGTAATTGCAATTCGTCGAAAATCATGAGGAGAGGTTCGTTTCGGCTCGCCAAATAGGTGACCTGTAGCTGTGTACATTGTACGAACAATGATCTCTCCTAACTTCGAGCCTTCGTAGGGCTCACCAAAGTTTTCCATCCTGCGGAGATTGAGCCTGAGGAAAACCCGCTTGTGATTAGTCTGCACCTTTGGTCGCCAAGTATTCAACCATTCATCTAAATCATCGGTCAGTATTGGAGGAAGACGAAATTCTCTCTCCCTCCCTGTTTTGCTTCCTGTCTTGTGATCTTCTGGTTTAAGTTTAATGACGTAGCCATCGATCTCTCTAAACAGAGTTCGTCCCAGCTCTAGTTCTCTGAGTTCGCGTTGCCGAACAGGGCAATAAGTCAGAATTGCGATCAGCAGATATCGTTGCCAATTCTGCATTATGGCTGTTTCAGGACGTTTTGGACCTGCAATGGACTACTGTTACCTGTCCGTTCAAATCTGCTTCTTCTAGGAGCACAACACCGCCTTAGGTAACGGGTAACCTCAATACACTGCTCTAAAGTAATAAGCTTCTCTTCAAGCGCCTCTTTTGAAGTTGTCCGTCGAGGCTCTTTTCTGTGCTTCTGTGAGAGTTCATTCAGTAGCGCTCGAATGGCTTCAACTTCCTTAATGTCCTTGTATTTGGTGACTTGGGATCTTCGGTAATGCTGCCATTTCGCAACGTTGAGAGCAGTGGCACCAAATAAGATCGCCCAACCATAGCTGTTACCTCGATCGTTGATGCCCCAAGCGATAAATTCATCAAGCCACTCACGATCTGCAATCAGTTCAATTTTAAGCTCATTAGGCGGCCATTCTTCGACATGATGTAGCCATCCTAAAAAGCAGAGAATGTGGTATCTATAGGGTTTTGCAGTACTATCTCGAACAGGCGGATCCTGCCGTTTAGGAATTTCGGCAGCGGTCAAGAATCGGTAGAATTTATCCAATTGCGTGACCAACCCGGGAGCCAAATCTGATTCTTTAAGGGCATAGGGTTTGGCAGAATACTGCCTTCGACCTTTTCTTTGCTTAGTAAGGTCAAAGCCTAGCTTGCCCATTCGAGGTGCATATTTGCCATCGTAGGTTCCTGCTGCTTCGTGATACCAGTCTTGCTCTTGCATCCACTTGATGAAGCGATTAAGAGCCGATCGATAATTGGCAAGTGTGCCTGGATGGGTACCGATCGCAATGGCTGAAGCGTTGAAATGTGTTTCAGCTTCTCTGAATTGTTTAATGCTAATTTCCATCAGGCTTCGGCAAAGATTAAGAGTGCCAACCTGATAGTCAGACAAATGCTTGTAGCCCGAAATCACATACCGTCTTAGGGCCGTCTTGAGGTTTCCAAATAGCTTTGGATTGGCTTTAACTTGCTCTGTCTCTTTAAAGAATTCCAGGGCTTCAAGTAATGACGAGGGAACTTTTGAATGCATCATGATAGGTATGAAAATTGTTGTGCTAATACGATTATAACTGGCTCTAAAATCGCTTCTATAGTGCATTCTAAATACACCTAAGTTTACCTAACAGACGTTAGGTAAATTAATATCTTTGAGCTTTTGAATTGCTACCTGCTATAGGATTAATAGAAATACTTTTCCTATGCCATCTGGTCGAATTTTCAGTTGATTTCTATATCTATATTTAATTTAGAGACTATGTTTACTACCGTAGCGGTGCAGAGGTCTAAGAGGGTGTTTGAAAAGGAGTGAGGGGTCAGCTTTTATGCCAACCGCCTGACCATAATACGGATCATAGCCAGGTAGATAAACGTCTCTGAGGTTTCGGGCAACAACTCATAGTCTCTGACCAATCGCCGAGAGTGCATCAGCCAACCAAAAGTCCGCTCCACCACCCACCGTTTCTTGAGCAATGCAAACCCTTTCGTTTGTTCAGGGCGTAGAACCACCTGCACAACCCATCGACACACATCCATCACCCACCTCAGAAAAGGGGCACCCCCAAAGCCGCCATCCGTCCAAATCGTCTGCAGGCGAGCCACGTCCTTGTCCATCTGTTTGACCTGGTTGAGCACTTGTTTGCCGCCCGTTTGTTCTCCCACATTGGCGGCTGTCACCAACACTCGCAGCACTAAGCCCAGCGTATCGACCGTCATAAACCGCTTGCGCCCTTTGATTTGTTTGCCCCCATCAAAGCCCACCGACTGGCTCACGCCTGCTGCACTCTTGACACTTTGACTGTCAATGATCGCTTCTGATGGACTGCGGGGACGCTCTTGTGCCATTCGCGTCCAAGGCCGCACTTGAGCATGAATCTGCACCCACGTTCCATCTTTGCGCCAGTTACGAAAGTAGGTGTACACGGTTTGCCAGGCAGGGAAATCCCCAGGTAAGGCTCGCCACCGCACGCCCTCGACCAGGATATAGAATATGGCGTTGAGCACTTCCCACATATCCACACTCCGGGGTCGCCCGCCCGGTTTTGCCTCTGGAATTAGGTCACTGAGCAGTTCAAATTGGGCGTGGGTCAGATTACTGGGGTAAGCTTTACTCATGATGCTCTCTCAGCGCTGTATTGTACAATTCGCAGCTTACACTGAGTGAGCTTTTTTACGTCTCTGCTGACTTTTCAAACACCCTCTTAGGCAGTCTTATTATGAGAAGCTGCCGTATTGGAAAATTCAACCCGGCGGGCTAAAACCTCTCCTTTACGCAGAGAAGCACAAGCTGAGGTGGATTGTGTTTGCAAGTGTCCGGAGTTGGGGTAGAGGCAATCGCTCGTAGCAAGGACGAGACAGTTCGTGTAGACCGAGCTGCAGAAAACTCAAACCCCATTCAATATGCCTCCTACCTGCACGAGCATCATGCCTATATGAGGCGATCAAAGCGGTACAATCAAGCAGCATGAATCAGCAGGTCAGTGCTTGGGGATTGCGTAAGTCTGAAACAATTGAGTAGATATAAACAGCGGTTAGATTTGGAGACTTGAATTACTTTTCTTTTTTCGCGATTGAGTGATCTATCGCCTACCTGCTATGCCATCAAATTCTTTCGAACTGCTCGTTGAGCCAAAAGCATGGAATTGATCGCCCACCATACATAAAGAAACCAACCCAACGATCGCCATCTCTTTTCTGGAATTCAGACTTGTAGACTTGTTTGCCTTGCTGACTCCACGAACTTTGTCTGTGGTGCTTGTTGTTCGATGGAGATTGTGCCTAATTCTCTGCTAAAACACTAATATGTCCCAAGGTGACGACCCCGATGCCATCTTGCAGCAGATTGAGGACGGACAGCAGGCTGAGGAAAACCTCGCAGCGCTCCGTGAGATTTTGCATGGGGGTCGTCGTCGCGAGGTTTTGCAGAAGCTTGCCCAGTACGACCTCCACATCCAGGAGGTGGCAGGGGGCGATCTTCAGATTGGCGATCGCATTTACAACGGTTGGACAGAGCAGGCTTTTGAGGCATTATTGCTGGCGATGCGAAGCCAAATTGCTGAGTTGCTTCAGGCGCAATCGTCCAAGACTGATGTGAATGCGGATCAGGAAATTGCTGACTTTGGCGAAATGCCGCCCTGCCCCTATCAAGGGTTGTCTGCGTTTCAGGAAGAGAATGCAGAGTTTTTCTTTGGACGAGAGGCGTTTATTGAGGATGTCGTGCGGGAGGATGGGGGCGTTCGGCAGGGGCTGGTGAATGCGGTGAAAACTAAGCCATTGGTGGCTGTGGTGGGGGCTTCTGGCAGTGGGAAGTCTTCGCTGGTGTTTGCTGGGCTGTTGCCGCAATTGGCTCAAGAGACGGGTTGGTTGATCTGTAAGCTGCGACCTGGCTATCCCGATAAGCGATCGTTCCACAATTTGGCGGCAGCATTACTCTCACTGAAGGCTCCCGAACCGAATGTTGATCCGCTGGTGTTGCTGAGTCAACGAGCGAAGGCACTGCAAGACGGGACGGTGACATTGCAGGATGTGGTGGCAGAGATGCTCCGGCAAACTCCGACGACCCGCTGCTTGCTGTTGGTGATTGACCAGTTTGAGGAGTTGTTTACGCTCTGTGCGGAAGAGGAACGCCAACCGTTGCTGGATGTACTGCTGGCAGGCGTGAAGGATGTACCGGGGCTAAAGATCGTTTTGACGTTGCGGGCTGATTTTTGTGGGCAGGCGTATGCCTATCGTCCGCTGGCGGATGCGCTGCATGAGGCAGATTTAAAGCTGGGTCCGATGAATCGGGAGGAGTTGCGATCGGCGATCGAACGACCAGCGACAAAAAAGGTTGTGCAGCTAGAAGCAGGACTGGTTGATCGCATTCTGGATGAGGTAGGACAGGAACCCGGAAATTTGCCATTGCTGGAGGTTGCCCTGACGCAACTGTGGGCAAAGCCAAGACAAGGGCAGTTGACACACGAGGCATACACGGAAATTGGTGGAGTGGCTAAGGATTATGGATTCAATAAAACCGGAAATCATAGTGATTGCGGCTTAGCAGT